>CAZTMG010000039.1:0-6767 GCA_964614815.1 uncultured Rhizobium sp. | reverse complement strand
AACGGCGCAAGCTCGACCGAGACCTGCTGGACCGCGTCGAACGGAAACGGCAGGCGCTCCGTCGGATAGCCGTTGTTGTTGAGGCCGAAACCGTCGTTGAGGCCGATGCCGTCGACCGTCACCGAATTGAAGCGCGGCGAGGAGCCGGCGCACTGCACGCCGTCCGTGCCGGCCGTGCCGCCGGCCGTCTGGTCGAGATAGATGCGGGGGTCGTTGCGGATGATGTCCTTGACGTCGCGGTTGATCGCCGGCTTCTCGGCGAGATCCTCGGCCGAGAACACCGAGGCGGGGCCGATGGCGATCGGCGTCGCGCCGGCCTGGGTCGCCGTGATCACGATCACATCCGTCGCGGTCGAGCCGGAGAAGGCGAGGTTCACGTTCGTGGACGAGCCGAGGTTCAGGTAAACGTCCGTGACCTGCGTGGACTGTTTGCCGGGCGCCGACACGGTGATCGTATACGGACCGCCGACATTGAGGCCGCGGATGTCGAACGCGCCGGTCGGCGTGGTGATGACGGAGCGCGTCAGGCCCGTACGCGAGTCCTCGATCGTGACGGTCGCATCGCCGGCAGCCGTGCCGTCTGCATTGGTCACCGAGCCCTGTACGCCCGACGTCGTCACCTGCGCAAAGGCCACCGGCGTCAGCGCCGCGGACATCGCAGCGATCGCCACACCACCTGCCAGTTTCTTGAAGTTGATCATTGTCACCCCTCGGCCACCTGAGACGGGGCGCCTCTGCCCCTCTCGAACATGCGCGCCGATAGCCTGTCGGCTGCGGACGCTCAATGACCGGCATATGAATGTTTGTTGACGGGCCTGCACGCATGCCCGCGGCCTGTTTGGCGGCATGCACGCAAGCTCCTGCCCTCAGGGGCGGGGCATGCGACAAGTTTTCCACAGTCCGTCACCCGCCGCCCTTGCAGCATTGGCCATTGATACTTACCGAAATTTCCGCGCCGCGGCATTTTCGGCGTTTGGACGATGCCGCGACATCGCGTGAGGACCGGCCCATGGAGGCGCCCAGGCAACACCGCCTGGCCTTGAAGCAGGCGCCCCGGTTTCAGGCTGCGAGGCCCGAAAAGCGCTCAGCTTTCTCCATGCGTTGTGGCCCCGGCGCCACGCCGGACGGGACGGAAAGGCGCAGCCTCCGCCTCCCCGCCGCAACGGCGCCAAACGACCGGGCTTCAGGCGCGCGCAACGAGCCTGTAGAGTATGCCGCGACCTGATCCGGACCCTATCCTTCATGGCCTTCCTTTCCGATCTCTGGCGGCGCAACCCGCCGGCCTGCGCCGCGCTCCTGATCGGTGTCGTTGCCGCGTACCGGATGGCGGTGGTGATCGCCTCCCCGAGCGAGATAAGCCCCGACGAAGCCCAGTACTGGCGTTGGGCCCAGACGCTCGACTTCGGCTACTACTCCAAGCCTCCGCTGATCGCCTGGATCATCGCCCTCTCGACCGCCATTTTCGGCGACAGCGAATGGGCGATCCGCATATTCGCGCCGGCCCTCCATGGCGTGGGCGCTTTCTTCCTCTTCCTGCTCGGCCGCCGAATGTTCACGGCGCGCATCGGAGCGTGGGCCGCCGCAATCTATCTGCTGACGCCGGGCATAGGCCTGTCTTCGGCGATAATCACGACCGACGCCGTGCTGCTGCCAGCCTCGGCCATGGCCATGTATTTCCTCTGGCGGTTCCGCGAGGCGCCGGCCTTCGGCAACGCGGCGCTGGCGGGGGCGCTCATCGGCCTGTCGATGCTCGGCAAGTATGCCGCGCTCTACCTCTACGGGGGCGTCGCCATCGCCGCCGCGCTCGACCGCAACACGCGCAAGGCGCTGGTCTCGCCGGCCGGGGCCGTGCTGATCCTGGCTTCGCTTGTCGTGCTGGCGCCGAACCTCTGGTGGAACATCGCCAACGATTTCGCCACCGTCAGCCACACGGCCGACAACGCCAACCTCGCAAGCGCCGGCTTTGATCCCTCCCACATTCTCACCTATCTCCAGGACCAGGCCGCCCTGTTCGGCCCCGTCACGCTCCTCCTCCTGCTCGGAGGATGCTTTTTCCTGGCCGGACGGACGGATCCCGAAACCTCGGCGCGCGAGGTCTGGCTGATCGGTTTCTTCGCCCCGGCCATGCTGGTGATCCTGACGCAGGAGATCATGTCACGCGCCCACGCGAACTGGACGGCCTCATCGATTCCCAGCGCCAGCATACTCCTTGCGGCGTGGATCGACCGCGCGTTCGGAAGGTTGAAGGTCTCCCCGCTTCTCAAGACAGGCCTGGCCGTCAACGCGATCATCGGCTTGCTGTTCAACATCTTCTGGATTTTCCCGGGCCTTGCCGACGCCGCTAACGCCTCGAGCGCCATGAAGGGCGTGCGCGGCTGGCGCGAGACGACGGACCAGCTCGCCGCGCGCGCGCGACAGCTCGACGCGAGCGCCATCATGGTGGACGATCGCGAGATCTGGCATGCGCTCGACTATTATGGCCGCAATCGCGACATGCCCCCCCTGCGCGCCTGGCAGCGCGGACCGTCTCCGCGGAGCCATGCCGAACAGGCGGGCAGGATTCAGCCCGGCGAGGACGGCGGCGTCCTCATCGCCAGCAGCGCAGCCGGCCTGCGGACCATGATCCGCGCGGATTTCGCCTCCATCCGCGAGCTTGGCTATCTCGAAGTCCCGATCTCGCCCCGCCGCAAGCGCGAGCTGAAGCTCTTCCTCGGCTCAGGCTACGCACAGGCGCCGCGCACTGCGGAGTTCGAGGCGAAGCACCGGGGCGTCCGCGAGGAGTAGAGGAGCAGGATCAGCCGCCTGCCGGCGTGTCGCGCACCACAGGCGTCACGCGCATCCCCGTGGCGACGCCGTTCTGTCCCTCGGCGACCAGCTGCGTCTCGTCCGGCAGGCCCGTGACCCACACGCCGTCGATGGTCTCGTCGACGATGTCCGCCGGCGCGAACCCGATGACGCCGCCGACATCGAGATAGTAGACGCCGATGCGGCCCTGCGCGTCGGCCTTGAGAAGATTGGGACTGATGCGATGGGCCTTGCCCATGCCGATATTGATGCGCAGCTCCGCCGCCCCGCCGACGCCGATGGTATTGTCCGGGTTCGGCGCCGTCACCTTGACCTCGAAATTCCGCGTCTGGGGGTCGGCGACGCTCGCGACCTTTTCCACCACGCCGTTCACCTCGCGCCCGGTCGGCAGCTTCACCCGCACGGGCGCCCCGACACGCACGCGCACGGCCTGCTTCTCCGGCGCGCCCGCTACGAACGTGATCGGATCAAGCCGCACCACCACGCCGCAGGAGGCGCCCATCTGCACGAATTGTCCCAGCGTTGCGTTGCGTTTCTCGAAGACGCCGCGGAACGGCGCCACGGCCTGGCGCTGCGCGATGTCGTTGCGGATGCTTTCGAGCGCGGCCTGCGCCTCATCCAGCGCCGACTTCGACTGCCTCACGCGCGCCGGGCTGACCCATCCATTGGCCTGCCATTCGGTGTTCTGCCTGTGCTCCGCACGGGCCCTGGCGACATTGGCCTCCGCCGCCTTGAGGCGCGCGCCGGCGCCCTCGCCTTCGAGCCCGCACAGGAGCTGGCCGGCCTCGACGATCGCGCCTTCCTGAACCGGCAGGGCCGTCACCTTGCCCGGCGCGCCGAACGCCACGGGAGCGACCTCCGCCGCGCTGCGTGCGCCCAGCTTGAGATACAGCGTCCGCGTCTCGGCCCGCGAGCGCACGAACTCCACCGTCCCGCCATGAATCTCGCCTTCCCCCGGCAGGGCCTTGTCGAGCGTCGGAATGGCGATCGCCGGCACCTGGACGACGGAATCCCCGCCCGACATCAGCGAGCGGATGCCGACCACGGCCGCAATCAGCGCCATCGCGCCGAGCACTATGCTGAGGATACGCGGCAAGGCTTGGGTCCAACTCCAGACTTTCCTGACCAGTCGCCCGCGGCGATCGGCCCGGGGCCTGCCCTTACAGTAAGGCCGTTCGCCCCGCCACGGTATCAAAAAGGCGTGGCGGGCGAGATTATGGCGAAGGCTTCCCGCGACATGATTTCCATGGCTCCCCGGCCGCTAAACATTGGCATTAGTTGCTTTTGCGGGCCTGAGACCCTAGGTGCAGACCGCAAGAACAGGGCCGGACGGGCCCCGTCAGGACCTCCCCATATCAGGACCTTCCAGGACGCCATGACCGAAGCCGCCGCCCCATCCGTCGAAAAGGCGAAATCGCCCAACGCGCCCACGGAAGAAACCGTCCTCACGGTGAAACACTACACCGACCGCATGTTCGCCTTCCGCATCACCCGTCCGTCCGCCTTCCGCTTCCGCTCGGGCGAGTTCGTGATGATCGGCCTGCCGGGCGACAACGGCAAGCCGCTGCTGCGCGCCTACTCCATCGCCAGCCCGAGCTGGGACGAGGAGCTCGAGTTCTTCTCGATCAAGGTTCCGGACGGTCCCCTCACCTCGAAGCTCCAGCTCATCAAGCCGGGCGACAGGGTCCTGCTCGGCCGCAAGTCCGTGGGCACGCTGGTCCATGACGCGCTCACGCCCGGCAAGCGCCTCTACCTGTTCTCCACGGGCACGGGGATCGCCCCTTTCGCCTCGATCATCCGCGACCCGGAAACCTATGAGCGCTTCGAGCAGGTGATCCTCACCCACACCTGCCGCCAGGTCGGCGAGCTGAAATACGGCGAGGAACTGGTCGCCGCGCTGAAGGACGACCCGCTGGTGGGAGAGCACGTCCATCGCCTCGTCCACTACACCACGGTCACGCGCGAGCCCTGGCCCAACCGGAAGCGCATCACCGCCTGCATCGAGGATGGCCAGCTCTTCGCCGACCTCGGCGTCCCGGCGCTCGACCCGGCTCACGACCGCGTCATGGTCTGCGGCTCGATGGACATGCTCACCGACGTCAAGCGCCTCGTCGAGAAAGCCGGCCTCAGGGAAGGCTCCAACGCCGACCCCGGAGAGTTCGTCATCGAAAAGGCGTTCGTGGGGTAGGCCTAGCTGATGACGCGCAGAGCGGAAAGCCGGCTGAAGTCGCGGTCGTGCGTCACCAGCGCATCGGCGTTTATGGCAAGGGCGCTGGCGGCCTGGATGGCGTCAGGCAGTTTCAGCTTGAGCCGCGCCCGCAGACGCGCCGCATCTTCCGCAAGACCCGCGCTCAATTCCACCACGCGCCACGATTCCAGCACCGCGCGATATCGCCGGGCGAGTGCGTCGTCGTTCTTCTGCAACGGCCCGGTCAGCACCTCGCGATGGTGACGGTGGTGACGGCGAAACGCACGCCGCCCGCCGCGTGCAGATCGAACAGCGGCTCGAAACGCCTGGCGAAGTTGGGCCGCTGCTCAAGCCAGCGCCGCCGCCAAGGTCATCGTGACAGCCTCATGGGCTCTCCCTGAGCCAACGCCTTCCCGCCATCATACACGAACGCCTCGCCGTCGAGATCGATCTTCGGGAACTCATCCTTCTCGTTCCAGTAGTCCTGCGTATGCTGCCACTCGCGTTCCTCGCCGCGCCGCGGCAGCAGGTGCAGGCCGCGCATGATATAGCCCGGGTTGAAGTCCTCCGGGTCGATCCAGCTCAGAAGCTTCATGTCCCTGAGCCGTTCCGGGATCGCCACCTCGACCCGCTTCGCCCCGGTCTTCTTCATGTGGGCCAGCAGGCGGCAGACGAAGTCCGCCACGATGTCCACCCGCAGCGTCCAGCTGGCGCGGAAATAGCCGAACACCCACACCAGGTTGGGCAGGCCCGTGAACATCATGCCCCGCCAGGTGACCGTGTCCTTCATCTCCACGCGCTTGCCGTCGACCTCAAGGTCGATGTCGCCCTGCGGGCTGAGGTCGAAGCCCGTAGCCGTCACGATGATGTCCGCCTCCAGTTCCCGGCCGGACTTGAGCAGTATCCCTTTCTCGGTGAAGCGCTCGATCTCGTCGGTCACGACCGAGGCCTTGCCCGAGGCGATGCTCCTGAACAGGTCGCCATCGGGTATGAAGGCGATGCGCTGGCGCCATGGGCGGTATCGCGGCGTGAAATGCGTGGCGATGTCGAAGTCCTCGCCCAGGAATAGTTTCACGGCGTCCAGCAGTTCCTTCTTCACCGCCTCCGGCTCTTCTCTCGAACGTCGTGTGAAGTCGTCCTGCATCTTGAGGATCTGCCGGCGCGTGATCTCGTGGATCCAGGCCTCATCAACCTGCAGCGCGCGCAGCTGCTCGGCGATCTCGATCGCGTTCCGTCCGGGAATGAACCAGGTCGGCGAGCGCTGCAGCATGGTCACATGCGCCGTATCGCCGGCGACGGCCGGCACCAGCGTCGCCGCCGTCGCGCCCGAGCCGATCACGATCATCCGCTTGCCCTTGTAGTCCAGATCCTCCGGCCAGTTCTGCGGATGAACGATCGGTCCCCTGAAGGACGCCATGCCGGGCCAGTCGGGGGTGTAGCCCTGCGAATGGCGATAATAGCCCTGGCACATCCAGAGGAAACCGCAGGTGATGCGCGCCGTCTCGCCATCGGCGGTCGCCGCATCGACCGTCCAGCGGTTCGTTTCGCCCGACCACACGGCCCGGGTGATCGTGTGACCGTAGCGGATGTGGCCCCCAAGGTCGTTTTCCGCGATCACCTCGCCCATGTATTTCAGGATTTCGGAAGCGGACGCGATGGGCGGGCCGACCCATGGCTTGAAGCGATAGCCGAAGGTATAGAGGTCGCTGTCCGAGCGGATGCCCGGGTAGCGGTGGGTCAGCCAGGTTCCGCCGAAGCTTTCCTGGCTTTCCAG
>CAZTMG010000038.1:13699-17998 GCA_964614815.1 uncultured Rhizobium sp. | reverse complement strand
GCTTCCGCCCCATCGTGATGACGTCCCTGACAGCCATCGCAGGCGCCATCCCGCTGATCTTCAGCCATGGCGCAGGCTCGGAGACGCGTTCCGCTATCGGCGTGGTGATCCTGTCGGGCGTCACCGCGGCGATGTTCGTGACGCTGGTGCTGGTGCCCGCGGCCTATGCCCTGCTGGCCCGGCGCACGGGCAGCCCGCGCGACGTGGAGCGCAAGCTCCAGCGCGAGGAGCTTGCAACGCCGCTGCACGAGAGCCTGCATCCGGCGGAGTAGGCTCCGCCCCGACACGAAAAAGGAAGGGCGGCTCCTTGCGGCGCCGCCCTCTGCTTTCAGATCCGCGATGCGCCTACGGCTTGACCAGCGCGTCGTAGATCCAGGTGCGGTTCTTGCGCTGGTATTCGGAGAGCAGCGCGCGATCCTGGATCATGAAGATCATGAAGAGGTCATTCTTGGGATCGTACCACCATTCAGTGCCGGCGATGCCGTTCCATGAGAATGTGCCGTTGCCGGGGCGCTGCTTGGTGTCGTCGATGACGAGCGAGACGCCGAGGCCGAAGCCCATGCCGGGCCCTGGGAAGAACAGGCCCTTCGCGCGTATCTCCGGCGTGGTCTGGTCGACCAGCATCAGGTCGACCGTTTCCGGTTTCAGGATGCGTACGCCGCGGAATTCGCCCTTGTTCGCCAGCATCGTCCCGAAACGCAGATAGTCTTCCGCTGTCGACGACAGGCCTCCGCCGCCGGCATAGAGGATCCGCTTCATCGTGTAGTCGTAATAGAGCGGGTCCTGCTTCTGCGACTGGGCGAAGCGCGCGGCCTTTTCGGCGGGCTGGACGAAGGCCGTGTCCGTCATGCCGAGAGGCCCGGTGACGCGTTCGCGCACCGCCTCTTCAAGCGTCTGGCCCGTGATCTTCTCGATCACGCCGCCCAGCACGTCGAGGCCCTGCGAATAGTTCCAGGCCGCGCCCGGTTCGGCGATCATCGGCAGCTTCGCGATCACCTGCTCGGACCAATCCTTCGCGGACAGGTCCTGGCGCTGCTCGCCGCCAGCGATCCAGGCCTTGGCGATCGGCGAGGTGGGCTGGATGAAGGAGTAGATGATGCCCGAGGTGTGGCTCATCAGATGGCGGATCAGCATCGGCTTCGTGGCCGGCGTCGGATCGCCTTCCTTCTGCCAGACCTTGATGTCCTTGAAGGCCGGCAGGTAGTCCGACACCGGCGCATCGAGATCGAGCTTGCCTTCCTCCACCAGCGTCATGGCGGTGACGGCGACGACGGGCTTGGTCATCGAGAAGATGCGGAAGATGGTTTCGCTGGAGACGGGCGTAGTCTGGCCCGGCCCCTGAACGCCGAAGCCCTGTTCATAGGCGACCTTGCCGTGGCGGCCGATCAGCAGATAGGCGCCGGGAATCTTGCCGGACGCCACATCGGCCTTCAGGGCGAGCGTGATCGCATCGAGCCTGGCCGTGTCGAAACCCAGTTCGGTCGCATCGCCCATCACGAGCGAGGAGGCGGCCAGGTCAGGACCGGCCGGCCCGGTCTGGCAGGCGCCCAGCGCCAAGGCCAATGCTGCACTTGCGGCAAGAATGCCGCGCCTCGTCATCGAACCGATCACAGTCGCCTCCGTCCCTTGTGCCCGCCAGTCCCCGGCGCCGGGTTTCCCTGCGCTGTACAGCCATTGCCCCGCAGGCGAAAGACCCGCACACCGACGGTTCGGGCATATTCATGCGTTTCATCTCACAAGCGTGCGACACCTAGGCCATGGCGTGCAGCGGACGGCCGGGCTAGCCTGCCCAAATGGAGGAAAGTCTTGCGCAAGCGGCCGGGACAGGCGAACACGCCGTCCACGCCGCAGGCGCCCAAGGGGAGTGGAGATGAAATATCTGCCCACAGCGCTCATCGCGGCGCTCACCCTCGTCGCGTGTTCGCCGGATACCGGCAGCTCCGCCAAGCCAGCCTCCAGCCTGCCCCCCGGCGACCGCATGGGCGCCGCCACGCTGGACGATTTCCGCACGGACGTGTCGCTCCAGGATCTGATGGCGCATGTCATCGATTACAACGCCTTTGGCGTCTGGCGCCGTCAGGGGTGGATCATCGGCGACGACATCAAGGAGCTGTTCCCGACCGATGACGATGGCTGGCACGCCGCCGAGAGCGCAGCGTTCTCAATCGCCGAGGCGTCGAACCTGCTGCTGCTGCCCGGCCGTCCTCTGGACGACGACCGCGCCTGGGTCGACGCCGCACACCAGCTCTACGACGCCGCGATGAAGGCGCAGGCGGCGGCGCTGGCGCGCGACAAGGTCGCCTTCTTCAATGCCGGGTCCGACATGTACCAGGCCTGCGTCGCCTGCCACAACCGCTATGTCACGGGCGGCGCGATGGGGCCCGATCCCACGCTGAAGCCGCTGCCGGGGCGCGAGCCGCCTCCTGGGGAGTAAGCCCGCCGGCCTTGACTGCAATCAAGGCGAACGAACTTTTAGCTGGGCCACCGTGCCCATAAAAACGGGGTCCACGAGGGGAGAGACAAGTTGCTCTACGATTTCCTGAACTGGCTGCAGTACGACCTCGGCAAGACGAGTCCGGACGGGCAGTCCTGGTCGCAGGCGCTGAACAGCTCCAAGAACCTGTGGCCCATGTTCGAGGGCACGCACGTCCTGACGCTGATGTTCTTCGCCGGGACGATCTGGATCATCGACCTCAGGATGATGGGCGTTGCATTCCGCAACACGCCCTTCTCCAAGCTCAATGACCGCGTCCTGCCGATCACCATGGCGGCCTTCGGCATGATGGTGTTCACCGGGCTGGTGACAATGTTCGGCCGGCAGCCGGCGACCTTCTTCTACCACGACATGTGGTTTCGCCTGAAGATGATCTTCCTGGTGATCGCCTCGATCAACATCTTCTGGTTCCACTTCATGGTCCAGAAATCGCAGGCGGCATGGGACGCCGATCCGACGCCGCCGGCGGCCGTGCGGCTCTCCGGCGCCATCTCGATGACATGCTGGATCCTGATCATCATCTTCGGCCGCTTCATCGCGTATGACTGGTACAAGTGCGACAAGGTCGAGCGCGGCTCCTTTCTCTACGCCTTCCAGGAGTGCGACCTGCTCTACAGGGATCTCGATCTCGACGCCCTCGAGGAAGAGGAGCGGATGCTCGAGGAGGAGGCGGACGAGGACCCGCTGAAGAGCGGCGGGGTCAATCCGTTCGCGAATCCGCCGGAGAACCCGTTCGGAGAGCCTCCGCCCGATCCCGGAACGACCGATCAACCCGCGGCCCCGACGCCTGGCCAGGAGAACTGATCCATGACCTTCAGAGACCTCTTCCCGGGAGCGGCCGACTTCGTCGCCAACATCGTCAAGACGCCGCCCTTCTCCTATATCGGCGACCTTTATGCGCCGTTCGGCGCCATCCACCTGATCGGGCTGGCCCTGCTGGGCGGATGCGTGATCGTAATGAACCTGCGCCTGCTGGGCGCGGGGCTGACCGACGAGCCGCCCTCGGTGATCGAGCGCAACCTGCGCGTCTGGCACATCGTCGGCGCCTCGATCGTGATCGGCACGGGTCTGGTGATCGGCGGACTCAACGCCGAGCGGCTCTACACATCGGCGGCCTTCTTCGTGAAGATGGTCTCGATGGTCGCCGCCCTGATCTTCACGTTCGGCGTGGTCAACTCCATCGCCAGGTCTGAAGGCCAGGTCAGCCGGAACGCCCTGTATCTGGCGGGCGTCGCCATGCTGCTGTTCCTGTTCGCGATGGGCGTGTTCGCCACCGGCGACGGGCTCAACCCCGGCACATTCTATGTGATCGCGGCAGCCTATGCGATCCTGGTCATCTTCGGCCAGCGCACGCGCTGGATCGCGCTCGGCGCCTTCGTCCTGCTGTTCGGGTCCGTGGTCATCAGCTACTGGATCGTGGGCTTCGCCAGCGAGAGCATCGAACTGCAGAACTGGAGCATCATGGCCAGCTGGATCGGCGGACTGCTGTTCGTGGCCCTGACCGGCTACGAGATCTACAGGCAGGACGCTACGCCCGGCGGGCGCGTCGCCCGCTTGATTGCGGTGATGTCGATCCTTTCCTGGGTCGCCACCGCAGCCGGCGGCCGCTGGATCGGTTTCAGCTGATCCGCGTGACGGGCCAGGTTCAGAGCCCCGGATGGCGGCCGCCGTCCGGGGCTTTGTTCCTGAGGGCTGTCGCGGCCGGCCTGCATCCGTGGAGACGCCTGGCTGCGCGAGGCCCCCAGGATAAGGCCGGTGGGCGCCGATATATCCACTTCGTGCAACATCCCCGGTCCTCATCCTGA
>CAZTMG010000038.1:0-13618 GCA_964614815.1 uncultured Rhizobium sp. | reverse complement strand
GCAGGTTCCGGGAGCTTGCTGTTCCACCCGTTGCGGGGCCGGGACGGATGGCGCAGGGAGGACGTCCCGGCGCGTCGCCCAAAACAGTCGCGCCCCGCACCCGAAGGTGCGAGGCGCTGGCCCCCCGGCCATCCGTGACCGCCTACACGTCCTGATAGTATTTCGCGTAGGCGCTGTAGCTGGCGGATTCGTAGCCCTGATGCGCGCGCTTGCGCAGGTCCACGAAGGTGAGCACGACGCCCGCCACATTGGCGTGGAAATCGCGCAGGATCTTCATCGTGTCGCGCAGCGTGTTGCGGTGCGTCTTGCGCCAGCGCGTGGCGACGACGACCTGGTCCACCTTCGACGTGACGATGCGGGTTTCCGCCATCAGCAGGATCGGGCCCGTGTCGATGACGATCAGGTCATAGGTTTCCCGAAGCAGTTTCAGCAGGGCGTCAAAGGCGCGGCTGCCGAACACGTCGCGCGGGGTATGCCTGCGGTCCGACAGCGGCAGGACGTGAAGGCCGGTCGCCTTGTCGGTCTTCACCACATCCTCCAGCCGCGCCTCGCCGAACAGATATTCCAGCAGGCCGGCTTCCGTTTTCATGCCGGAAATCTCGGTGAGCTGCTTCAGGCGGATGTCGCCGTCGAGAACGATGGTCTTTGCCCCCGACATGGCGGCCATGCGGCCCAGGCAATAGGTGATGCTCGTCTTGCCCTCGCCCGGCAGCGAGGAAACGACGGCCACGGTCTTCGCGGCCTTGTCGATATCGGCGAACATGATCGAGGCGCGCAGGTGGCGGAAGGCTTCCGCAAAGCCCGAATGCGGCTTCTCCACGAGATATTCCGCCGGCCTGACACGCGACTTGGTGAAGCCGCCGGCCGGGGGCAGGAGCGGAATCTGGCCGATGAAGGGAGCGCCGGCGACCTGCTCCACCTCCTCCGGCGTGGACATGTAGTTGTCGAGAAGTTCAAGGATGAGGCCGACGAGACCTGCGAGCGCAAGGCCCAGCATGAACCCAAGGGCCAGGTTGAGACCGGTGTTCGGGAAGCTGGGCGCGCCGGGGACGGGGGCGTAGCTGTCGACCACGGCGTCGGCCTCGGTGATGCCGTCGAGCTCGTTGGTTTCCTTGAAGCGGTTGTTGAACTCCTCGAACAGCGTGCGCGTCGCCTGCGCGTCGCGCTCGAGCGCAGCCTGCTCGACGCCGGCGCGGTTGTTCGCCGCCAGTTCGGCCTTGGCGCGGTTGAGACTGCCCTGCAGGCTGTTGACGCGCTCGCGCGCGATCATCACTTCCTGCTCGAGCGAGGACGCGATGCGCTGCAGCTCGGCCTCGATCTGGCGGGCGTTGTCCTGCTCTTCGGCGATCACCTTGAGATATTCGGGGTGCTTCACGTCATAGCGGCGGACGACATCGGCCTTGCGGGCCGTCAGCGCGCTTTGCGCGGCGCGCAGGTTGGCGATGGTCTGCGAGTTCTGGGCCTCCGCGATCGAGTCGATGCCGCTGCCGGCGCGCATCTGCTCGTTGAGGTTGCGCAGGCGGGCGCTCTTGGTGGCGTAGTCGGACTGCGCCGTGGCGAGCTGGGCGTTGATCTCGCGGATGGTCTGTTCGGTCAGCGTGTCGCCGCCCGAACGCAGCAGGCCGGTGGCGGCGCGGTGCGCCTCGACGCGGCTTTCCGCCTCGCGCAACTCCTCCCGCAGGGCGGCGACGCTGTTGTTCAGCCATTCGCGGGCGCGGCGGTTGGCGGCGAACTTGGTGTCGAGCTGGTTGTCGAGATAGACCTCGGCCAGCGTGTTGGCGAGCCGGGCGGCCATCCTGGGGTCGCGGCTGGAGGCGCTGATCTCGATGATGTAGGTGGAGCCGACGCGATTCACCGAGATCGCGTTGCGCACGGCGGAAATCACGCTGTCCAGCGTGGCGCGCTCGGCGGCGGCTGGGTCCTCCGGAGGCGCCTCGGCCGGGGCCGGCTTGCCGAAGGGGAGCACCCCCTTGATGAACGCCTTGAGGCCGTCAACGCCCTGGTTGATTCTGCTTGGCTCGGCCAAGGCGTAGTTGAATTCGGGATTTCTGGTGAGATCCAGCTTCTTGACCAGCTTCTCGATCAGCGAACGGCTGCGCAGGATTTCCGCCTCGGTGTCGACGATCGCCGCGTTGGCGGGCATGCCCGACAGGACCGCGCCGATATCCACGATGCGCTGGTCGCGCGAGTTGATGATGACGCGCGAGGTGGCGGTGTAGGAGGCCTGAAGCTGGAAGGTGTGGATCGCGACGGCGGCAAAGGTGAGCGCGAACACGGCCAGCATCACGCCCATGCGGCGACGCACGGCGCGGATGATGCGCTGGAGGGTGATGACGTTCTCGCCCTCGCCCGCGGCGGACGGCGTCGACCCGACCGCCCGCGGATGGCCTGTCGTCACATCGACTGGATAGACCTGGTTCAATGGTCGTGCTCCGAATGCAGCGCCCCGCACATTACGCGCGGCGGGCGCTACGGATAGATGCGGATCCCCGCGCTGATGATGTTCTGGTCGATGTCCGGCCCGGCATTGGCGCCGCGCGAATCCTGCGACCGCCCGGCATACTGAAGCTCGAAGCGGGCGTGCTTGTTGAGCTTCCACGCCAGGCCAACGGCGGCCGTCAGGGCCTCGTCCTCGCGGTCGATGGCGACGCCTTCATAGGTGTTCGTCTCCTCGCGCAGGCTGGCGAACAGCAGCAGGTTGCGCAGCAGTTCGTGATCGGCGCGGACGCCGTAGGTGGTGTTGACGGCGGAGGCCGACGTGGCAAGGCCAGGATCGACGACGCCGCGGTTGGCGGTGAAGGTCACGGTCGTCAGCTGCGTCGGGAACCATTCGACATTGGCGCGGACGTTGAAGCCGTCGATGTCGCCAAAGGCGGGGTTGTCGCGATCGTCCTGGAAGGCGCCCACGGCGATCTCGCCGCGGAACGGGGCCGCCAGCTCGAAGTTGACGCCGGCATCGACCGTGGTGCGCACGCCGTCGCGGTCGGACGAGCCATAGTCCTGGTCCGCGCGGTAGCCCTGCACGAAGACGGCGACGTCAGGCGAGATGGCGTAGGACAGCCGGGCGTTCACGTAATTCGTGGTGTTGTCGCGGAACTGCTGGGTCGCCTGGTCGAACTCCTCTTCCGTCGCGCCCACGGTGGCTTCGACCTGCCAGCGGTCCACACGGTAGATGCCCTGCGCGAAGGCGCCGACGCGATCGAAGGAAGCGCGCTCGGTGGCGCCGAAGGAGGCGGCCTGATAGCGTTCCTCGGTGAACGAACCGGCGTCCACGCCCGCGCGGAACATGAGGTTGCGCGTGGCGTCGAGACGCCCGTTCAGGAATGCGTAGTAGTCGGTCGAGGACTCGTCTCCGAAGTCGCTGTACTCCTTGTGGTCGATCTCGCCGCCGGCTGCGATCTCGTGGACCGACCAGTTGGAGCGAACGTCGACGCGCGGACGCAGGCGGAGAATGGTGTCGCTCTCCTCGTTGGCCGGCGTCGCGAAGATGTTGTCGTTGTACTCGGCCGAGGCGCCGAGGCTCGACCAGATGTTGAAGGCGCCGGCGCGCACGGGCTCCGGATCGAATTCGGGCTGCTCGCGCTCCGTCACCGAGGTGTAACGTCCGCGCAGGAACGGGTTCGTGTCATCCTGCGCCATCGCGACGGGGGCAGCCAGGGCGGCAAGGGCGGACGACAGCAGGAGGGCCTTGAGGACGGGCTTCATTAAGGTTCACCTTCGACAGGCTGCGGGAGACTCCCGGGGGAGGTAGCAAGATCGGGGCCGGTTGCTGGCCCGTCTCGCGCAGCAGGCGATGTCTGCGTCTCGCGGGTCCGGCTCTCATGGCGGTCAATCCTCGCGGCCGGCGCCGCGCGTCAGGCGGCGGGGCGGCGGACCGACCTCAAACCGGGCCGTTGCGGCGCTGGCTTCCGCCTCGCGCAGCACAGCCTCGAGACGCGCGCGGGCGCTGGCGCGCATGTCGGCCTGTTCCTGCGCGACCGGTCCTGACAACTCGCCCGACACCTCCATCGCGGCGCGCTGGATGGCGGCGCAGACGGCCGGATCGGCGCCGATCCGGGCCAGTTCGGCGTTAACCACATCGAACCCGGCCGCCAGCCGGGCGGCGTTCAGCATGATCCTGTCGGCCTGCCCCTCGCCCGTACAGGAGACGCCGGCGAGCAGCGTGTCGGACGCCGGCGCGTCCTGGGCATGGGCCGGGGCGCCCGCACCGAAGGCGAGCGCGAGGACCAGTCCGGTCGCCGCATGTGGACCGGTCATGCCGCATCCCCCTAGAAGAAGCGCTCGCGGATACGGATGGTGTCGCCCGGCTGCACGGGCGTGGTGGGGGTCAGGACGACCTCCTCCTCATTCGGGCTGTCCTTGCGCTTGATGAGGATGCGGGACTTGTCGGCCCGATAGGTGAAATCGCCCGCGCTGGCGATGGCGTTCATCACCGTGAGACCCGACACGAAGGGATATTCTCCCGGCTTGTTGATCTCGCCGAGAATGTAATAGGGACGCCCCTTGACCAGTTCGGCCGTCACCTGCGGATCGCGCAGGTAACCATCCTTGAAACGGGCTTCGAGGTGGTCGGCGGCCTCGTCCAGCGTGAGCTGCCCGACCTGCACCTGGCCGACCAGCGACATGGCGATGCGGCCCTGCCCGTCCACCACGAAGTTGCCGGACAGATCCGGCTCTCCGTAAACCGTGACCTTGATCTCGTCGCCGGCGCCGAGGCGATAGGCCGCCATGCCCGCAGCGCTGGCCAGATCGGCCGGAGCGCCCATCGACGGCCCCGTCGAACAGGCGGCCAGCATGGCGAGACCCAGGCCCGCGATCGCGGCGACAGCTTTCATCAACGGCTTCAACCCTTGCCTCCCTTCTTAACGATGCGCCACGGCTTCAGCCCCGACTCCGCCGTCGGTGGACAGGAACGCGACCCTGTCATGCTCAAATCGGGCCGCCGTGAGCTTCCCGGTGAGATAGGCTCCCGTATCCAGCCCGATGCGCCGGTGGTCGCGATGGGGACGCGGCGCCGGCGTATGCCCGTGCACGACAACGGGTCCCAACGGACGCGGATCATTGAGAAATTCATCGCGGATCCAGAGCATGTCGTGCTCGCTCTGATGATCGATACCGACACCCGGGCGGATGCCGGCGTGAACAAAGAGATAGTCCCCGATCTGGACCGAGAGTTCGAGGCTGCGAAGAAAATCCAGATGCTCCGGCGGGAGCACGCGCTTCAGCTCCTGCGCGGCGAGCGCCCAGTCCTCCGACGAGGTGCGCGAGCGCGGCGGGCGCACGCCGTAGGAGGCCAGCGTTTCCCGTCCGCCATAGTCAGCCCAGCGCGGCCCGATGGCCGGGTCGGCCAGGAATTCCAGCATCGCGGCTTCGTGGTTCCCCTTCAGAAAGTGCGTCTCAAATGGGGACATGGCCTTGCCGGCCAGAAGGTCGATGACCTGTTTCGACTCCATCCCCCGGTCGACATAGTCCCCCAGGAACACCAGCACGGGCTTGCCCCGGTAATCCCCGCCCAGAGCATCCTTCTGGATATTGTCCAGCAGCTTGCGCAAAAGGTCCGCCCGGCCATGGATGTCGCCGATCGCATAGACCCTTCGCCCGTCCGGCACCCGGGCCGGAGGCCTTTGCGCGACAATGGTTTCCAGGCCGCTTTCGGGCGGCTTCGGGGCAAAGGGCGACCTGGCGCGGTCCCACAGGATGCGGGCTTCCCGCGCGCACAGTCCCGCCACGCCGCGGGCCTGTTCGGCCACGCGTGCCAGCGCCTCCTGAATCCGCGTCAGCGGACGTTTCACGTCAAGCTCCCGAGCAGGGCAGCCCCGAAGAGAAGGCCGTTGTATGGCTCCACGCAACCACCGAGCCAACCGGAACTGTCAGTAACCCACATGCCTGTGACATGATGTAGGTCATTCGCGCCCGCCCGCACGTCCCGGTCGGGCGCGACGTTTGCACCCAGCCCGCTCCATGACCCGGATCGCCTTCTTCGCCCACGACGCCGCCGACGCCGCCGTGCGCCGTCGCGTACAGGGATTCCGCGACGATGGCCTGGAAGTGACCGGATTCACCATGCGCCGCCGGGACGAGGTTTCCGTCGACTGGCCGAACATCGATCTGGGGCGAACCCATGACGGGGCCTACCTGCAACGGATCAGATCGGTGTTCCGGGGGGCCCGTCTTGCCGCTGAAAACAGGGAGTTGCTGGCGTCCGCCGATGTCATCTACGCCCGCAATCTGGACATGCTGGCGACCGCTTTCCTCGCCAGGCGCAGGGCAAGGCTGAAAACCCCCGTGATCTACGAGGCGCTGGACGTGCATCGCCTGCTGACCCGGGAAGATCCGGTGGGATTCCTGTTCAGGCGACTGGAGGGGGCGCTGCTGCGCAGGACGCGGCGGCTGGTAGTGTCCTCGCCGGGATTCCTGAGGCATTACTTCGAGAGGCGGCATCGGGGCCGGTACACGCCCGCCATTGTCGAGAACCGCCTGGCCGCCGGGTCCGACTATGGCCCGCGGCCCGGTCCGGGGATCACGCCCGACGGACCGCTGCGGATCGGCTGGGCCGGCGTGCTGCGATGCCGCCGCAGCCTCGGCCTGCTGATGGAGATCGCGAGGACATTCGGACCGCAGGTGAGGATCGAGCTGCATGGCGTCCCGGCCCTCACCGAGATTCCGGATTTCGAGGCCAGGGTTCGGGGGGCGCCGAACCTGACCTACCATGGCCGCTACCGTTCGCCTGAGGACCTGGCGCGGATCTATGCCGGGCTGGACGTGGTCTGGGCCGGGGATTTCATGGAGGCGGGGTACAACTCGGTCTGGCTGTTGCCGAACCGTATCTATGAGGGGGGCTATTACGGCGTGCCCGCCATCGCGCCCGCAGGAACCGAAACCGCCGCATGGATCACGGCGCGCGAGGCTGGCTTCACCGTGGCGGAACCGCTGGAGACCAGCCTGCCGCGCCTGATCGGCCAGCTGATCGCCGATCGCGGGCTCATCGCGCCGAAACGCGCGCGGTTGCTGGATTTGCCGGCGGCCACGTTCGTGGCCCAGCGCGGCGAACTCGCCAGCCTGATCGCCAGCGCGCTGGACCGTTCGGACGCGGCAAGCGCAGATTCCGAAGCCGGGCCAGCCCGGATGATGACTGGCGGACAATGAAGGGGCGACACGGCATGTCCCGAAAGGCCGGCGCCGGCTGGCGCATCCCGCACGGCGGGCAGGACGGATTCGACCAGGCGCGGCTTCGCGAGATTCTGCCGCCGGCGGCCGCCGTGCTGCTGATCGCGCTGGCGAACCTCGCCTTTGGCGCGGCGGCGCCGGCCGCCTCCCTGCCGCTGTCGGCGGCGATCCTGCTGCTGGCGGTCGCGGCTCTAGCAGTTGCGGGCCCGGCGGCCGTCTCCCCGATCATGCTGATCGGCGCCGGGGTGCTTGCTCTGGCGGCCTTGTCCGGGCTTGCAGGGCCGCTGCACCGGGCCGGGCCGCAACTGGCCACGCTGCTGGCCGCCGGGGGAATGTGGGTGATCGGCCATCTGGCCGCGCGGCGACGGGGCGCGCTGGAGGCGATGTGGTCAACGCTGATCTGGTCGTCGGTCGCCTGGTGCGCCTGGATGTTCTTTGCGTACGTGTCCACGACGCGGGGAGAGGCGGACGCCAGCCTGACGGATGCATTCGAGACGCCGGCCAATGGCGCGCTGACATTCGGGCTTCTCGCCATTGTCGGCCTGGGCCGCGTGACGCGCATACTGAAGCAGGCAGATGCCGAGGCGCTGGCCGTTCCGCAGGCGGCGGACCGGCTGCTGCGCGCGGGCGTGGGCGGGCTGTTGCTGCTGGCGGCGTCGCTGACCTGCCTTGTTCTGCTGGGATCCATGCCGGGCATCCTGTTTGCTGCGGCGGTGCTGCTGGCGCATGCCTGGTGGGACCTGCTGCCGATCATCGGGCGTGCGCGGTACGGGGTGATCATGCGGGCGGGCGTCATCGCGGCGCCGGTCGTCGCATTGGCGCTGGCGGCGGCGGGCGTCGTCGTCGGCTGGACGTCGGACGAGACCGTCGCGCCCGGGCTCGGCCAGTCCGAGATTCCCCCCGTCATGCAGCGCGTGGCGGCCTATGGGGCGAGCTGGATGGACAGCCCCCTTGTCGGGCACGGTCTCGGCTCGCTGGAGGCCGAGGGCGCCAGGCGCCAGACGCTGGAGAACGCCAAGGCGATGCTGGCGCCTGGGGGAGCCCACAACGTCCTGCTTGCCTGGGCAGTGGAGACGGGGCTGGTCGGGCTGGCCCTGCTGCTGGCGGCGCTTGCGGCGGTCCATGTGCGCATCCTGCGGGCGGTCATCGCGCGGCGGGGCCCGCGCGCCTTCGCACACATGGCGCTTGCAGCGGGCGGACTGATGCTGCTGCACGGAATCACGGATTCCTCGCTCGACCTTCCTGCTGCGGTCTGGCTCTACGCCCTGCTCGCCGGGTCGGCCTACCGGCTGGCGTCGGCGGGGTCGAAGGCGGATTAGCGGCCCCGCGCCAGCTGGCGCAACAGGCCGGCGGACCAGCTCATGTGCATGATCGCGGAGGCGGGGCCGGCGAGGAGGCCGCAGGGCGAACGCTTCTTCACCGCCATGCCGATGGAGGCGGCGACCAGGGCGGCCAGATAGCCGCAGGGCAGGATCAGGGCCCACGGCCACACCGGAGCGACCGCGAGGCCGGCGGCGCAGGCGACCAGCGTGAGGGGGGGAAGCAGCTGGCGCAGGCGCGGCCGCTCCCCATGCTTCATCAGCGTGCGCGCGCGGCCCTTGCCGTAGTTGAAATACTGGCGGGCCAGCTCGGCCACGCCGGCGCGGGGGAAATAGGTGAGCCGGATGCCGGCGTCCATGAAGATGCGCCCGCCCGACCTGCGCAGGCGGACGTCGTATTCCGCATCCTCGTTGTGCGAGAAGGTTTCGTCATACCCGCCCAGACCCAGGAAGGTTTTCAGGTCGAAGGCCGCATGGTGGCCATGATCCACAAGGCCGGACACTCGCCCGCCGCGATGGGCTGAACCGCCCGAACCGAGGGGCGTATCCACGATCCAGGCGTTGGCCTTCTGGAAACAGCCTGTCCCGGCGGCGTCCATCGGCACGACGACAGAGGCGACGCCGCGCTGGACCAGCGCATCCGCCACCCGCATCACATAGTTGTCCGGATAGAGGGCATGCGCATCGCAGCGGACGAGGATCGTGCGGCCGCCGTCCGCCGTGCGCGCGGCGAGATTGACGGCCGCAGATTGCAGGCGACCGGGATTGTCCAGCAGGCGGAGGTTCGGGAATTCCGCGCCGAGGCGCCGCACGATGGCTTGCGTCCCGTCATGGCTGCCGCCGTCGGCGACGACCAGATCGATGGCGCGCAACCGGTCATCGCCCGCGAGCAGCGAGCGGACGCAGGCCTCGATGTGCGCGGCCTCGTTGAGCGTGGGGATGACGGCGATGACCTCCTCGCCCTGCGCCGCCCGGGCGGCAGACCTGTCCGGCATGAGATCGGCGTCGACAGGCATGGGCGGTCAGTCCTGCGGGCGGCCCGCCCCGCGCAACTGCGCCGCCGGGACGATATCCCAGCTCGGCGCGGGCGTATCGACCGCCGCGCGGTAGGCGTCATAGGGGATGCCGGCGAGCTGCGCCTTGTAGCGCATTTCGGCGAGGAATTCGGCGTTGGGGCCAATCCAGCGCAGGATGTCGGCCTGCTCGAACGCCTTGCGCCGCAATGCATCGGGGATCGCGCTCCAGTGCGCGAGCACGAAGTTGAAGCGCCAGCGGACCAGCCCCTGGTCGCACAGCGGACAGGCCGTCATGGATCGCTCCAGCGCCTCCAGCGCAGAGGCGTTCACCCCGCCGGCCTGGCGCGTCTCGACATGGGCGAGAATGGCCCAGGCGAAGGCGCGGGAGGGATCACGCGCCACGGCCTTCCTGGCCGCCAGATAGGCGGCGCCTTCGTCCGCAGGAGAGACGCGCAGGCTATGCTCGGCCGTCGCTTCAAGTACATCCGGCCAGTCGGACTGGACCCATTCATCCGCAATGCGGGCAGGCCGGGCGGCGGCCTGCATCAGCGACGCGACCTCGCGCCAGGACAGGTAAAGCGACAGGGCGGCCCCTGCAGCGCCGAGCAAGAGCATCGCAAGCCACGGCATGGCCTGACGCAGGCGCCGGGATCGAGAAGGCGCCGTCTCAGCCATGCGCCGCTCCGTAGAGTTCGAGCGGCGCGCGCCCCAGGGCCGCCGCCAGCACGCCGGCATGGAAATTCGCCCGCACCGCATTCTTCCGCCATCCGACGGGGGACCAGAGCGTCAGCGCCTGCGCGAGACGGCAGACGCATGCCTTCGCCGCCGCGGCCGCCGCCACCTTGAGACGCTTCTCGCCATCGCGCAGCCGAACTAGGCCGTAGGTCTGCCCCGATCGGTAGGCGCGGGTCGTCAACCAGCTGAGGCTTTCCCGGCTCGCCGTCACGGGCTCAAGCACCACGGCGGCGGGCGTGTAGGCCATCTTCACGCCCTTGCGGCTAAGGATCGTGAAAAAGGTCGTGTCCTCGCCGCCGCTGCGACCGAAGGCGGGATCGAAGCGCGCCTCTCCCACCGCCTCGCGCCGCATCAGCACGTTGCAGGTGTAGCCGCCCTCGATCCTGCCCCGATGGAAGGGCGCAGGCGTTGAATGGAGGTCCGCCGCGCGCATCCAGCCGGGCGCGCTGTCGGCATAGCTGGCGTTTACCTTGCCGAACACGATGTCGGCCTGCGAACGGTCGATTTCCGCAACCAGCGTGGCAAGCCAGTCGGGCTGCGCCACCTCGTCATCGTCGATGAAGGCGACCAGCGGCGCGCTCGCCGCATCGAGGCAGGCGTTGCGGGCGATGGAAATGTTCCTTGCAGGGGCGTGGAGGTAAACGCCGTCGAGTCCCAGCTCCACGAAGGCGCGCTCCACCCGTTCGCGGGCTGAAGGGGTTTCGTCGTTGTCCGCAACGATTGCGCGAAGATCCATATCGGCCGGCAAGGCCTGCTTCGCGAGCGAGGCAAGGACATCGACCACGGACGGCCGCCTGAAGGTGCAGACGCAAACGTCCACCTTCCGCCCTTGCGCTGAACCGTCGGACTTTCCTGTCATCCCTGCCCCGACTGCAAAGGGTGCGCCATGGCGCAGTTAACGTTCATCCTGTCTGGCGCAGGTTAATGCGCCGCCGGAACCGTTGCAGCGAGGGCGAAACAGCGCACGGCGCCCGACGACAGGATGTGATCCCGAGGCAACTCACGGCGGGTTCCCGCGTTGGTCATACGCACCCCCGCCCCAAACCCGAAAAGGAGACAACATGCCTACGGAAACCGGCCATACCAGCGCGATCCGCGCCTCCAAGGTCATCGGCACGAGCGTCTACACTCCATCCGGCGAGAAGATCGGCAAGGTCGAGGACGTGATCCTCGACAAGCAGTCCAACAACATCATGTTCGCCGTGGTCGGCTTCGGCGGCTTTCTCGGCATGAACGAGAAGTTCCACCCCCTGCCCTGGTCGACGCTTGACTACCAGAAGACGCAGGACGGCTATGTCGTCAACGTGACGAAGGAACAGCTGCAGGCCGCGCCTGCCGACGCCATCGACGAGCTGACCCGCAATGATGGCGCGAACGTGCGCGACAAGGTCTACGACTACTACAAGGCGCCCCGGTACTGGCAGTAGCGCCGACAGGACGCCTGCGCCGCCCATGGGTCCATCCGGGCGGCGTCCGGCGGGCCGGGCGGTGGTGCAGGCCGCCCGGCCCATTCATTTCCGGCCTGAAGGCCAAGGCCCGGGAAGCATGCCTGCTTCCCGGGCCCGGTTTCGTCACGTCGGAGGAGATGCGAGTGACGATCGCCTCATGAGGACGCGGGCGTTTCCTTGCCTGCATCCTTGTTCCACTTGTAGATTCGCCGGATCGAACATGAGCCGTCATTGTAGCGGGCGTCGGTGACCAGCTTGTCGCCCCGCGTCAGGCACGAGCCGCCGCCCACGCGCGATACAAGCCCGACCGACATGAAGGCGTCCTGCGGCTGGCACGTGCCCATCAATTCCAGCTTGTATTCGTCGCGCACGCCAACCTCGACGATGATCGAGCGGCGATCGTTCTCGCGCCAGTTCCTGATCTGCTGGGTGAAGCAGATATTGTTCACTTCCTCGCCCTGGCGCGGATCGGGCCTGGCGTCGGCGGTTTCAGCGGCCGGCGGCGAGGCGCAGGCCGTCAGCAGGATGACCGCAAGGGCGGCGCCGAGGCATGTCCGGTGATGTGTCATGGCAGCAATCCCTCTCGAGGGGCCATCAGGCTGGTCCAGCGCGCCTGAACGGCCGGTGAATGCGATTCAATATAGCGCGAGGCGGCTGAGTTTGCTTGCCTCATGCGCACGGCGCGGAAAGCGGCCTTTCCCGCCCCGACCAGGGGTCCGGCTGGCGCGCGCGTCAGGGGCGCTCCGCCGGACCTGCGGAACCTCGCCCGGGGCGCGGGCGTTACTCCGTCCGGACCCAATCGCCCCAATCCCATGGCCAGACGCAGACGCGCCTCCACCTTCGCCGGAATCGCCGCCCAGGAACCCTTCCTCATCGTGGGACGGAACCCCCAGCTGGTTTCGGCGGTCAGCCTGGCCGTGCTCGGCGTGCTGGCGCTGGGCTTCAGCTTCTGGGCGGCGCGCGATTTCCTGCTGCCGATCGCGGTGGCGCTGGTGTTCGCCGTGCTGCTCGCGCCGCTCTGCCGACTGCTTGAACTGGTGTGGATACCCCGGCCGATAGCCGCGGTGATGGCCCTGGCGACCGCCGGGTTCGTGGCCTGGCTGGCGTTTTCGCTGATCGCCCAGCCGGCCTCGCGCCTGATCGACGATGCGCCGGAGATGATGCGGCGGGCCGAACGCCACCTGCGCGAACTCCAGGCGCCCCTGAAACCCCTGACCGATATCTCCAAGGAAGTGGAGGGCCTCGCCATCGTGAACGAGCCGCCAACGCCGGCCTCGCGCCGCGTGGTGGTGCAGGAGCCGGGACTGGCGCGCTCCATCATGGCGGGGGCGCAGACGGCCGCGGTGCAGACCGGGCTGGTCTTCATCCTGTGCTTCTTCCTGCTGCTGACGCGCGAGGAGTTCCGCATCAAGCTCATCGCCTTCCAGCCGACGCTGCAGGCGCGGGTGCGGGCGGCGCGCGTCTTTCGCGATGTGGGGCGGCGCGTGACGGGCTACATCGTGACGTTCGCGCTCATAAACGTGTGCGTCGGCGTGCTGACGGGGCTCGCCTGCTGGCAGCTGGGACTGCCCGAACCGCTGATGTGGGGCGGGCTGGCCACGCTGAGCAACTTCATCCCCTTCCTCGGACCCGCGATCATGATGGGGCTGCTCGGTCTTGCGGGGCTGGCGACGTTCGACACGCTGCTGGAGGCGTCCTTTCCGCTGCTGGCCTTCATGGCGATCAGTTTCCTCGAGGCGAACATCATCACGCCGACCGTGGTGGGCAAGCGCATGACGCTGAACCCGCTGGCGATCATTCTCGTCGTGTCGTTCTGGATCTGGCTGTGGGGGCCGGTGGGCGGCGTGGTCGCCCTGCCGCTGCTCATCATGTTCAAGGTGATCTGCGATCACACGCCGCCGCTGCGCGTGGTCGGCGCACTGATCGGCGCGCC
>CAZTMG010000037.1:9902-18261 GCA_964614815.1 uncultured Rhizobium sp. | reverse complement strand
GCGCGCGCGATCCGCCTCCCCCAGTCCTGCGGACTGGTGGAGGCAAGACCACCGTTCCGTTCCCTCTGGCCGCAACGCGACTGGGAGAGACGGCGTGCGACGGCATCGTCGTCGCGCGGCGGAGGGACCCTCTCACCCGCGGGAGTGTCGCATGCTGCGCGCTCCAGGCGCCTGACCCTGACCTGACCCAAAGTCAGGTCCCTGTCCTCGCCCCCTCGGCGCCCCGCCGCAGGGCATGTCTTGCTGCGCCCGCTCTGGACAAACCCCTTCAAACGGCGTGACCTCCCTCCATGACAAATCTCACCCAGCGCATCGACGCCGCCCTCGCCTCCGCCCTCGCCGAAAAGCGCATTGTCGGCGCCGTGATCGCCGTGATGCGCGAGGGGGAGCTCGTCCATTTCAAGCCCTATGGCCTGGCCGATCGCGAGGCCGGCAAGCCGATGACGGAAGACGCGATCTTCCGCCTCGCCTCCATCACCAAGCCCATCGTCACCGCCGCCGCGATGCGCATGATCGAGCTTGGCAAGTTCGGCCTCGACACTGCAGTCACGGATTTTCTGCCGGACTTCAGGCCGAAGGCGCCGGACGGCTCGACGCCCACAATCACCATCCGCCATCTGCTCACCCACACCTCCGGCCTCTCCTACGATTTCCTCCAGCCGCCCGAAGGCCCCTACAACACCATTCCCGTCTCCGCCGGCATCGGCGACGAGGTGACGATGGAGGAAAACCTCGCCCGCATGGTCCAGGCGGGCTTGAGCTTCCCGCCAGGGGCCGCCTGGCTCTACTCCGTCGCGATCGATGTCCTCGGCGCGATCCTCGCGAAGGTCGAAGGCACGGATGTCGAAGGCGCGGTCAGGAGATACGTCACCGGTCCGATGAAGATGACGGACACATCCTTCTTCGTCACCGATGAAAGCCGCCTCGTCCAGCCCTATTCCAACGCTGCGCCGCAACCCGTCCGCATCGGCGACGGCTTCAAGCAGCCCTTCATCCCCGGCTGCGCCCCGATCAATCTCGGCGTCTCACGCGCCTTCAGCAGGACGGCCTTCCAGGGCGGCGGCGGCTGCATGAACGGCAAGGCGCTGGACATTGTCCGCATGCTCGACGCCATCCGCGCCGGCGGGGAGCCGATACTTTCGCGCGAGACCACGCAGCAGATGATGTCGAACCAGATCGGCCCGCTGCGAATCCTGTTCGACCCCACGGGCAATACCGCCTTCGGCTTCGGCGGCGGCATCCTGCTCGACCCCGCCGCCTCGGGCTCGTTCCTCTCGCCCGGCTCGTGGCAATGGGGCGGCGTCTGGGGCCATAGCTGGCATGTCGACCCGGCCCGCAAACTCACCATCGTCAACCTCACCAACACCACCCTCGAAGGCATGGTCGGCCAGATGGTCCGCGATATTCAGCAGGCCGTGGTGGGGACGTAGACTCAGCGTCTCCGCCTCGCCTCGACGATCTCGACCGCCTTCGCCAGACACTCGTCCGGCGTCATCCGCGTCGTGTCGATCCAGATCGCATCGTCGGCCGGCTTCATCGGCGCATCCTTCCGCTGGGAGTCGCGCCGGTCGCGCTCCTTCAGCTGTTGGAGGACGCCATGCTCGGTCACGTCTTCCCCCATTGCGGACAGTTCGAGAAACCGTCGCCGCGCCCGCTCCTCGACAGATGCATCCACCCACAGCTTCACATCGGCATCCGGCGCGATGACCGTTCCGATGTCCCGTCCATCGAGCACCGCCCCCTTCTTCTGCCCTGCGAACTTCCGCTGCATGTCGAACAGCGCCTGGCGCACAGGCATGAGCGCCGCCACCATGGACGCGGCCGTTCCCACGCCCGCCGTCCGCAGCTCGCGCTCATCGAAGTCCCGCGGGTCGATCCGCGCGGCAATCGCGGCGCAGGCGTCCGCATCCTTCAGGTCGACGCCCGCATCCATCGCCGCCTTGCCGACGGCGCGATAGAGCAGGCCGGTATCGAGATGCGGCAGGCCGTAATGCTTCGCCAGCCGCTTGGCCAGGGTGCCCTTCCCCGAGGACGTGGTCCCGTCGATCGCGATGATCATGGGGCGTCCTTCTCGATGCTCGCGCCCAGGGCCGCCGCATGCTCGAAGAAGTCCGGGTAGCTGGTGGCGATCATCGCGATGTCGTCGACGCCCACGGCCTCCTTGGCGGCCGATCCCATCACCAGCGCCGACATGGCGATACGGTGATCGTGCCGCGTCTCCACGAGGCCGCCGCCCGGAACGCCCTGCGTCCCCCGCCCCGTCACGATGAACCCGTCCGGCAGTTCCTCGACCGCAACGCCATTCGCCGCCAGCATGGCGCAGATCGCCTTGATCCGGTCGCTCTCCTTGACCCGCAGTTCAGCTGCGCCGGTCACGGTCGTCTTGCCGTCCGCGAAGGCCGCCAGCACAGCAAAGATCGGCAGCTCGTCGATCATCGAGGGCACCAGCGCAGGATCGAGCGTGACGCCCCTCAGGCGCGAGGCCCCCGCGATCACGCGCACCGTATCCTCGCCCGTCGCACGTCCGTCCGCCTCCACGCGCAGGGTTGCGCCCATCTCCCGCGCGGCATCGAAGAAGCCCGTGCGTGTCCGGTTGTCGAGCATGCCGGTGATGCTCGCCTCGCCCTCTTCCGCGATAAGCGCCATCGCCGCCGCGAACGCCGCCGATGACGGGTCGCCCGCCACGGACGCCCCCTTGATCGCGCGCAGCGATTGCCCGCCGGTGATGGAAACAACCGGTCCGCCCTCGGCCCGCGTCTCGACACGAACCTCGACGCCGAACGCCCGCAGCATCCGCTCCGTGTGGTCGCGCGTGGCGTCCTTCTCCTCCACCACGGTCACGCCGTCTGCGCGCAGACCCGCAAGCAGGATTGCCGACTTCACCTGCGCCGAGGCTTCCGGCGGCGCATAGCGGATCGCGCGGAGCCTGCCGCCACGGATCACGGCCGGCAACCTGCCGCCTGGGGATGTGTCGGCGCCGACGCCCATCTCGCGCAGCGGTTTCAGCACTCGCTCCATCGGGCGCGCGGAGAGGGACGCATCGCCGACGAAACGGGCCGTCACATCGTGCCCGCCCACCAGCCCCATCATGAGCCGCGCGCCCGTGCCCGAATTGCCGAAATCGAGATCGCCCCCCGGCGACACAAATCCGCGTTCGCCAACGCCAGCGATCGTCCAGACCCCCGGCCCGGTCCGAGCCACGCCCGCCCCCAGCGCCTTCGCCGCCCGCGCCGTATTGAGCACCTCCTCGCCTTCCAGAAGGCCGGTGATCGTCGATTCGCCTTTCGCCGCAGCAGCCATCATAACAGCCCTGTGCGAGCAGGATTTGTCGCCTGGCGCGCGGACCGTCCCGGCTATCCGGGCCACAGGTATGGAACGCGCGCGCATGGGGTCTCGACGCCTTGTGGATAGCCTCGCCGGAGAGGGGCCGGCCGCTGGAACAAGAGCGCTTTACAGCCTCAAGCAGACATGGCAAGCGCCGACCGAAGCATGGGGAATAGGCCTTGGCTGATACACATCTCGGCGAGAAGCACGTCTGCCCGGAATGCGGGTCCAGATTCTACGATCTCGGCAAACATCCGCCCGTTTGCCCCAAGTGCAAGACGGTTCTCGAAGTCACCGGCGAGGCGGCCCGTCCCAAGCGCGCCGCAGCGCCCAAGCCGAAACCCGCCCCGGCCAGGAAATCCGCGAAGGATGACGACGACGAGGATGAAGACCTCGACGACGAGGATGAGGACGAAGAGGACGAGGACCTCGACGACGAGGACGACGACGAGGACGACGACGACCTCGACGACGAGGATGAGGACTTCGAGGACGAAGAAGATGATGTCATCGGCGCCGACGACGATGACGACGACGCCGCGGACTTCGACGACGATGAGGATGACGACAGCGAAGACCTCGATGACGAGGATGACGATCTGACCGTCATCGACGAGGACGATGAGTTTGACGAGGACGAAGACCTCGAAGTCGATGAGGACGACGAGGAGGAGCGCTAGCCTCCACCACGGACAGGCAACGGAACGGCCCGCGAGATTGTCGCGGGCCGTTTCGCTTCAGTGGCGCAGCGCCCGCAAATCCGCGGGGAGAGCGAAACTGTCGGTCAGGGAGGTCAGGGGACTGGTGGAGCCAGACGGAATCGAACCGACGACCTCTTGCATGCCATGCAAGCGCTCTCCCAACTGAGCTATGGCCCCACATGTCCGTGGTCCGGAGCAGCCGATCCGGACCGCCCCGATTTGGGAGCGCGTTGCTTATAGCGAGACCCGCGCGGGATCAAGCGGGGAAAAGCAAGGAAGTCGAATGCCCGATGTCCTGACCTTCCTGCCGGGGACGATGTGCGACCAGAGGCTCTGGCAGCCGGTGTGGAGCGCGCTCGGACCCCGGTTTTCCAAGGATTATGTGGCGCTGGAAACCGCAAGCACCCGGACGGACATGCTCGGCCTCATCCATTCGGCCGCCTCGACGGGCGACCCGCTTCATCTCGTCGCGTTCTCGATGGGAGGCTATCTTGCCCTGGAGTACGCCCTGGAGAATCCCGGCCGGGTCGCCTCGCTGGTCACGGTTGGCTCCTCGGCCTTCGGGCTGACGGAGGCGGAAAAGGCGGAACGGGTCCGGGCGCTGGACCTGCTGGAGACGCACGGCTATCGCGGCATCCCCACGGCCCGAGTCAACCAGTTCGTCCAGCCCAGCCGCCGGTCGGACCCCGCCGTGGTCGACGTGATCCGCGCCATGGACCGCGATCTGGGCAAACCGGTGCTCGTCGCCCAGCTGCGAGAAACCAGCACGCGCCTGTCGCTTGCCCCGCGTCTGGGCGAACTCGACATCCCCGTCCTCCTGATCGGCGCCGACAGCGACCCTTTCGCGCCCTGGAGCGCCATGGAGGCGATGGCCGCCCTCCTCCCCAACGCCCGCACGCGGCTTGCCCGCAACGCCGGCCACATGATCCCGCTCGAACAGCCGCAATGGCTGGCCGCCGAAATCGCCGGCTTCCACACATGAATGTCAGGCTGCGTCGGTGGAGATCGTGTCTGGAGACAGAATGGCGAGCACAGCCTCTTCCGTCTGCGCCGCCCGCAGAGCGTCGCGGATGCGTTCCTGACGGAACATGCGCGCCGCCCGCGCCAGCGCCCGCAGGTGATCCGCGCCCGCGTCCACCGGCGCCAGAAGCATGAAGATCAGGTCCGCCGGACGTTCATCGATGGCTTCGAAATCCGCCGGCTCTAGCAGGCGCGCAAAGCCGCCCACGGGACGCGGCACGCCCTGTATTCGCGCATGCGGAATGGCGACGCCTTCGCCTACGCCGGTCGCGCCAAGACGCTCGCGCTCCAGCACGGCTTCGTGGATCTCGCGCGGATCCAGGCCGAGCGCGCGCGCCATCATGCCGGACATCTCGGACAGCACCTGTTTTTTTCCCTGCCATCGCGCGCGCGCAACGATGGCGGAGGGAAGAAGGAGGTCGCTGAGACTGGACATCAGGATCGCCTGCCCGGCGAAGATCGCCTGTTATGCATCACTCTACCAATTCCCCTGAACAGGGAGCGCCCCGACGCCCGCGCCCGCCGCGAATAGCGCAACCCGACAGGCTTGCGCCAGCCCGTTTGCATGCCCGGAACCCATCTGCAATTCTTCAGCCGTCCCTGCCCGGGTCGACCCAGCCGACATTACCGTCCGGCCGCCTGTAGACCATGTTCAGCCGTCCGTGCGCGGCGTTGCGGAACATCACTGCCGGTGAATCGCCCAGTTCGAGCTGCATCACCGCCATTGAAACAGTCATGGTCTGAATCTTCGTGTCAGATTCTGCAACAATCACCGGGGAATCGCCCTCAAGGCCATCCTGCGCCTGCGAGTCATCCGCGTCCTCGTCGGACTCATCCCGCGGGAGAATGATGCGCTCGAAGGCCAGTTCGGCCGTTCCATTGTCCTTCGCGCGATGGTTGCGCAGGCGATTCTTGTAGCGGCGCACGCGCTTCTCGATCTTGTCGAGCGCCATCTCGAAAGCCTGGTAGGCATCCTCGCCCTCGCCATGCGCCTGCAGCGTCACGCCCGAAGGCAGGTGGATGGAACAGTCCACATTGAAGGCCCAGCCTGGCTTGGACACGGTCACGAAGGCTTCGCCCGTGCGGTTGAAGTATTTCGATACGCGCGACTCCAGGCCGAAAGCGATCCGCTCCTGAAGCGCTGCGCCTACCTCGATCTTCTTGCCTGCAACCTGGACTTGCAAAGGGAGGCTCCTTCAGCTGGACACACCCGGACGGACATGCGCCGGACCGGTCCGATCTCACTGACCTGTATCAAGTTTGGGATCGGTCAACCGGAAGGTCAACGGCAAGACGTCAGCCGCCGCTGGCGAAAATGCGGCGACGCTCCACGGACGAAGGAATGCGAAGCGACTCGCGGTACTTGGCGACGGTGCGGCGCGCAATATCTATTCCGTGAGCGCGAAGACGCTCCACGATCTGGTCGTCGGAAAGCACGGCGTCACGGCTTTCCTGCTCGATCATCACCTTGATGCGGTGCCGCACGGCTTCCGCCGAATGGGATTCTCCGCCCTGCACGGCGGGGATGGACGCCGAGAAGAAATACTTGAGCTCGAACACGCCGCGCGGCGTTGCGATGTACTTGTTCGATGTAACGCGCGATACGGTGGACTCGTGCATCTCCACCGCGTCGGCCACGGTCTTGAGATTGAGCGGTCGCAACGCACGCACGCCTTCCACGAAGAAGCCGTCCTGCTGGCGGACGATCTCGCTGGCGACTTTCAGGATCGTCCTGGCGCGCTGGTCGAGCGACTTGATCAGCCAGTTTGCGGACGCATGACATTCGGAGAGGAATGTCTTGTCCGCTTCGGTCCGTGACAGGCCGGACACCTCGGCATAATAGCTCCTGTCGATCAGGACGCGCGGCAGGGTGTCGGCGTTGAGCTCCACCGAGAATGTGCCGTTCGGCATTTCACGCACGAACACGTCGGGCGTCACCGTCGGGGCCGCCTCCCCCGCGAAGGCTGCGCCGGGGCGCGGCGTCAGCGTGCGCAGTTCGGCCAGCATGTCGACAATGTCTTCCTGGTCCACGCCGCAGACTTCGGCCAGCCGGCGAAAATCGCGCCGCGCCGCCAGTTCGAGATTCTCCACCAGCTTCTGCATCGCGGGATCGAAGCGATCGCGTTCCACCAGCTGCAGCGTCAGGCATTCCTGGAGATTGCGCGCCATCACGCCGGTTGGCTCGAAGCCCTGACAGACGCCGAGCACGGCTTCCACATCCTCCACATCGACGCCCAGCGCCATGGCGATGTCGCTGAGGTCGCCGCGCATGAATCCGGCCTCGTCCGTCTCCTCGATCAGGCGAAGGGCGATCAGCCGGTCGGCCTCGGTCAGGCCGGCGATGTGCAACTGATCCTCGAGATGGTCGCGAAGCGTCTTCTCCTCGGCGGTGATCGCCTCGAGATCGAAGTCTTCCGAAACCTGCTTGCCCGAGCCGGCCTTGGACCAGTCGAGCTGGGCCGCGGGCCCCCCCTGGGTGGCGCCGGCCGCTTCGGAGGGGCTGTCGGCCTCGTAGACATCATCTGGGCTGGCGTCGAGTTCGCGGCTGGCCTTGTCCGCGCCATCGCCCTCGTCCAGCCGCATCTCCTCGCGGCGGTCCGTGGTCCTTTCAGGCGTGTCGCCGTCCAGGGCCGCTCCCTCGCCTTCCTGGCGGGTCAGCAGCGGATTCCGCTCGATCTCCTGCTCGACATATTCCTGGAGTTCGACATTGGAGAGCTGGAGCAGCTTGATCGCCTGCTGCAGCTGCGGCGTCATGACGAGGGATTGCCCCTGTCTCAGCTGCAGGCGATGCGCGAGCGCCACTCCGTCCTCCCAGCGCCGCAAGCGGATCTCTCCGCGGCGGCATTTCTGATCCGTCGAGACTAACCTATAACCGCGGTATTAAAATTGCATAATCCGAATACCGCTGACTTCGTTGCACCCTGAACCGGTTACCGGGTCCTTAAGGCCTGGGGCGGCGGGCCTTGCCGCGCCGGATCGGCGACAGTCATCGCTAGTCATGCCGGACGCCGCGCGGCGGTCATTGCGGGCGCGCGATGGCGACAGGCTCCCCGGTTCTCGCGCGCTTGCCGGGATGACGCATGCGGATTGGCGCATGGCCCCGGGACAGGCGCCGGCGGATCTTACTGGAACCGCGCGCCCAGATAGACGCGCCGGACTTCCTCGTTGCTCAGCACGTCCGACGGGGCGCCCTCGAACAGCACCTTGCCGTCATAGATGATCGAGGCCCGATCGACGATCTGCAGGGTCTCGCGCACCTGGTGGTCGGTGATCAGCACGCCGAGCCCCCGGCCCTTCAGATAGCGGACCAGATC
>CAZTMG010000037.1:1623-9743 GCA_964614815.1 uncultured Rhizobium sp. | reverse complement strand
AGAAGCGACTCGGTCAGTTCCCTGCGCTTGGCCTGCGTGTCTTCCGTCAGTTCGGCAACGGCCATCACATTGTCCCAGACGCTCATGCCGCGGAAGATCGAGTTCTCCTGCGGCAAGTAGCCCGCGCCGAGGCGGGCGCGCTGGTACATCGGCAGCGTCGTGACATCCGCGCCATCCATCGTCACCCGGCCGCCATCGGCGGTGATGAGGCCCATGATCATGTAGAAGCAGGTCGTCTTGCCTGCGCCGTTGGGGCCCAGCAGGCCCACGATCTCGCCGCGCCGCAGGTGAAGGCTGACGTCCTTCACGACCTGCCGGCCCTTGAACGACTTGGCGAGATTGCTCGCCCGCAGTCCGTCGCGGTCATCCGCCTCGAAGGCGACGGCGGCTCTTTCGTTGCGCGCGTCCATGAAGGTCTCAGTTAGCCGGCGTCGCGGGTGTGGGGGCGGGCGCAGCGCTTTCCGCAGGATCCTTCTTCTTGGCGGTGTTGAAGACGGTCGTGACCCGCTTCGTGCCCGCCGTGATCACGGTGCGCCCCTCCCCGATCGAGTAGACGACATTCGTTCCCCGCACGACGCCGTCATCGCCGCGCGACAGGATCACGTCGCCGGTGATGGTGATGGTGTCGGTCGGGAAATGATACTCGGCGCGGTCGCCGCGAATGCGCACGTCCGGTGCCATGTAGTAGACGCGCCCTTCCGCGATCAGCTTCTCCATTTCGCACGAGGTGTCTTCGGTCGCGCCCGGTCCGCCCGTGTTGCGCGCACAGATCACGGTCAGCTTGTCGGTCGTTATGCGCGCGTCGCCCTGCGTGGCCACCACATCGCCGGTATAGACGCCACGGCCCTCGTTCTGGAGATATTCGCCCTGACGGGACGTCACTTCGACCGGCGCGTCGCTCTTGCCGATCTGTGCGTGCGCCGGCCCCACGGCCGCCGCCGCAACCATCCCCACTGCAAGCCGTGACCAGTCCATGTCACTCACCCATCCAACCTGCCGAAGCCTAGGGCGTCCGCTTCTTCGGCTTGAACCTTGTCCACACATTGCCCTTGAGAACGATCCGGTCCCCATCGTCGAGCACCTCATAAGCATCGGCCCGGACCTCGCCAACCGGCCCGAACCCGCTGAGCGGCTCGCGCCCCTCCACACGGTTCTCCCGCACATACATGCGGGCCTTCTGGGACGTGAATGTGTAACCCGCCGCGTCGGTCATCACCACATCGCCTGACAGGTCAAGAACCTCAAGCTCGGCGTTCCACACCCCTTCCCGGGCCTGCACCGTGGTGGAGGCCGCATCCTTGAGGCGTGGATTCACAAGATCGACCATCGCGACATTCTCCCGCCGCCTCTGCGCCGTCAGGGCCGTCAGCGTGTAGGGCCGGTCATTGTCGTCATACCCGTCGAACCGGGGTCCGTGCACGGTTACGCTGAGCCCGGCCGCCCCCGGGTCCGCCTTCCGTTCCCGGAAGCTGCTTTCGATCACGGTCCCCAGCAACCACCCGGCCGAGAGCACCGCGCCGATCGTGAACAGCAGCCGCAGCACGTGCACCAGCGCGGTCCGCTTGCGCGCCTCCCTCAGCGAGGTGGCGCGCCGCGGACCCCACAGGTCCATCGAATGGTGGCTCTGGGCGGCGGAGATCATGCGTCAGCCTAGATCGGGTTCCGGCTCCGGGGAACCGGCGTCCGGGAGGGAAATGGACCCGTCGGGCGGCGAAATTGCGGCCCTGGCAGGCTCCCGATGACGGTTTTCCTCAGCTATGGGCGAAAATGTCCTGATCGGCCCAGCCAGAGAGATCCAGCGCCGCCCGGACGGGGAGGAAATCGAAACAGGCCTGCGCCAGCTCCACCCGCCCCTCCCGCTGCAGCATGGCGTCCAGCCGCGCCTTGATCTCGTGCAGATGGAGCACGTCCGCGGCGGCATAGGCTAGCTGGGCGTCCGACAGCTGGTCTGCACCCCAGTCAGAGCTCTGCTGCGCCTTGGACATGTCCAGCCCCAGCAGCTCCTTGGCCAGCTCCTTCAGCGAATGGCGGTCTGTGTAGGTCCGCGCCAGCCGGGAGGCGATCTTGGTGCAGTAGACCGGGAAGCACGGCGTCCCCAGCCATTGCTGCATCATGGCCAGGTCGAACCGGGCATAGTGGAAGATCTTGAGGATGCGGGGATTGGAGACCAGGGCCTTCAGATTCGGGCAGTCATAGCCCGGCCGGACCAGCCGTACGACATGCGCATCGCCCTTCCCATCGGACAGCTGCACCACGCACAGGGCGTCCCGGAAGGGGTTCAGCCCCATGGTTTCGGTATCGATCGCGACCGACCCTTCGAACGTCACATGCGCCGGCAGGTCGCCTTCATGGTGGTGGATGGCCACGGCTGTCTCCTGTTTCGGGGGAGCAATGGCGGCAAACCCCGCCAAACACAACCCGGACAGGCGGCCGCACGGACCAGGCCGACGACCCGTGGCCCGCGCCGCTCAGCCAGAACATCGCCGGGAAATCTGGTGCCCAGAAGAGGACTCGAACCTCCACGCCTCGCAGCGCTAGTACCTGAAACTAGTGCGTCTACCAATTCCGCCATCTGGGCAGATAGCAAGGCGCGCGTCTTACAGGGCGCGCGCGCGGCTTTCAAGGGGCTTGGCGCCATCCCTGCCCGGGCGGCGGAATCCCCGCCTCAGGAGCCTTGCCGGCTTGCGGCGCGCCTGATGCCGGCTGCAACCGCATCGAGGTCGGCCCGACCCTCACGGATTTCGGCGATCTGCGCCGCCTGGCCGCAGCCCGGTCCTCTGATCTCCCAGCTGTCGCCGGCGCCCTTGCCGGCTGGCAGCGGAATGCAGACCCGCGCGGCTCCACGCGCGGTCCAGCACAACTCGTTGTCCCCGCCGGTCCAGAAGCCGGCCGCCCACATGCCGGCGGAATTGACCTGTTCCATCTTCCCGTCGTCCCCGACCAGCACGATGGTGACGCCGCCATCCGGCCCGGTCAGCACCAGCGTGTTCGCCTTCAGCGCGTCGATCGTGTCCGCGAGCGCGGGCGCGGCGAGGCCCAGCGACAGGGCGGCCGCAGCTGCAAGCCGGCGCATCAGTCTAACCTCCACACGGCGCGAACGCCGATCTCGTCGAGCCCCTGGTTGCGCCCCTCGCCGAGAATCTGGCCGTGACTCAGGTGTTCGTAGATCGCCTGCAGGGCGAAGCCCTGCGACATGTCCCACGTCAGCGCCAGAGACGTGCGGAACAGATCCCGCGACCCCAGCAGCACATGCTCCTCGAAGAAGGCGGCGGCTTCGGGGGTGCCGTTGGCGAACGGGTTCGACAGCTCGCCATCATGCACCACATAGCCAAGTCCCGGTTCGACATGCCAGCCTGGCGTGAACTCCCAGTCCCACTCCAGCCCGCCGCCCGCATGGGATGTGTCGCCCTGCGTGTTGATCGAGACCATCAGATAGGGATGCGGCGCTCCGGCCCAGCCGAGCCAATCCGGCGATCTGAAGCGCAGCTCGCCGGATATGTTGGGGCCGTTCTCCTTGTCGGCGTTCTTGCAGTCGATGACGCAGATATTGTGCTGCATCACGCCCAGCCGGACGCTGTCGACCTGCGCCGTCGCGGCCGGCGCGGCGATCACCGCCGCAGTGGCGGCGGCAAGCACATACTTCATGAATTCCCTCCAGCTTGTGGCCACAAGCTAGAGCATGTTCGCCGGCAACAGGAAACGTCCCTGTTCAGCCCTTGCGCGCGGGCTCAGGGATAGCTGGCATAGACGCTGGCGGTTCCATCCTTGCGCAGCAACAACACCTCGTAAGGGTCCGCCTCCTCCGGCGGGCCCATGCCGGGCGAACCATGGGGCATGCCCGGCACGGTCAGCCCCAGCGCATCCGGCCGCTCGCGCAGCAACCGGACGATCTCCTTCGCCGGCACATGCCCCTCGATCACATAGCCGCCGATCCGCCCCGTATGGCAAGACGAATGCTCCAGGCTGATCCCCGCCGCCTGCTTGTGCTGCATCAGTTCGTCCGGCGCGACATAGGCGATCGACGCCGCGATGCCGCTTTCCTGCAGATGCTTCACCCACTCCCGGCAACAGCCGCACCCCTCGCCCGACACGATCGTCATGGCCGTCTGCGCCGCCGCCGGCGCACACGCCGCCAGCAACATCAGCCCGGCGAAGGCGGGTTTGCGGAAGGACATGGCATCGCTCCATCGGGCCCCTGCCCGATGTTGTTTACGCCGGACGGTCGGAGGTCAAGCAAGCGATTGGCCGGGGACTGACGGCGGCCCGAAGCTGCGAAGAAACGCAGGGTGGCGGTGAAGGTGGGATTCGAACCCACGATACGGTTTCCCGTATACACGCTTTCCAAGCGTGCGCCATCGACCACTCGGCCACCTCACCAGCGCGGGGGGCCGTTTTACATGGGGCCGCCTTAAGCGCAAGTTGCCTCCTGCCGCGCCCGGTTTTGACGTCTGCGGCCGGACGCCCCAAATAGGGCCCTTGAGAGTCCCGTCCGATAAGGAGGCGCCCGTGCTGTCCCTTGGCCAGAAAGAGAAAATGCCGACTGCTGCGGAGGCCCTGCCCGGCCGGGCCGACCCCATGCCGGTTCCCGACCGTCATTTCGTCAACGGCCGCCCGCTCAAGCCCCCCTTCCCGGAAGGGTTCGAGATCGCCGCCTTCGGTCTCGGCTGCTTCTGGGGCGCGGAGCGCAAGTTCTGGCAGCAGCCGGGCGTCTGGACCACGGCCGTCGGCTATCAGGGCGGTTTCACGCCCAACCCCACCTACAAGGAGGTCTGCTCGGGCCGCACCGGCCATGCCGAGGTGGTCCTGGTCGTGTTCGATCCCAAGGTCGCCTCCTACGAAACGCTCCTGAAGGTGTTCTGGGAAAATCATGATCCGACCCAGGGCATGCGCCAGGGCGGCGACATCGGCACGCAATACCGTTCGGTGATCTACACCTATTCCGACGCCCAGCAGGCGCAGGCCGAAGCCTCGCGCGAATCCTATCAGGCGGCGCTGAGCAACGCCGGCCTCGGCCGGATCACAACCGAGATTGGCCGCGCGCCCGAGTTCTTCTACGCCGAGGACTATCACCAGCAATACCTCGCCAAGAATCCGGACGGTTACTGCGGCCTTGGCGGCACGGGCGTGGCCTGTCAGGTCGGCTCCGGCGTAAGCGCCTGACACGCGCCCGAGGCGCGGCGCGAACTTTGCAGCAAATTGGTTGCGGGGGCTCCGTTGGGTCAGGGGTCAGCGCCGGTCGCGGGTGGGCGCGGCCGGCGCAATCCCGCATCGCCACCCCAAGCTTTCCCTGCAAACAACGCGTCAGCCGCCAGCGTCGCGTTTGAACACCGTCTTGCCGTTCACGACCGTGATCGCCGGCTGGACAGTGAGAATGTCCGCTTCCGGCACAGTCATGATGTCGCCGGAAAAGCCGGTGAAGTCCGCCAGCTTGCCAGGTTCGATCGTGCCCAGGTCGTTTTCCCGGAACGCGGCGATCGCCGGCCACAGCGTGAACATCTTCAGCGCCTCCTCGCGCGTCACCTTCTGTTCGGGATGCCAGTCCGCGCCCGACTGCCCTTTCAGGTCCTTCCGCGCCACCGCCGCATAGAACTCGACCCGCGGATCGCCCTGCTCCACCGGCGCGTCCGAGCCGCCGGCAATGATCGATCCCGCATCGATCAGCGCCCGCCATGCATAGGCCCCTGCCAGCCGCTCCGGCCCCAGCCGCGCCGGCGCGAAATAGAGATCGCCGATGGCGTGAGACGGCTGCATTGACGGGATCACGCCCAGTTCCTTGAAGCGCGGGATGTCCTCCACGTGCAGGATCTGCGAATGCTCGATGCGCCAGCGCTTGTCCGCGCCGGCAACGCCTGCATCGGCGAACGTTTTTTCCATCCAGTCGAGCACACGCCTGTTGCCCTCGTCGCCGATGGCGTGGAAGGCGACCTGGATGTCCGCGTCCGACGCTCGCCTCAGCAGGGCCAGGGTGGCCGCCTCTTCCGCGATCTGCAGCCCCCTGATCGCCGGCTGGTCCGAATACGGCGCGGAGAGGAGCGCCCCGCGCGAGCCCAGCGCGCCGTCCATGTAGAGCTTGATCGCCCGGGTCGTGACGAGTCCGTCGGAGCTTGTCCCCCACAGCCCGCCTTCGGTCATCATGTCGAAGTAACCGCCATCGACGGCGTTGTAGATGCGCATCTTCACATCGCCCGCCGCCGCCATGGCGTTCAGCAGCGCCACATGGAGGCCGGGGACAGACATGTTGTGCAGGCCTGTCCAGCCGAGCCGCACCTCGCGCTCCATGGCTTTCGCATACGTTGCGCGTTCCTGCTCCGGGGTCGGCGTCGCGGCCAGCGCCGCCATCGGCGCCATGGCGTTGTCGATCAGCATGCCCGTCGGCGCGCCGTCCGCGTCCACCTCGATGCGTCCGCCGTCCGGCTGCCGCACGGGCTTGCCAAACAGCCCCGCCGCCTTCAGCGCCGCCGTATTGGCCACCAGCGCATGCCCGTCCGCGCGCTCCAGCACCACCGGACGATCGCCGCTCACGGCGTCCAGATCCTGCCGCGTCGGGAAGCGCTTCTCCGGCCAGTGCGTTTCGATCCAGCCGCGCCCGATCACCGGCTGCCCCGCCGGCGCCGCCGCAGCGGCCGCGCTCACCACCTTCACCAGCTCGGCGATGGACGCGACTTGATCGAGGTTCAGCGTTTCCTCGCGCTGGCCGACGCCATAAAGGTGCGCATGCGAATCGGTGAAACCCGGATAGAGGAACGCGCCGCCGAGATCGACCAGCTCCGTCTCCTTGCCCGCTCGCTTCAGCAGCTCCTCGGCCGCGCCCACCTCGACAATGCGGCCGTCCTTCACGCTCACTGCAGTCGCCGGCAGCTGGCCGTCGACGCCGGTATGGATCGTGCCGCCATGGAAGATCGTGTCGGGAACAGGTCCCGCCGCCGGCTGTTCGCAGGCCAAGAGTCCCAGGAAGGCAATTCCCGCCAGAAGAGCACGCATGCAAAACCCCTCGCCGTTTCCAGCGAGGGGTTTAGCGTTCTGTTGAAACAGCCGATAGCCTAGGCGGTCTTCGCGGCGGCCTTCTTGGCGATTTCCTTCTTGATCTTGAGCATCCGGGCCGAAAGCTGCTCGTCCTTGGCCTTGGCGAGGTAGGCGTCGAGGCCGCCGCGCTTGTCCACCGAACGCAGCGCCGCCGCGGAGATACGGGCCGAATAGGACTGGCCCAGCGCGTCCGAGTGAACGGTCACGTTCACCAGGTTCGGCAGGTAGCGCCGCTTGGTCTTGATGTTGGAGTGGGAAACCGTGTGGCCCACCATCGGCTTCTTGCCGGTCAGTTCACAAACGCGGGACATGTCCCACCTCTTCCTGGGATCGACTGCAAGGGCGGAAAGCCCGGAAAACGGGTGTTTCCGGCCCTGCGCTGAAAGCGAAGGCGGGTGGATAGTGGGACCGGGCAAGGCTGTCAAGTTGTGGCGTGCGCCGCAAGAAGCAGGACTTTTGCGAGCAGTTGCGGCAAAATCCACGGGGTGTCGTCCCGGCCTCGCGGCGGGCTGTCCGGGCCCATTTCCGCGACCCCGACGCCTTCCCCAATGGTTCCGGCTTTCCGCTTCGCTGCAGCCGGGATCACCAACCGAAGCGTACCGGCGTCTCGGTTGATGAAGAAGGACACCCTTCCGGTCCGCAGGAAAATGCCGGCATTCGATCCAGTCGGGTCGCCGCGCCGCGGCGATCGCCTGCTGGCGCGTGCAAATAGTCCCCTGCCGTAACGCGCCGCTAGACGTCAATCCACAGCCCAGCCAGTTGACCCGGCGCGTCCGCGACCCCAACGTTAGGCGCAGGACCGTTCTCGCGTCCCCAGGGAAGACGGACATGCATTGGCGCCCGCTCAATCCCCTCGCAGCGAAACGACAGCGCCCCGTTGCGCGCCTCTTCGCCTCCGCCTGATCCCCTCACCCTCGGGAGCGCCGCCTCTGGCCGCCGACACCGCCCGCATCAGGGCCATTCTGGGCCCCACGAACACCGGCAAGACGCACCTCGCCGTAGAGCGCATGCTCGCCCATGGCACGGGCATGATCGGCCTGCCGCTGCGCCTGCTGGCTCGCGAGATCTATGACAGGATGGTCAGGCAGAAAGGCGAG
>CAZTMG010000037.1:0-1491 GCA_964614815.1 uncultured Rhizobium sp. | reverse complement strand
GGCCACGTCTTCACCGACCGCATCCTGCACGCGCGCGGCCGCCACGAGACAATGCTGCTCGGCGCGGACACCATGCGCCCCGCGCTCGAACGCCTCGACCTCGACATCGACGGCGAACGCCGCGAGCGCTTCTCCCGACTATCCTATGCCGGGCCGATGAAGGTCACCAAGCTGCCCAGGCGTTCGGCCATCGTCGCGTTCAGTTCGGAAGAGGTCTACGCCATCGCCGAACTGCTGAAGCGGCAGCGCGGCGGCTGCGCCGTCATCATGGGGGCGCTCAGTCCCCGCACGCGCAACGCGCAGGTGGAGCTCTATCAAGAAGGAGACGTCGACTATATCGTCGCCACCGACGCCATCGGCATGGGTCTCAATCTCGATGTCGGCCACATCGCCTTCGCCAGCCGCCGCAAGTTCGACGGACGCCAGCGCCGCTTCCTCCGCGCAGACGAGCTCGCGCAGATCGCCGGCCGCGCCGGACGTTTCCGCGACGATGGCAGCTTCGGGGAAACCGCCGACTGCGAGATGCTGGACGAGGAAACCGTCGAACGCATCGTCAACCACCAGTTCGAGCCGGTCGACTTTCTCAACTGGCGCAATTCCGATCTCGACTGGTCGAGCGTCGATGCCCTGCTCGATTCGCTGCGGCGTCCATCGCCCGACGTGATCCTCCGGCGCGCGCCCGAGGCGCTCGACGAAACCACGCTCGCCGCCCTCGCTAATGATCCGGATGTGCGCGCGGCCGTGCGCACGCCCGGCCATGTCCGCCGCCTGTGGGACCTCTGCACGCTGCCGGATTTCCGCAAGTACGGCCCAGACGCCCACCTGCGTCTCGTCCAGATCTTCGTGGAGAAGCTGATCGAGCCTGCGGCCCGCATCAAGGACGACTGGATGCATGAGCAGGTCGAGCGACTCGACCGCACCGAGGGCGAGATCGACAACCTGCAACACCGCCTCGCCGAGATCCGCACGTGGACCTACGCCGCGAACCGCCCTGACTGGCTCGAGAACGCCGACACATGGCGCGGCCGCACCCGCGAGATCGAGGACAGGCTTTCGGACGCGCTGCACCAGGCGCTGATGAACCGCTTCGTCGACCGTCGCACCTCGGCGCTTCTCAAGACGCTGAACTCGGAGGAGGATGCTCCCGCCGAAATCGGCTCCGCCGGCGAGGTTGTCATCGGCGGCCACCACGTCGGTCGTCTGGAGGGTCTCGTCTTCCAGGCCGAGACCGCCGACGAAGCGCTGGCCGGGCGCGCCCTGCGCGGCGCGGCGCTGAAATCGCTGCGACCCGTCATCGCCCGCCGCCTCGCCATCCTCGCCCAGGCGCCGGACAGCGATCTGTCCTTCGACGCCGCCCGATGCGCCATCATCCACGACGGCCATCCGGTCGCGAGGCTGGTGGCTGGCGCCGACTGGCACAGCCCCCGCATCGACCTCATCGGCGCGCGCGACGCCGCAGCCGGGGATCGCGCGGCGGCGCTGGAGCGGTCG
>CAZTMG010000036.1:6244-18305 GCA_964614815.1 uncultured Rhizobium sp. | reverse complement strand
TCGTCAAACTCGCTTCCGCAAGATTGTGGATGCGGTTTATGAGTCGGTGACCTAGCGGCCGATCCTGCCTCCCCTTTCAGGAGGAGGCGTTTCCTCCTACGCTCCCCGAAAACATGGGGGAGGCTTCTGATGCCGCTACGCCAGCTCATGCTCGCCGTTTCCGCGCTCGCCCTTGCCGGCTGCGCCAGCACGGTTCCGCAAGCCGCCGCCGGTTACGACGCCCGCATCATCCGCGACGCCCACGGCGTCCCGCATATCTACGGCAGGCGCCATGCCGATGTCGCCTTCGGACTCGCCTACGCGCACGCGGAAGACGACTGGAAGCACATCGAGGAAGTCGTCCGCTCCAATCGCGGACAGCTCGCGGAGATCGCGGGCGAGAGCGCCGCGCAGTCCGACTATCTCATCCTCGCCCTCGGCAATGTGCAGGCCGTCCACGCAGGCTACGCGACGCAGACCTCGCCGCAGGCAAGGGCCATCGCCGAAGGCTACGCCGCCGGGCTCAACAAGTGGTGCGCCGACCATCCGGAGACCGGTTGCGCCCGCACCGCCCCCGTCCACGGTCGCGACATCATCGCGGGCTACGCCAACCGCCCGCCCTTCTTCTACGGCCTCGATGGCGAACTCGGCGCATTGCTTGCCTCCACCGCCCCCGTCGAGATGTCCACCAAGTCCGCCCGTGAAGCTTTCCTGGGCGCGACCGACGATGTCGAGCTTGGCTCCTCCGCCATCGCCGTCCCGCCCGTCCGGTCCGCCGACGGCCACACGCGCCTCGCCGTCAACTCGCACCAGCCTTACACAGGAACCGTCGCCTGGTACGAGGCGCGCCTCAAATCCGAAGAAGGCATCGACATGATCGGCGGCGTCTTCCCCGGCTCGCCGCTCATCCTGCACGGGGCTGGCCCCAGTCTCGGCTGGGCCGCCACGGTGAACCGGCCTGACGTCTATGACGTCTTTCTCCTCACGGTCGACGACCCGCAGAACCCGACGCAATATCGCATGGATGGCGTATGGAAACCGCTGAAACGCGAGCCGATCCGCTACAATGTGCTGAAGGACGGCGCGCTCGTTCCCGTCGAGCGCATGGGTTACTGGTCAGAACACGGCCCGGTCTTTGTCACGCCGCGCGGCGTCTTCGCCATCTCCTTCGCCGGCGCCGGCGAGTTCGAATATCTCGACCAGTATCTCGCCATGAACACCGCGAAGACCGTCGCTGACTGGCGCGCCGCACAGCTGAGGTACAACGCCATACCGTCCGTGAACTATGTCGTGGCGGATTCCACAGGCTCGATCGCGTATTTCTGGAACGCCCACATGCCGAAGCGCGCCGAAGGCTGGGATCGCAGGAAAGTCCTGCCCGGCGACATTTCCGAAACGCTCTGGCAGGGTTGGGAAAGCGCCGAGGCGCTGCCCGCCGTCATCAATCCGAAATCCGGCTATGTGGTGAACGCCAACCACACGCCCTTCCTCGCCTCCGGCCCGGACGACAATCCCAAGCCCGAGAACTACCCCGCCTCCTTCGGCGTCGACGCCAACTTCACCAATCGCGGCTATCGCGCGCAGGAGCTCTACGGCAGGGACGCGTCCATCACGCGCGAGGAATTCATCGCCTACAAGATGGACGACCGCTATTCGCCGCAGAGCAATGTCATGAAGATGATCGAAGACCTGAAACAGGTCGACGCCTCCGGCGATCCGGAGCTCAGACCCCTTCTCGACCTCGTCACGTCATGGGACGGCGGCGCCGGGCGGACGAACCGCGCCGCCGCCCTCGCCATCTTCACGGGTCAGGCCACGATGGGCGGCCAGATGCACGACGCCTATGACCGCACGCGCGCGCTCGCCAACCTGAAGACGGTCGCCGGACAGCTGAAGGCCGCTACCGGCCGCATCGATCCCGAATGGGGCGAGGTCAGCCGCCTCGCACGTGGACGCCAATCCTGGCCGCTCGACGGCGGGCCGGACACGCTGCGCGCCGTCTATGTCGCGGGCGATCTCGTGAAGGACGGATTCCGCTCCGGCCGCGCCGGCGACACCTACATCGTCATCGCAGACTGGGCGCCGGATGGGTCCTACACCCTCGACACCATTCACCAGTTCGGCGCGGCCACCATGGACGGCGCCTCGCCGCACTATGCAGACCAGGCGCCGCTGTTCGCCGCCGGAAAGTTCAAGCGCCCGCCGATGACGCTGGACGACCTGCTGAAGGAAGCGGAGCGGGACTCGGGTGACCGATTGACCGGGCCTGCCGGCCCGCTGCTCGCGCCAGGCGTTCACCGCCTCATCCGGACGTCACGGGGAATCGTCAAAGACGAACATGTCGCCGGATGCGTTCAGGCCACGGCAGTGGGCGCCCCTACTTCTTCGCGGCCCTCTTCTCCAGCTCTTCGAGCCGCGCGCGGAGGGCCTTCAGCTCCTCGGCGTCGTTGGCGGGCGCGGCCTCGGACTGTTTGGCCGGCGTCATGCCCGGCATGGCGCCGCCCCAGAAGCTGGCGAGGCGCTTCTGGTATTCGCGCTGCATCTCCTGCATCGCGGCAGGGTCGAATACGCTCCACGGTTGTGTCATCGCGCCGGACATCGCTCCCGTCATCTGGCTCGCCAGCTGTTCCTGCTGTGCGCGGATGAAGGCGACCGACTGCTCGAACAGCCCGGTCATCATCTCGCTGGCCTTCGACTGGTGCAGGCGGATCATGTCCATCATCAGCTCGGCAGAGAGCATCGCGCCCGACGCCTTGCCCTCCTGCTCCATGATGATCTGCAGCAGCACCTGCCGCGTCACGTCCTCGCCGGTCTCCGTGTCTTCGACGCGGATGTTGGCGCCCTGACGCACCATCTCGGCCACCTCAGGCAAGCGCACATAGCTGGAGGCGTTCCTGTTGTAGAGCTTGCGGCTGGGATAGCGGCGCAGCTCGATGGTTTCAGTTTCGCTCATGGTCCAATCGCGTTCTTCGTTTCCAGACCCTATCGCGCCAGCCAGGATTGCACGGCGCCGTAGAACGCCGCGGGCTGGTCGAACATCACATAGTGCCGCGCCTCGTCGATGCGCTGCCGGCGGCCAGCCCTCAGCCCCGCATAGGCGGACGCATAGACCTGATCCGCACCCATCTTGCTCATCGGGCTCGCCCGGTCCCAGGCATAGATCACATCGACCGGCGCCATGATCCGCTGCAGGTCTCCGCGCAGGTCAGTCACCATCACCTCGGCCATCACGTCGGCGGTCGTGCGCCGGTCGGACGTCAGGCCCCAGCGCACGATGCGCTCGACCCTGGCGGGGTCCCTCACCAGCTTTTCCGTCGCCCGGCGCAGCTCGCCTTGCAGATCCAGCTTCGATTTCTCGATGTAGGTGCGGCGCGAATGCTGCGCCAGAGGCGCCATGGAGCCCGGCGTTGCGAAGGGATTGATCAGGACGGAGAAGAAGGCCGGCACGTCGACCACCATGAGCCGGTCGACAGAATCCGCATGGTCGCGCGCGAGGATCAGGGCGACGATCCCGCCCATAGAATGCCCCGCCACGGCCGCGGGGCCGAGCCCTTGCGTGCGGATATAGGCGGCCAGCGCATCGGCGGCCGGCTTCAGGAAGTTCATCGGATCGCGGAAGGCGCTCGGGGCCAGGCCGGCAAACCCCCGCAGATGGATCCTGTGCGTGCGGACGCCCGGGCCGAGGCGCTCGCCGGCCTCCTCCCAGCATTCCGGCGACGCGGCGAGTCCGTGCACGAACACGACATCCCGGCCCTCGCCCTCCACGGCGACCGTGAACATCTCCCCCTCCCAGACGGGGGCGTCGCGTTTCAGCCAGCGAGCGAGGGAGCCAAGCTGCATGTGCGAAAGCGTCTCCGCAGTGTCCGACCGATCAAAGTTAGCAGGCGCAGCATCCCCCGGACGCCCCTTACACGGCTCCTTCCGATTCAAGAAGCCCGGAATTGCCGCAGGGCGTCAAAACATTGTGCGGCGCCTCCGGCGAAGGCGGCGGCGTGCCCGCCCGTGCGGGCGGAAATTTCCGTCGCGAGAGGGCGTTTGACCGCCTCCCGCGGGGTGTTACCAATCGCGAGGAAACGTTTTCGGGCATGACATGAACGACCAGACGGGCTCCCTCGGCGCGTTCGAGCTGGGTCAGAATTTCCAGCGCATCAACTTCCTGCTGCAGCGGCTCTTCCTGGCGCTGTCCCGCCGCGAGATCCGCAATCCCGGCGTCGAGGGGCCTGGCCAGCCGCTGCTCCTGCGCGCCGCGATGGGCCAGGCGCAGAGCTGGATGGCCAACCCGATGAAGGCGCTCAACACCCAGATCCAGTTCTGGCAGAACACCACCGCGCTCTATGCCGAGCTCACGCAGGCGATGCTGTCCGGCGCGCAGCGGACGCCGAAGCACGAGGAGGCGGACGACGCCCGCTTCGCCGACGCAGAATGGGACAAGCACCCGTTCTTCTACTACCTGAAGCGCCAGTACCAGATCATGGCGGCCTATCTGGAAAGCCTCGCGGACCAGGCGTCCGAAGGCGAGGACGCGAAGCACGCCGAGCAGATCCACTTCTTCACCCACCAGCTGGTGGACATGTTCTCGCCCTCCAACTTCCTCGCGTCCAATCCGGTCGCGCTGAGAAAGGCTGTGGAGACCAATGGCCGCTCCCTCGTCGAGGGGCTCGAGAATCTCGTGAAGGACATCGAGCGCAATGGCGGCGACCTGCTGGTCACGCTCTCCGATCCCGAAGCCTTCGAGGTCGGAACCAGCCTCGCGACCACCAAGGGCCATGTGGTCCACGAGACCCCGCTCTTCCAGCTGATCCGCTACGAGCCTTCGACCGAGAAGGTCTACGCCCGCCCCCTCCTCCTCATTCCCCCCTGGATCAACAAGTACTACATCCTCGACCTGCAGCCGAAATCCTCGCTCGTGAAATGGCTGGTGGACGAAGGCTTCGCCGTCTACATCGTCTCGTGGAAGAACCCGCGTGAGGACCTGCGCGACTATGGCATGGACAGCTATGTCAAGGAGGGCGTCGCCGCCGCCATGCGCAAGGTCGACGCACTCCACGGACATGATGGCGTCAACGTCGTCGGATACTGCATCGGCGGCACCACGCTCGCCCTGACGCAAGCCTGGCTCGCCAAGACGAAACAGGAAAACCCCGCCAAGTCCTGCACCTTCTTCACGGCCCTGACCGACTTCGAAGACCCCGGCCCGATGAAGGCTTTCATCGACGAGGGCTTCCTGTCAGGCATCATGGTCGAGGCACGCCGCAAGGGCTATCTCGACCAGCGCATCATGGCGCGCACCTTCAGCTTCCTGCGTCCCAACGACCTCGTCTACGGCCCTGCCGTGAAGGCCTACCTCCTCGGCGAACCGCGCCCGAAATTCGACCTGCTGTTCTGGAACGAGGATTCGACCCGCCTGCCCGAGCGCATGGCCCGCGAATACCTGACGCTGCTCTACCGCGACAACCTGTTCGCACAGAACGCCTTCGAGATCGACGGCGAAAGGATCGGCCTCGACGACATCAGGATCCCCCACTACGTCGTCGCCTGCGAGAAGGACCACATCGCGCCCTGGACCGAGTCCTTCAAGGGCCTCACGCGCCTCAAGGGCGGCGGCCGTTTCGTGCTCGCGCAATCCGGCCACATCGCCGGCATTGTGAATCCGCCCGCCAAGATGAAATACGGCTACTGGGTCTCCGACGCCGATCCGGGCCAAGACCTCGACGCCTGGCGCGCCGGCGCGGAGGCGCATGATGGCTCCTGGTGGCCCGACTGGGCGGCATGGCTCGCCAAGCGCTCCGGCAAGAAGATCAGCGCCGCCGAAAGCTTCCCGCAATCGACCCCGCGCCTCGAGCCCGCCCCCGGCCGCTACGTCCGCGAGTAGCGCGTGATCGATCCCCCGCCGCCGGAACGCCCGCAGCGAGACGCCTCGCACCGTCCGGCCATCTGGGCGTTCTGCGTCGGCTCGCTCGTCGCCATCATCGTCGGCGCGGCCGTGATGGAGCGGGCCGGCATCCCGCTCGATATCTGGATCCGCAATCCTGTCGCCTGGCTCGTCGCCGCCATCATCGGCGCCTTCACCGCCGCGCGCGGCTGGCTCGGCTTCCCGGTCATCGTGCTCTGCATTGCGGTGATCGGCGCCAGCCTCTGGGGGCCTGAACAGCAAGGCGTCTTCCGCTGGGTCGGCGCCGGCCCGGTTCAGCTCAACGCCGCCGCCCTCGCCCTCCTGCTCGCGATCGCCGTCTTCACGCCGAAGCGAAGATGGCTCGCCATCCCCTGCTTCCTCGCCATCGGCGGCGTCATCGCGCACCAGCCGGACATCTCCCAGCTCGCCGGCTTCGTCATCGCCAGCGTCGTGCTCTTCGGCCTCGCCTTCCGGCAGGCTGGCGCGCTCGCCGCGCTGGTCATCGGCGCGGGGCTCATCGTCTACTGCGTGATGCGGCCGGATCCGCTCCTGCCTGTGCCTCATGTCGAGGGCGTCTTCGGCCTCGCCTTCGGCCAGTCGCAGATCTTCGGCTATGGCCTCGCCATGTCGCTCGGCATCGCCGCGCTCAGCCCCCTCCTGCTCTGGCTGTCGCCGGAGCTGCGCTGGAAGGGCCTTGCCCTCGCCGGGTATTTCGCGGCCACTGCCCTGGCGCCCCTGTTCGGCGCTTACCCCGTTCCGCTCGGCGGTTATGGCCTCAGCTTCGTGGTTGGCTGGGTTCTGGGTTTCGCAGCGTTGGCAACGCGGCGGACGGTTAATTCCCTAACGTCACCCTAACTCCGTGTTCGCGGTCGCGGTATTTATTTCGCGCTTGCGGCAAAAATGATCTTGCCTTTGCCGCGCCGCGGCATTAGATGGCTGCCAACGATACGCTCACCCCGTCAGGAGCCTGCCATGACCCCGATGACCGACCTTTTCGACATCAACAAGAACATGGAGCAGTTCGCGAAATTCATGCCGGACTTCGCCAATGCTGCGCCTCTGAAAGCCTTCACCGACATCACGGCGAAATACCGTGAAGTCGCCGTCGAGGCGCTCAACAAGAATGTCGAGCTGACGACGGCCTGGATGAAGGACGCCGCGAAGGACGCGACCACGCTCCTCACCGCCGAAGCCCAGCCGGCCGCCTACGCCCGGAAAGCCGGCGAAGTCGCGCAGGCTGCGATGCAGGATCTCCCGGCCCGCCTGTTCGCCTATGCCGAAGTCGCCAAGAAGGCCCAGATCGACCTGTTCGACACGGTCGTCGCCGTGACGCCGAAAGTCGTCGAGGAAGCTGCAGCCCAGACGAAGTCTGCCGCCAAATCCGCCAGGAAAGCCGCCTGAGGCTTTCTTCGCGTGGCCCCGGATCCGGACCTCCTCCCCCGGATCCGGCGGTCTGTTTTCTGACCCGGAAAAGGGCGCGTCGAGTTGGATATCCGGCTCCGCGCCCGTTTCGTGCGTAGCGTATCGTAAGCGTCATGCGTCCCCCACAGCCGGTAGCAGTTGGCGCTGCGCCCAGCGCTCGCCTCCGCCTCCGGCGTATGCCTAAGTCATTGCCGGCCGATGTGTGTGTAGTTGAATCGGCCATGTAGAGTACGTGTAGAGTGATGGGAAAGGCGCGCTTCCTCGAAGCGCGTCTTTCTTGTTTCTGACGCTCGCTTCAGCGAGGGTGCTCTGCTGTCATTCCGGACGCGCGCGCCTCCGCCATGAACGGCGCGCCGTCCGATCATACCCCGGGCCCTGCATGAATCCGGACGGGGCGAGACGCGTCCTGAAGAGCCGCTCAGCGGCGCATGAATCCGGACGGGGCGAGACGCGTCCTGAAGAGCCGCTCAGCGGCGTCTCGAAGGATGAGGCCGCCCGCTTGGCGGGAGACATGGATGCCGGAGCAGGACCGTCTCATCTCGACAGACGCCGCGCCTGTCAGCCCGGGCGAGCCAGGACGCGCGGCGACAGGCGGCAAGACCCCGGAGCGATTGCGCGATCACGACGGCCTGGTCCGCCCCACATCCGCAACGAAAAACCGGGGCATTCGGCATCAGGCAACGCTTGCCACTGCGCCCGGCGACAGGCCATTTTGCGGGAGGGAGGACATGGCGGCGACATGGACGGCCACACCACCAGACAGTCCGACGCCGCACGGCTGCTTTCGCTGCAGTCCGCCGCCCAGCGTAAATGGGGCCCGCCTTCATCCCGCGTCCGGATCGACCGACTCTACCAGCTCGAGGACATGGTCCGCAGCCGCACGGAAGCGTTCGCCGGCGCCATCTCGTCGGACTTCGGCAACCGTTCGCGCTTCGAAACGGACCTGCTGGAAACCATGGTCGCCGTCTCCGCCATCCGCCACGCACGCAAGAACGTCAAATGGTGGATGCAGCCCAGCCACCGGGAGGTTGCGCTCAACTTCTGGCCCGGCGCGGCCATCGTGCGGCCCGAGCCGCTTGGCGTCGTCGGGATTATCTCGCCATGGAATTATCCGTTGCAGCTCGCCATCGCGCCGCTGGTCGACGCCATCGCCGCCGGAAACCGCGTCATCATCAAGCCCTCCGAACACACTCCGGCCTTCAGCGACCTCCTGCAGCGCGCCGTCAGGGAAACGTTCAACGAGGACGAGGTCGCTGTCGTCCTCGGCGGGCCGGAGGTCGCCGCCGAATTCTCGCGGCTTCCCTTCGATCACCTCGTCTTCACGGGCTCCACCAGCGTCGGCCGCAAGGTCGCGGCGGCGGCCGCCGATAACCTTACCCCCACCACGCTCGAGCTGGGTGGAAAATCGCCGGCTGTCATCTGCCCCTCGGCCTCGATGTCAAAGGCGGTCAAGGCCATCGCCTATGGCAAGTTCATCAACGCCGGACAGACCTGCATCGCGCCCGATTATGTCCTCGCGCCGCGCGAGCGCGCCGTCGAGGTCGGCGAGCAGATCCTTGCGGAGGCCAGACGCGCCTATCCCACGCTGGGATCGGACTATTCCAGCCTCATCAGCGAACGCTCCTATGACAGGCTCACCGCCGCCATTGCGGAAGCCGAACTCGGGGGGGCGAAGGTGCTGCGCCATCCGGCGCCCTCGGACCGTTCCCGCCGCATCCTGGCTCCCGCCATCGTCCTCGATGCGCCGCAGGAAAGCCTGCTGGTGCGCGAGGAGATATTCGGCCCGGTCCTGCCCATCATCGGCTACGACACGCTGGACGACGCCATCGACTGGATTCGCACGCACCCGCATCCTCTCGCGCTGTACATCTTTTCGGAGGACGGCAAGGAGCAGTCGCACGTTCTCAACCGCACGCAGTCCGGCGGGGTCACGATCAATGGCGTGCTGTTGCATGCGGCGCAGGAAGGCCTTCCCTTCGGCGGCGTCGGCGCCAGCGGCTGGGGCGCCTATCACGGCAAGGCCGGCTTCGACCGGTTCACACACCAGCGCGCCGTCTTCAGGACAGGCTTCTTCAATGCCGCCACACTGCTCGCCCCGCCCTATGGCAAGCGCGCAAGACGGCTGCTGCGCTTCCTGATGCGGTGAGCGTTCCGGACGCATGCGCCGGCCGGTCCGCGCGCCTTCCCGGGACCCGTGGTCCGCTGCGGACTATTGATGATCGCGAAGTCCCAGCACCCGTTTGGCCACCACGTTGAGGTTCACCTCGCTCGTCCCGCCCTCGATGGAATTGCCCTTCGCCCGCAGCATTGCGCGCGTGGACAGGATTTCGCCTGGCTTGAATCCCGCGCCATCCCAGCCGAGTCCCTGATAGCCCATGGCCTCGACCTGCAGCTCGGTCTTGGTCTGGTTCATCTTGGCGGCGGCGTACTTGATGATCGACGTGCCCGGGCCCACATCCGCTCCCGCCTTGGCCATCTCCGTGTTGCGCGCGACGGTCAGGGCGAAAGCCTGCTCGTACATCATCTGCTTGGCAATGCGGCCGCGCCGGTCGCCATCGGCGAGAACGCCGTCCTTCACGCCGACATACCTCTTGGCGATGTCGGCGAGACTGGGGCCAGAACTGCGGTCGGCGCCGAAGCCGGTGGCGGAGATGTTCTGGCGCTCGTACTGCAACAGGCGCTTGGCGATGTCCCATCCCTTTCCGGGCGCGCCCACCAGCTGGTCCTTCGGAACCTTCACGTCGGTGAAGAAGGTTTCGCAGAAGGGCGAGGAGCCGGAGATCAGGAGGATTGGCCGCGTCTCGACCCCCGGCGTAGTCATGTCGAACAGCACGAAGGAGATGCCTTCGTGCTTCTTCGTGAAATCGGTGCGGACAAGACAGAAGATCCAGTCCGCGTGATTCGCGTAGCTGGTCCAGATCTTCGATCCGTTGATCAGCCAGTGATCGCCCTTGTCCTCGCACTTCGTCTGCAGGGAGGCGAGATCGGAGCCGGCGCCCGGTTCGGAATAGCCCTGGCACCAGCGGATGCGGCCATGAACAATGTCCGGAAGGAAGCGCTTCTTCTGGTCCTCGCTGGCGTATTCGAGCAGCACCGGCCCGAGCATCCACAGTCCGAACGAGGCGAGGGGCGCGCGCGCGTTTATCCGCTTCATCTCCTGGTCCAGCACGATGGCCTCGGCCTTGGAGAGTCCGCCGCCGCCATACTCCCTCGGCCAGGTCGGCGCGGTCCAGCCCCTGGCGGCCATGCGCTCAAGCCACACTTTCGAGTCGGGGTTCTTGAAGACCTGCTTGCGGCCGCCCCAGACAACCTCGTCTTCCGACATCGGCGTGCGCATCGAGGCCGGGCAGTTTTCCTCGAGCCAGGCGCGTGTTTCTGCGCGGAACGTCTCAAGATCTGCCATGCGTCTCTCCCATGTGCGCGAAATGGCTAGAGGCGGGGGCGCCAAGGGTCAAGCGGGTCGCAGGGAAGAGTTCACGGCATGGGATAGCCACGCAGGGCGCGCTGTCCTGTGTGAACGCCCATCAGGCCGAGAACGTGGATCAGGATGAAGATGGCCGCGGTCGCGGCGAAGACTGTCACAAGCGGCCACGAAATCCATCGCGCATTCAGGCTGTCCTTGCGCGGGCGGCCGGATTTCCAGCCGGCGAAGACCGCGAGCCCGACAAACGCGGCAAGGCCCACAAGCGTGAGAATCCAGTCAAGATCCATGCCGGCAGGCATAGGCCGTCACCGGCGATCAGCGAACAGGCGAGTTGCCGCATCGGCTGGGCGGTGGAAGGGGAGCTCAAGCTGGATCACGCCGTCCAGGGCGGTCTGTCCGAGCGCGCCCGCCGTGCGGGACGGCTGATCCATCCCATGGGGCGTCTTGGCCCAGAAATGCGGTTTCAGCTTCATTTCCACCAGCGCCCGCATCATCGCCCAGGACTGCATGGGCCAGTAGAGCAGAAGTCCAAGCAGCGTCGGAATGTTCGCCAGCCCGGACCGCGCAGCGATCGCGGATGCAATCGCGCTCACCGCGCCAAGGGCGAACAAGGCCACGTGCCACGGCTCAAGATTGTGGAAATAGACCAGGCTGGCCGCGATCCAGAGATAGAGCGGCGCATGCAGCATCGAGGCGAGCAGGCCCCCGCCAAGCGTCAGCTGGGTGATCATGAACTTCGCGAGTCCCATTTCCCGCATGACTCGGATGGGGTTCCGGTTGAGCACCAGCCATGTCTGCAAGTGGCCTTTCATCCAGCGCGTCCGCTGGTTTCGCCATTGCCTCCATCGCGTGGGCGCCTCCTCCTGCGTCTCGGGTTCAATCATTCGCGCCGTGCAGCCCATCCTTGCGAGCCGCAAGCCGATGTCAGCATCCTCGGTCACATTCCAGGCATCCCACCCGCCAGCCCGCTGCAGCACATCGCGCCGAAAATAGTTGCTTGTTCCACCCAAGGCGAGCGGCGCGCCAATCCTGGCCAGAGTCGGCAGCCAGACGCGGAAGTGGATGGCATATTCCAGTGCGAACTGGCGCGCCGGCATTGTGGATATGCAGCGGCGCCTGCACGACGGCAAGGTTTGCCGGACCGTTGAGGAAAGCCTGCATGGCCGCGCGCGGCTGTTCGGGCGCCGGCCTGTCCTCCGCATCGAACACGGCGACCATCTTGCCGCGAGCAAACGCGAGCCCATAGTTCAACGCCTTGGGCTTCGTTCTCGGTTCGCCGGGCGGAACCGGGATCACCTCGAAATGGACCGGCAGGTCAAGGGCCCGAATTGCAGCGATGGTTT
>CAZTMG010000036.1:0-6234 GCA_964614815.1 uncultured Rhizobium sp. | reverse complement strand
ATCCGCCTCGACCAGCAGCTTCACATCCAGCCGCCAGGCCGGATAGTCCAGACGCAGGATGGACGCGACCAGATCCGAAACCACATTGGCCTCGCGATAGAGCGGGACAAGGATCGTCAGGTCCCACAGCGCATCATTGGTCAGGCGCGGTTCAGCTTTCCGGCGCTTCATCGACAATGTTGCTGTCGCGGTGAACAGCCGCAGCGAGATGATGAGTACGAACGCTGCGGCGACGAGCGCTGCGAATGTGCTGGCCGCGGGGCGGGTATCTGCGAACAGCCACACGGCGCAGCAGATGAGCAGCAACCATCCGGTCAGCCGCTGCCCGGGCGTCAGGCCGCCGCGTGCGCTGAATTCCGGCGTCTGCGTCGAGAGCAGTTCGCTTGCCTCGCCGAAAGCCCGCGCCTCGCGAAGGCGGCGTTCAAGCAGATCGGCCCGCGCGCGACGCAAACTATCGCTCGGCGGGAACCTGCCGCCGTCGTCCCACTGACCATCAGGCAGAGCACCCCCCCAAGTCCCCATCATGAACCCGGGGTTCCTTTTACGCTTTCCACTCGTCCCGAGGCAAGCGCGGGGACGAAGATTCGCCTGACCGTTCACCGATCCCGGCGAGGGGGCGGGTCCGTCAGGCGCGGCGACGCAGAGGAAGCACGTTGCCGTTCGATCCGGGCGGGTCGTCCTTGCGCTCAATTTCGGAGGCGGGAATGGGGCGACTGTAGAGATACCCCTGCACCTCCGTGCAGCCGAGCGCCGCCAGCATGCTGGCTTGCTGTTCGTTCTCGACGCCTTCGGCCGTGACCCGCATCCCGAGGTCGCGCGCCAGCGAGATGACCGCCCGAACGATAGCCTGGTTTTCGACAGATGTGTCGATGTCGCGCACGAAACGCTGGTCGATCTTGATCTTGTCGAACGGGAAGGCCCGCAGGTAGCTCAACGACGAATACCCCGTTCCGAAGTCGTCCAGCGCAATCTTGACGCCCAGTTCGCGCAGGGCGTGAAGCGTGCGGATGTTGTGCTCGGTCTCGTCCATCAGGACGCTCTCGACGATCTCGATCTCAAGTCGGCTGGGATGCAGCTGCGACGCGGCAAGCGCGCTCACGACGGTGGACAGCAGGGACGGGTTCTTCATCTGCGCCGGCGAAAGGTTCACAGCCACCGTCACGTCGTCCTTCCATTGCGCGGCTTCCGCAATCGCCTTGCGGATCACCCATTCGCCGAGCGGCACGATGACGCCGGTTTCCTCCGCGCAGGAAATGAAGAGAGCGGGCGAGACAAGGCCGTGGCCGGGCCGGTTCCAGCGCAGCAGGGTCTCGTAGCCCGACACCCTGTGTGTCCGCGTGTTCACCAGCGGCTGGAAGTAGACATCCATGGATTCGGCGGCGAGGGCGGAACGCAGGTCGGTCTCCAGGTCCGCGCGGACCCGGGCGTCCTCCTCCATCCCCGGTTCGAAGAACCGCGCGCAGCCGCGGCCCTGGGCCTTGGCGCGATAGAGGGCGAGTTCGGCGTTCTTCATAAGGACCGCGGGGTCGGCGCCATGGTCCGGCGCCAATGCGACGCCGACGCTGCCACTGGCCAGAATCTCCCGACCGTTGAGGCTGACCGGCGCCAGCAGGGCGTCGACGATAAGGTCGGCAAGTTCGCCAGCCTCATCGGCCGTGATGTCGCGCCGAAGCACCGCGAATTCGTCGCCTCCCAGGCGGGAGAGGAAGGCGCCCTCCCCCACGCTGTCGCGCAGGCGCCCGGCCACGACCTTCAGGTAGGCGTCGCCCACGGGGTGGCCCTGCGTATCGTTCAGCGCCTTGAAGTTGTCCATGTCGATCACGAACAGCGCGAAGCCTTCCTGGTTCGATTCGATGGCCTGCTGGGCGATCTCGAGCTGGCGGATCAGCATGGCGCGGTTCGGCAGGTCGGTCAGCGAGTCGTATTCGGTCACATAGGCGATGCGCGCCTCCGCGTCGCGCGAGCGAGTGATGTCCGAGCAGACGCCGCGCCAGCCGCCATCGGCTGTGGGCTGTCCGCTCATCGTCCACCAGCCATCGCGGCCGCCGATGGAAACACGCAGGACCTCGTCACGGAAGGACTTGCGCTGGTGCAGCAGGTCCTGGAGATGCCGGGCGGACTCCGGCGCGAAGAGGGCGAACAGGCTGCCGCCTTCGAGGACGTCAATGGGGAGATTGGCGGCGTCGGCAAAGCGTTGCGATGGTCGTGCGAGGCGGCCATGGGCGTCCGCCCGCCAGAGCCAGTCCGCGGAGTGCGCCTCGAAGTCGTGGAGGAGAAGATCGACCGTGTCCTTTGCTTCCTGCATCGCAAAGGTCGCCAGATGGCGGCGAGTGTCGGCCGCGGAGGTGGCCGCGGCGAAGCGCTGCAGCGCCATGATGCCGGCGACGATGAGGATGACGGCGTTCACCGACCAGGCATGATTGTCGACCAGGATGCCGAAGCTCGCGCCGGCGCCGATGAGGAGGGAATAGCCCAGCGAGGCGACGGGGAAGCTGGAATGCAGGAGCGCGCCGACACAGAGGATGGCGGCGGTGAAGAGTCCGAGAAGAAGGTCCTGCCCGGGGCCGCTGGAGGCGATCAGGGCGGCGATGATGGCGCCCCAGAGCGCGCCGGAAAAAAGGGTGTAGCGGACGATGCGGCCATCCTCGATCCTGCCGTCGATTTCGCCTTCGGGGCGGCGCGCCTCGCGCAGGCGGATGAAGATGAGGACGGCGCTGGTATAGCACCAGACGACCGCCAACGGCATGGCCGGCTCGTTCCAGAAGGCGATCGTGAGAACGACCGCGTTGAGGAGAGAATACACGGCTGCAAGGGGCGCAAGGGCGTGGAAGGCCCGGCGACGTGCGGCGCTGACGGCGCTGCGATGCCCGGCGGGAATGTCCACCTCGCCGAGGAAGATGCTGCGGAGGCCTGACAGGCGCACGGGAACCCCAACCGTCTTTATCGCTCTTCGAGATCAAGCGCCCGCAGAGCCTGCCAGAACAAGGTCGAGGGCGCGTCAAGCCGATCGGTGAAATTTCACCGATTGCGGAGACACGCCGCCAATGCCTCGACCTCGGCCTGCTCGGTCGCCCAGGAGCAGACGAAGCGGTGCGAACCATCGATCCACGGATAGAAGGCGGCCCCGGACGCGACGAGACGATCCGCAAGCCCGTGCGGAAGGCGCACGAAAACCTCGTTGCCGTCGCACGGGTGAGCCAGCTCGGCGCCTGCAGCCGTCAGGGCGGCGGCAAGACGGGTCGCCGAAGCGTTGGCGCGGCGCGCGAGGTCGAGCCAGAGCCCGTCCTTGAGATAGGCCGCCATCTGCGCGCCGAGGAAACGCATCTTGGGCGGCATGTGACCGGCGCGCTTGGCCCGCACCATCAGGTCGCCAATGCGCTGACGCGCGGCGCCAAAGAGGACAATCGCCTCGCAGCCGACAGCGCCGTTCTTGGTGGCGCCGAAGCAGACGACATCGACGCCGGCGCGCCAGGTCATCTCGGCGGGCGTTGCGCCGGTGGAAACGAGAGCGTTTGCGAGCCGCGCCCCGTCGAGATGGACCGCCAGGGCCGCCTCGCGCGCAAGTCCGGCCCGTTCGGCGATCTCGAACGGCCGGTAGGCCGCGCCGCTTTCGGTGAGATTCGAGAGCGAGAGGACGTGCAGCGGCGTCTCGTGCACGAAGTCGCGCCGGTTGGCGGCGAGCCTCGCGCGCAGGGCCGACAGGTCGATGCGGGCATGCTGGCCGGGCATCAGGGCGAGCTTGCCGCCGCCGGTGAAGAATTCGGGGGCGCCGCGCTCGTCGCGTTCGATATGCGCTTCCTCATGACAGAGGATGGCGCCGTGGGGCGGGCAGAGCGTGGCGAGAGCCAGCGCATTCGCCGCCGTGCCGGAGGACACGAGCCAGACCTCGACATCCGTTTCGAACACCTCGCGCAGCGCGGCGCGCGCGGCGGCCGTCCACGGGTCTGCGCCATAGCTGGGCGCAGGACCCTTCGCCGCGGCGAGCATCGCTTCGAGAATGGCCGGATGCGCCGGTGCGGCGGTGTCGGATGAAAAATTCATGAGGCCCTCCCTCTTCTGTGGAGCGGAAATCCGGGCGTCAGGCAAGCAGGCGCGATCGCGCTGGCCGCCCGAGACCATCGGCCCCTGGAGCGGGATCGCCTCTCCTGTCATGCGTGCGTCTCGAAGGATGTGGTCAGCGCGCGTGTCCGCGACCGGACCTGTGTGCACGGACCGCTGCAAGCGCCTGGACTTCTTGAGGACGCGCCTCGTCCCCGTCCGGATTCATGCAGGTCCCGGGCAGGGTCCGGGGGCTTGCGTGTTCCACCCGTTGCATGGCCGGGACGGATGGCGCGCCTGCCGCCTCTCCATCGCGGGGCGACCGAGGGAGGCGACAACGCACAGTCAATTTAATCCTCGACTCAGGGCGGAAGGTGTGACACCCTAGTTATGCTCAAGTTGAGTTTAAGCAGTCCTGATCCAGACCCACGACCGTTCGCTTGAACGGCGTTTTTTCGGGACCATCTTATGCTCACAGTGAGCACAAGGGAGGAGGTCCCTCATGGCACGCGTGATCGAGTTCGGACACGGCTGCGATATCCCGGCGGCCCGTCTTCGCCCCTCTGCCGCGGCGCTGCGGGGGCTTGCCCACGACGCTGAGGTGAAAGCCGCGACGGACCATCTGTATGAACAGGTGAAGGACTTCATCACGCCGATGGAATGGCCCGCCATCGCCCCCCTCGTGTTCCACATCAACAAGCTGAAGATGCAGAGACAAGCCGTCATCCTGGCGCACAACTACATGACGCCGGACGTGTTCCGGCTGGTGGGCGACTTCCGCGGGGACTCGCTGCAGCTGGCGCGCGAAGCCGCCGTGACGGACGCCAAGGTCATCGTTCAGGCGGGCGTGCACTTCATGGCCGAAACCTCGAAAATCCTGAGCCCGGACAAGACGGTGCTGATCCCGGACCTGCAGGCAGGCTGTTCGCTGGCCGCCTCGGTCACCGGGGCGGACGTGCGCCTTATCCGCGCGAAATATCCGAACCTGCCGGTCGTCACCTATGTGAACACGACGGCGGAGGTGAAGGCCGAATGCGACATCACCTGCACCTCGTCCAACGCCACGCAGGTGGTGGAGCACATCGCGGCCGAATGGGGGGTCGATAGGGTGATCATGGTTCCGGACGAGTTCCTCGCCCGGAACGTCGCCGCCAACACGGATATCAGGATCATCGCCTGGCGGGGGCATTGCGAGGTGCATGTGAAATTCACCGGCGAGGATGTGCGGCAAATCCGTGACGCACATCCGGGCGCAATTGTGCTGGCGCACCCGGAATGTCCGCCGGATGTCCTTGAAGAAGCCGATTTTGCAGGGTCAACTTCGGCCCTGTCGAGCTATGTCAGGGAATCGGACGCCCGGAAGGTCGTGCTCCTGACCGAGTGTTCGATGAGCGATAACGTCGCCGCGGACAATCCCGGCGTGGAGTTCGTGAAGCCATGCAATCTCTGCCCCCACATGAAGCGCATCTCGCTGGAGAACATCTACGATGCGCTGGTCGCGATGAAGCACGAGGTGACCGTGCCGGAGGACATCCGCGTGCGGGCGAAGGCCGCGATCGACGCCATGCTGGCGCTCGGACCGCCCAAAAGGGCGCCGCGCTTCCGCGTGGGCGGGGACGTCGCGGTTCCGGTCGAGATGATATGACGCGGTCGGGGACGCTGCGCCGGATGGCGGCGATCCTCGGATGCGCCGCCGCGCTGTCGGGGATGGCCCCGGCCGCGGCCGACGACATTGCAGGCGACTGGCTGTTCGACACATCGAAGTTCGCCGAGGACTGCCAGATTTCGGGCCGCATCACCTTCACGCCGACGCCCGTGAAGAACACCTACACATGCGTGTTCGAGAACGAGCAGATCTGCGGACCCCTTAACGGGAATCTCTATATCCGCGTCCAGCAGAGCTGCACGGCGCAGCGCATCGGCAAGCAGGTGGCCATCAAGAGCAAGGTGGACAGGGTTCTGGAGCGGCGTCCGGCCATCCTGTTCCCCGAGGACAGCTATCTCGCGGACAATTTCATCGTGCAGCTGTCGGCCAACAAGGCCGAGATGAACGGCTCCCACTATGACGAGCAACGCCAGCTCAAGGCGCGCTTCTGGCGCGACATCGAGCTGATCTCGTAGGGGCGCCCGGGGATGGAAACGGGATGACACGCACGCGATTGCCGGCCTTCGGCGCCCGTCTCTTCCCCTCTTCTG
>CAZTMG010000035.1:4791-18337 GCA_964614815.1 uncultured Rhizobium sp. | reverse complement strand
CGGAGCAGGCGGCGCCGGCGCCGCCTGCCGATGCCGACGCGCCTGTGGCGGGAGCGCCGGCATGATCGCGCCCGTGCTGGCCCTGCTGCTGCAGGCGGCCCAGCCCGCCGAAGCGCCGCTGGCCGATCCGGCGCTTGAGGCGCGGGCGCAGTCGCTGATGCGCGAGCTGCGGTGTACGGTCTGTGAAAACGAACCGGTGTCACAATCGACGGCGGACATGGCGGTCGACGCGCGACGGAAGATTCGCCAGCTGGTGGCGGAAGGCCGGAGTGACGCCCAGGTACGAGATTACTTCGTCGAACGCTATGGAAGCTTTGTTTCCTTCCGGCCTTCGAACTGGCTGTTGTGGGTATTTCCATTCGCCTTGCTGCTGGCGGCAGGGGGATTCATGGCTATCCGCAGCTTTGGAAGGCGGCGGAAAGACCTTGCTCCCCTGCCGGACGACCGTGGCGACGGCCAAGCCTGATATGGGCCGTTTTCTCCAGAGTCAGCTGGAATCCGGGCTTTGCGGCTCTGGCGTCGCCGCACGTTTGCCTTAAAGTAAGGCAAGATCAACCCGTGCCCGGGTGCGGCAGGACCCTGCCGTCAACGGTCCGGTTGATTGCCTGAACGGGTCCACGCAGGTGCGCGGATCTGGCTGGCTCCCAGGTTAACAGCCTGCGGTTTCAGGAATCTGGCGGCGTGCATGACGATGCGCGGGCGGAGGCAAAGAGAGAGCGAATGATGAAAGTTGGAACGGTCCGGACGCGCTGGCTGGGAATGGCTGCCGGACTCTCTGCAGCGCTCCTTGCCGCAGCCTCGCTGGCTCCTGTGGCGGCCGCGCAGAAGCCGATCGCCGTATCGCCGCCGTCTGGCGCGCCCATGAGCTTCGCCGACCTCATAGAACGGGTCAGCCCTGCCGTGGTCAGCGTATCGGTTACGACAGAGATCAAGGTGTCTGACCGCAACCGCACCTTCAACCCGTTCCGCGGCCTGCCAGGATTCGACGAATATGAGGACGAGTTCGGCGAGCAGGGGGGCGGAGATGACCGGGACGGACCGGAGACTGACCGCGAAGGCAATGCGCTTGGTTCCGGTTTCTTCATTCGGGCGGACGGCTACATCGTCACCAACCACCACGTGGTGGAGAATGCGCGCGAGGTTGTCGTGACGCTGAAGAATGGCGACCAGCTGGAAGCTGAAATTGTCGGCTCGGATGAGCAGACCGACCTCGCCGTGCTGAAGGTGAAGAAGAGCGGGACCTATCCGTTCGTGGAGTTCGCCACGAAAAACAAGCCGCGTGTAGGTGATTGGGTCGTTGCGGTCGGCAACCCGTTCGGACTCGGCGGCACGGCGACAGCGGGCATCGTCTCTGCCGATGGCCGTGAACTGCTCGGCGGAAACTACAACGACTTCATCCAGATCGATGCGCCGATCAACCGGGGCAATTCTGGCGGCCCGACCTTCAACCTCAACGGCGAGGTCATTGGTGTGAACACGGCCATTTTCTCCGATACCGGAGGCGGTTCGGTCGGCATTGGGTTCGCGATCGAGGCCAACGCCGTCAAGCAGATCGCCGAGACCCTGATCAGGGACGGCAGGGTCGTCCGCGGCTGGCTGGGCGTGGAAATCCAGAGCATGAACCAGCGGCTGGCTGACGCGTGGGGCCTCAAATCCCCGAATGGCGCCATCGTACGTTCGGTGACGGCGGGCGGACCCGCCGAGGCCAGCGGAATCAGGCGAGGCGACATCATCGTCGCCGTCAATGGCGAGGAGGTGAAGGACAACCGCCACCTCACCCAGCGCGTCGGCAGCCTGCTGGCGGGAACCACCAACAGTTTCCGTATCATTCGCGATGGCAAGGAGCAGACGATCAGGGTGACCGTGCGCGCGCGCGACGAGCGGGCGCTGGCCAACACCGATCTCGATCCAAACCGGGCCAACATGAAGCCGCCAAAACCGAGCGATGCAGACGTCAAGGTCGACGGTGCTACAATCCGGACGATGACGGAATCCGAAGCCAGCAAGTTCGATGTGGGCGCGGCCGGCACAGGCCTGATCGTCGTGACGGTCGAGCCGCGGGGGGCGTTCGCCCGCGCAGAAATCTATCCTGGGGACGCCATCCTCGAGATCAACAACAAGGCCGTGAAGACGCCCAAGGAGTTCCAGGACGCTGTTGCCGAAGCCATCGCACAAGGAAAGAAGGATGTCGTTGCGCGTGTGGGCTGCGGCAACCAGCAGCGTTGTTTCGATCTGACTGTCCTTCGTCCAATCGAGGTTGCTCGCGCGGAATAGTGTGATGAAAGTCCTGTTGATTGAAGATGACGTGGACGCCGCCGCCTTTGTGCGGGGCGTGCTCAGCGAGGCCGGGCATGTCGTCGATGTGTGCGGCGATGGCGAGAGCGGGCTCAGGCAGGCCAAGACAGGGGATTATGACGCTTTGGTCGTTGACCGGATGCTGCCTGGCCTGGACGGCATCAGCGTCGTGAAGGGGTATCGCGATGCTGGCGGACGCGCGCCGGCCCTGTTCCTGTCGGCGCTGGGCGAGGTGGACCATCGCGTTGAAGGCCTGCACGCGGGCGGCGACGACTATCTGGTGAAGCCTTATGCTCCGAGCGAGCTTGTGGCCCGTGTCGAAGCCCTGGGTCGCCGGGCGACGGGCGACATACCGACAACGAAGCTGTCGGTGGGCGGACTGGAGATGGACCTGCTGGGCCGCACGGTCTATCGCGACGGGCAGAAAATCGACCTGCAGCCGCGCGAGTTCCGGCTCCTCGAGTTCCTGATGCGCCATGCAGGACAGGTCGTGACCCGCACCATGCTGCTTGAAAAGGTGTGGGACTACCATTTCGATCCGCAAACCAATGTGATCGATGTCCATGTCTCCCGCCTGCGCGGAAAGATCGACAAGGATTTCGACCGGCCGCTTCTGCACACGGTGCGGGGCGCCGGGTATCGCCTCGAAGCATGAAGACCTGATCCATGAAGATGGGCCGCCTGCCGGCGCTGGTCCGGACGACAACGTTCCGGCTGGCGTTGCTTCATGCATCCATCTTCATTCTGTTTTCGGCCTCCCTGCTCGCATACCTCTACTATGAAACCGCAGGCCATATGAGCCGGCAGGCGGAGACTGAGCTGAACGCCGAATTTCAGGAACTGTCCGCCGCGTATCGGGGCGGGCTGGACCGGTTGAACCAGGCGGTGACGGAGCGTTCGGAGGCGCGCGGCAAGTTTTTCTATCTGCTGCTGGACAGCAACGGGCAGAAGCTGTCCGGCGACTTCGACGTGTTGCCGGCGGCGGCGCCGGCGGGACAGGTGGTGGATGTGCAGTTCGAGTATGATGCACGGACACTCGATGGTCAGCCCAGTCGACGCTCGGCCGAGGGACGCATTTCGCGCCTCTCAGAAGGCGGAGTGCTGATGGTCGCTTATGATGTCGGGCAGCTTGGCGAGATGAACCGGCGGATCAGCGAGGTCGTCTGGCGCTCCGCCGCTGTCGGTTTCGTCCTGTCGCTGATTGGCGGCGTGGTGATCTCGCGTTCTGCCGCGCAGCGGGCGGAGCAGCTGGCGCGGACGACGGAAGGCGTGATGGCTGGCGACCTGACGCGGCGTGCGCCCGTTCAAGGCTCAGGCGATGAATTCGACAGACTCTCCGAGCAACTCAATGCGATGCTGGCGAAGCTTGAGCGACTGGTGATTTCGTCCCGATCGGCCGGGGATTCCATCGCGCACGACTTGCGCTCGCCGTTGACGCGACTGCGAAACAGGCTGGAGGCCGGTCTGAAGGACAATGCGGACGAAGGCCCGCGCGCGGCGCTGGCCAAGTCGATCGATGATGTGGACAGCCTGCTCGAAACATTCAATGCGGTCCTGCGGCTCTCGCGCGTGCAGGCGGGGGCGACAGGGTCGTTCCGCCGGACAGATCTTCGCGGAATCATCGACGAACTCGCGGAGCTCTACCAGCCGGTGTGCGAGGACAAGAACCTGTCATTCACCTACGACCCCGAGGCCGACCTGTTCGTCATGGCGGACAGTCATCTCATCGCCCAGGCGCTTTCCAACCTTCTCGACAACGCCGTGAAATACACGCCGAAGGGGGGCTTCGTGCGTCTGTCGGCGCGGCATGCCGCAACCGGCGAGGTCGAGATCACCGTCACTGATTCGGGTCCCGGCATTCCCGCCAAGGATCGGGAGCGGGTGATCGAGCGTTTCGTGCGTCTGGAGCAGTCGCGAAGCGAGCCGGGAAGCGGTCTGGGTCTCAGTCTGGCCTCTGCCGTGGCCGAGGCACATTCGGGCAGGCTCAGACTCGGCGATGGTGAGGGAACGCCGGACCGGCCGGGCCTGTCCGCCACATTGATCCTGCCTGCAGCCTGAGGCGCCACTGTGGACCGGAGGGGCAGGACCGCTAGAATCCCGCAATGACAGAGCGACTCGACATCCGGGGCGTCACGCCGATCGCAGACAGGGGCGACTGGATCGGGGCGCTGAGACGCGCCGGCCCGTATTCCGACCATATCGCGCGGATGATGTCCCGGCGCCCGGAAGTCGTTGAGGCGTTGACGACGGCCGGACCCGACGAGGTCGTCGATCGGGCGCTTCGCGCGATGGGCGAGGCTGCCGGAGAGTCCGCCGAGAGCGGCATGCGGACGATGCGACGGGCCAAGGAAGCGGCCCAGCTTGCCATCGCAGCCGCTGATCTCAGCGGCGGATGGACGCTTGATGTCGTTCTCGAACGGTTGACCGCGTTGGCCGATGCGGCGGTGCAGTCCTCCCTGACGCTGGCGATCCGGGAGGGATGGGCGGCCGGCTGGTTCGATGGCAAGTCTGACAATCAGGACATGCCCGGCCTCTTCGCCCTGGCCATGGGAAAGATGGGAGCTGGCGAACTCAACTATTCCAGCGACATCGACCTGATCCTGCTGTTTGATCTCGATGTTCTGCCGATCAAGGGTATGCGCGTAAAGGAAGCGATGACGCGCGTGGCGCGCAGCCTTGTTCGTTTGCTCGATGAGCGGACAGTTGACGGCTATGTCTTCCGGACGGATCTGCGCCTGCGCCCCGATCCGGCGTCGACAGCTCCGGCGGTTTCGACGCAGTTCGCCCTTGGATACTACGAAAGCGTTGGCCAGAACTGGGAGCGGATGGCGCATATCAAGGCGCGCGTCTGCGCCGGCGACATGGCGACGGGCCGAACCTATCTCGAAGAACTGTCGCCCTATGTCTGGCGCCGGCATCTCGACTATTGGGCCATAGCCGACGTTCACTCCATCAAACGCCAGATTCACGCTCATGGCGGGCATGCGGAACTGGCCTCGCCGGACTTCGATGTAAAGCTCGGCCGCGGCGGCATTCGCGAGATCGAGTTCTTTACCCAGGTACAGCAGTTGATTCTCGGCGGCCGCATTCCAGCGTTGCGGGCGCCGCAGACGAAGCTGGCGCTGGCTGCGATGGTGGAGACTGGCGTGGTTGCGCCCGAGATCGCGGCGGACCTGTGCGGGAGCTACGATTTCCTGCGCGGACTCGAACATCGTGTGCAGATGTTGAACGATGAGCAGACGCACCGCCTGCCGGTGGCTGGCGCGAAGCGTGATGCGATCCGCATCCTGTGCGGTTATGATGATGCCGGATCGTTCGAGGGAGATGTGGCAACGGTTCGTCGTCGCGTGCACGGCATCTACTCCGACCTGTTCGCGACCGAAGAGCGGCTTTCGGGTGAAGCCGGGAATCTGGTGTTCACGGGCGTCGATGACGATCCTGGAACCGTCGAGACGCTTCATCGCATGGGCTTCAGCGATCCCCATCGTATCATTCACGTCTTCCAGCAGTGGCATCGCGGAAGCATTCCGGCGACCCGCTCGGCGAGGGCGCAGCAGCTGCTGACGTCGCTGGGCCCCCGCCTGCTGGAGGCCATGTCCAGGGCAGGCGAGCCGGATACGGCGTTCCAGCGTTTCCTTGAGTTCTTCTCTGGCCTGAAGTCCGGCGTACAGGTGATGTCGCTTATGCTGGCCGAGCCCGCGCTCACGCGCGAGATCATCCGGACGATGGCGTATGCGCCAAAGCTTGCCGCCGACCTTGCGATGCGCCCCGCCCTGATCGATGCGATGCTGGAGCCGTCTTTCCGGTCGCCCGTCAGATCCGACACGCCGGGCGCGCGGGAGGGCAGGCTGAAGACACAGCTGTCGCGTGCTGATGGCTTCGAAGCAAAACTCAACGTGGCCCGCCGCTTCCATCGGGAAGAGGCCTTCAGGATTGGCTATCAGCTGTTGCAGGGGGGCGTGAGCGCCCCGGATGCGGGACTTGCCTATGCCGACCTTGCGGATGCGTGCGTCAAGACGTTGGCCGAAGTTTGCGAGCAGGATGTTCTCTCGCGGTTTTCCGGATCGATTGGTCGCTGGTCGATCTGCGCGCTCGGGAAGTTCGGCGGGCGCGAGCTCACAGCGACTTCCGATCTGGATCTCATGCTGATCTACGATCCAGTCGATGAGGGCAGTGGCGCGCTTGCGGCGCGCCTTGTCCAGCGCCTGGTGGCGGCGCTGTCCGCTCCGACCGAGGAGGGGGCGTTGTATGAGGTGGACCTGCAGCTGCGGCCATCTGGAAAGGCGGGGCCGGTCGCAGTGCGTCTCTCATCCTACGAACGGTACTATCGCGAGGAAGCCTGGACATGGGAGTTCATGGCGCTGACGCGCATCAGGCCGGTCGCCGGAGACGCCAGACTTAGCCGCAGCATCGTTGAACTCGCGCGGGATGCCTTGCGGCGAAAAAGCGGTGATCCGAAGATTACCGAAGACGTCGCCGACATGCGTCGCCGCATGGCGCGGGAGCGCAAACTGAGATCGGCGTGGGACATCAAGCTGGCGCCGGGTGGTCTGGTGGACATCGAGTTCGTGATCCAGCACGCCATCCTGCTTGCGGCGGCAGACGTACCCGGCGCCGTGCAGCCGACATCGCTTGACGCAGTCAAGGCGCTCGCGGCGGCGGGACGGCTTGCGCCGTCTGAAGCCGCCATATTGATTGATGGGCTGACATTCCAGCTGCATCTGCAGCAAGCGCTGAGAATCGCCAGCGGCGATCACTTTGATCCCGAGACGGCTTCGCCGGGTCTCAAGTCCTGGCTGGCCAATCATCTGGGACATAAGGAGTTTTCAACGGTGGCAGCGAAACTTTATCAGGTTCAGGCAGCGGTTGCAGCGTTGCGGGAAGGGAAGCTGGGGCCGCTTGCGACGGATGAGGACCGCCGGGCCGTTGAACCGGGATGACGCACGACGCAGGCCAGGCTGGTGCGTTGACAAGTCGGTGGCTGAAGCAAGAAACACTCGGCAAAAGCTGCGGCGCGATGCATAAAGTGATGCACGCCGTGGCTCACGACAGGGTAAGGACGCGGGATACGGCGCAGGTCGGAGTTGGCGGTCGCGCCATGCGGGATCCGGACGAGGAGCTGGTTCAGCGCGTAGGCGCTGGCGACAAGCGGGCGGCGGCTGAATTGCTGCATCGCCACCTGCCGCGTATCGTTGGTCTTGGCCGCAGAATGCTTGGCGATCTGGCTGAAGCCGAGGACATCGCGCAGGAAGTGTTCCTGCGGGTCTGGAAGCACGCCGCGGCCTGGAGGCCTGGCCAGGCGCAATTCAGGACGTGGATGCATCGGGTGGCCATCAATCTCTGTCTCGACCGGTTGCGCCGCACAGGGCGCAGTGCGGGGGAGATTTCCCCGGAAATGCCCGATCCGCAGGCTTCCGCCACCCGCGCGCTCGACAATCGCCAGTTGCGCGAACGTGTCCGCGACGCGCTCCACGAACTTCCCGCACGACAGCGCGCAGCCGTCATTCTTTGCTATTATCAGGATCTTTCGAACATAGAAGCGGCGGAAATCCTTGGCATCAGCGTTGAAGCTCTGGAGAGCCTGTTGTCGCGGGCGCGCCGTACGCTCAAGTCTGCACTTGCCGCCGAGCGGGCCGACCTCTTGAGCGGGCTGGAGGCAGGATAAGACACATGAACGAAACGCGATTCATGGAGCTGGTCGGTATTTACGGCGCCGAGTTGACCCGCTGGCCCGAGCGCGAGCGGGATGCCGCAGCGGCTTTCCTGGAAGTCGCCCCACACCGCATCCGTGACGTATGGGAGAGCGAGCGCGCATTCGACCGCCTGCTTGCGTGCGAAAAGGATGCGCCTGCTCCCGTCGCGCTTGAAACACGAATCCTGTCGGCCGCGCCCGGCCGGCGTGCGCTGCAGCAGGCGAGCGGCTTCCGCACGATCTGGTCGATGCCCAAATGGGCGACGGGCGGCGCATTGGCGGCCTCGCTCGCGGTGGGATTTGCGGTCGGCTATGCGGGCGAGCCCAAGGTCGCGACGGTCAATGACTATGCAACCATGCTGACACTGTCCGGCAATGGCGCGGGGGCCGTTTTCCTGGCCGCCATCGACGACAGCGGGCGCTAGGCGCATGCGTTCTCCAGTCTCCTATGTACTGATTGTCTCGCTGGTCATGAACGCGGTGCTGGTCGGCGTCGTCGTCGGACGCACATTCAGTCCTGCCCCGCCGCAGGAGCCGACCGTGCAGATGCAGCTGGAGCGCTATGGCCCAACTTCCGATGTCGTCAACGCAGCATGGGCTCAGTTGCCGGAAGCTGACCGAGCCCAGCTTCGCAAGCAGCTGCGGGACAGCTGGGAGGCGATGAGCGGCGAACGCGCGCGGCTGCGTGAAGCGGGCCAGCGCGTGTATGACGCGGCCCTTGCCGAGCCCTTCGACGAGGCGAAGCTGCGAGATGCCGTCGCGATCTTCCAGCTGCGCGAGAAAAAGCTGCAGGATCTTGCCGAAGACATTCTCATCAGTCACATCGGCGGCATGCCTCCCGAAGCCCGCGCGACAGCTGCCGTTGGGCTGCTGACGCCGTTCAACGCTCGCGTGCAGCGCGTTGATGGGCGTGACAAGCGTGACGGGCGCGAGCCTCTTGCAAGGCTGCCTGAAGGCGCGAAACAACCCGGAATTGTCGCCCAGCCATCGAATTAGCGGGCAATCAGGCCGTCTCGCTGACCCGCGTCCGTCCTGCTTGCGTTGGCGTGGCCTGTGAGACCTTGGCGACAGGCAGGAAGATCGACACCTGTGTTCCCTTGCCGGGCTGGCTTTCAATGGTCATGCGGCCGCCATGGAGTTCCGCGAACGATTTCGTGAGGGCGAGGCCGAGGCCGGTGCCCTTGATGTTGCGCTCCTTCGCCTCTGGCGTGTTGACCTGCTCGAAGGGCTGCGCAAGGCGGGGCAGGTCTTCGGGCGCTATGCCGATCCCGGTGTCCTTGACGCGGATCACGACCCAAGGGGCTTCAAGCGCGACCGTGACGCGGATCTCCCCGCCGGGATCGGTGAACTTGATCGAGTTGGTGATGAGATTGAACGTCATCTGCTTGATGGCGCGATGATCGCCCGTGATCTCCGGCACGTCATCATCGGGGTCGAAGACGAGGGACAGCCCGCGATCGGCAGCGCGTCGGCGGGTGAGCTTGACGGCGCCGTCCACGGCGTCGACCGGGTCGATCTGCGCCGCGGAAAGGCGCATCTTTCCAGCCTCGAACTTCGACATGTCGAGAATGTCGTTGATCATCTCCTCGAGATGCTTGGCGGCCTGCACGATGTCCTCGGCGTACTCCCTGTAGCGGTCGTTGCCGAGGGGGCCGCAGATCTCGCTGGCCATCATCTCGGCGAAGCCGTTGATGTGATTGAGGGGCGTGCGCAGCTCGTGGCTCATATTGCTGAGAAAGGCCCCCTTGGCCTGGCTTGCGCGTTCGGCGCGCGTCTTCGCTTCTGCGTACTTCTCAGCAAGTTCCTGCGCCTGGCCCTTGGCGCGCTGCAGTTCTTCGACCATGGCGCGAAGACGGCGCTCGCTCCGCTGCAGGCTGACTTCCTGACGCTTGAGATTGCTGATGTCATGACCGACCGTGATGAGCCCGTCCGACGCCGTGCGCCGGTCGACCAGCCGGATCCACGCATCCGAGAGGAGCAGCATCTCGCGCGCATTCACGTCATCCCCCAGCGGCCGTTCCACGCGCACGAACTTGGCCAGCTCCGCCATGACGAGATCATAGGATGCGCCGGCGTGCAGGACATCCCTGTCGAGATTGAAGGTTCGGCCGAACGCGGCATTCCAGTGGGTGAGCCGCTTCCGGCTGTCCCACAGGGCAAACGGGCCGGGATGGGCGTCCAGCGCCGTGCGGGCGAGCTCCTCGGCGCGACGGGATGCCTTCTGGGCCTCGACGCGGTCAGTGACATTGAGCAGGGCGCCGGAGACCGTTCCGTCGCCGGCGTCGCCCAGCAGCTCGAAATGGCGGCCGGCGGCGCGGCCTACGCCCCGGAAGGTGAGATTGACCGGGCGGTTGGCGCTGGCGGACTCGAAGGCGTCGAGGACGCGGCGGCGACTGTCCTCGTTCACGTTGGCCGTGAACTCGTCCAGCGTCATGTCGCCATCATGATTGGCGCCGAGCAGGGCGCAGGCTTCTGGGCCAATGGTGATGAGCTGGGTCTGGGGATTCCACCGCCAGAGCCCGAATACGCCGCTGACTTCAAAGCTGCCCAGTGTGCGCCTGTCGACGTCCGTCCGGGTTGGAATGCGCGCAAGCACATCCGACTTCTCGCGCTCGAGGCGACGGATCACGCCCACCAGACCGAAGACTGCCAGCAGGGGCGCCGTGAGCAGGAGCCCGTAGATGACAAGGCGGTTGAGATCGCCGATCCCGAAGAGCGGCGCCGGACGGAAGACGCAGGCTGCGATGCCGGAATCTCCGATTGGCGAGCATGCGACGGACGAGCGTTCGAAATTCACGGTCTCGAAGCGAGCGGCAAGAGGCAGGCTGCCGAGATCGATCAGGTGAAAGGCGCGCCCGTCGCGGGCCTCCGGCAGAAGCGACGTCTTGTCTCGCAGGCCCGAGATCCAGCGACCATCTGCAGCCTGCGTGAAGACGCGGATGCTGTCGTCATCCGCCAGCTGCGCCCAGGCCCCCTCCGGCGGGGCGCGCTCGCTCACGGCGTTGAAGCCGGCGTTGCGGCGGATCGATTCGAGAGAGGCGCCGCTTTGCAGCAGACCCTCCATCCGGGCGCGCGAAGCGATCAGTTCGGCGCGGACATGGCCTGCAACCGTGTCGGCTTCGCGGGCTTGCTGGGTCAGGATCGCACTGTCCGCAAACTGGCGCTCCTCGAATGCCTTGAGTGCGAGCGAGCCTCCAAAAGCAAGCAGGAGAAGGCTGAGCATGCCAAGGGGAACCGCGCCTTGCGGCTTCGTTCCTGACACAGGCGCATCCGCCCCCTTTCCCTGGCCAAGCCTCCTCGCCAAAGCTCTCCCCGCTCGCGAATTCGAACTTACCAGTTCTGGAGTCGAAACGCTGCGAAAGGGTTAACATGACATTAATTGTGAGCCATCGCTTCGCAGGCGCAACAAGGCTGGATCCAGCACCGCGACGAACGCGACATGTGCTTGTTTATCGGATGGAATCCTGGCGGCTCGGGTCAGGCCGCGCTGCGCAGGGCGAGTGAGCCGCGACTGAAGAAGGTCTCGTCGATGGCGGGGCGGCCGTAGAGATAGCCCTGCGCGTATTTCACGCCGGCCTCGATCAGGAGACGGCGATCCGACTCGGTCTCGATCCGCTCGCCAACCGAGCAGATGCCGAGTTCGGCGCACATCCGGGCGATGTTCCGCATCAGGGCGAGGCCGCGTCGATTGGCTTCCGTGGGCTGCAGAAAGCTGCCGTCAAACTTGAGACCATCGACATCGAGGGCGCGGAGGTATCCGAATGAGGCCGAGCCGGCGCCGAAATCATCCAGTGAAACCCCGACGCCGAGGGCTCGCAACAGACCGACGGCGCGTGCGGCGGTGTCGATGTCGCTTATGTGGGCGGACTCGGTAATCTCGATGATGAGGCGGCTGCGCTCGAACCTGTGTGCGGAAATGGCGGCGCAGAGCTCGCGGATGACATCAAGCCGCTGAAGGGACTCGCCCGAAATGTTGACCGCCAGACGAAGAAGCGGATCGGGATTGCGCGCGAGTTGCGCCGCGGCGGCCGTCACCATGATGTAGTCAAGGTGCGCGATCTGGCCGCTCTTCTCGGCCGCCATGATCATGCCCACCGGGGACTCCTCGCCGCTGAAACGGGCCAGGATTTCGTAGTGGCTGACGGCTCCCGAGCGGGTTTCGACCACGGGCTGGCGCGCCGCCATCAGGCGGCCGTTCATCACGGCGTCCCGAAAACGCTCCGCGAGTATGTCCTCGGCGCGCTCTGCGCGAATGCGGGCCGAAGCGGGCATGTAGGAAATGCTGAAGATGAAATTGTTGGGCGAGGCGGGACTGCGCTGGGCGACGATGCGGCGCCCGCCCTCTATGGAATGCAGATCTTCCCAGCAGATGCGACGACCGGGTCCGAGCGCCCACAACTCCTCACGCAGGCGGCTGGCTTCCGCGCCGCTGATGAGGTCGATGGCGTTGCGACCGATCAGGCGGTCCGCCGAGGGGTGGTGAAGCAGGAAGGCGTCGCCGTCCGCCTCGATGATACGGCCAGTTGCATCGGTGGCGACGAGAAGGTCAGCCGCCGCAAAGGCGTAGTCGCGCGCCTGTAGTCCGTTTTCCGTCGTCCCCGACATGCAAGCTGCCCGGTCGCATCAAGCCTTGCGGAACGCTATCCGGGCGTTGTTAGCCATCGGTTAACGTTAATCGAAGGTGAGTCCTCCTGGGAAAACCGAGTCCGGGCAGCGGGTTAGGCGGGTGTGGCCAGGGCGCGGGCGATGATGTCCTGCGCGTTGCGGGAAAGTCCGGCTTCCGACAGGCGCTTCAGTTCCGTCTGCGCGTGCGCCCGCCGGTCCGCGCTGAAGGCGCGCCAGCTTTCGAAAGCTGTGCAGAGTCGCGCCGAAAGCGCCGGGTTCAACGGGTCCACCTTCAGGACCAGGTTTGCGAGGAACCGATAGCCCCAGCCGTCCGCCGCATGGAAGCCCACCGGATTGTTCATCGCGAAGGAGGCGGCGAGCGACCGCACGCGGTTGGGGTTGCGCAGGTCATAGTCCGGGCGCGCCATCAACTTCATCAGCCGCTCGCGCAGATCCTGGCGGACCGACATCGCCTGCACGCCATACCACTTGTCCATTACCAGCGGAGCGGCGGACCATCGGGCCTCGAAATCCGCGAGGGCCGAGTCGAACGCGCCGGATTCGATGTTCGAGAGCGCGGTCAGGGCGGCGAGAGACTCCGTCATGGTCGGTGCGGCGCGGTAGATGTCGGCCGTCAGCGCCTCGTGCCTGCCGCCCAGCGTGGAGAGCAGGGACAATGCGGACGAGCGCAATGCGCGGCGGCCGGCGGAGGCGGCCGAGGGATCGAATGACTGGGGCTCCGGCTTTGACAGCACGCCCAGCAGCATGGATTCCAGCGCCCCGGCGATCGCAATGCGCAGCTGCGTGCGAACATCATGGATGGCGCCGGGATCTGCTTCCCTCACATCGAGCACAAGCTCGCCCACGGTCGGCAGGTAAAGCAGGAGCGCGGCATAGGCCGGGTCCTTGTCCGCCGCCCGCTGCACGGAATTCTTCACGGCTGCGACGAATGCT
>CAZTMG010000035.1:0-4781 GCA_964614815.1 uncultured Rhizobium sp. | reverse complement strand
CCTGATCTACATGGAAAGCATCGACGCGCCGCGCAAGTTCCTGTCGGCCGCGCGCGCCCCTCCGCGCACGGCGTCCAGGATGATCGCCCTGGCGATCGCCTGAAGCGCATCCCATTGGGCAAACGCATCGTCATCCGCCCCGGCCAGAGCTGCGCGGTCTTTCTCTCCCATGTCATCCGTCAGCCGGATCGGCGCCGAGAAGCCCCGATTGATCGAGGCGCGCGGCGGAGAGGCAACTTCCCCAAACACATATTCGTTCGAGGCGGCATCAAGCAGCAGCACGTGATCCGTTGCCGGTTCGCCCCCATTCAGCCGGGTCTCCAGCTTCGCGCCATTGTCTCCGAACAGGGCGACGCGCAGCGGAATGGGCAGCGGCGCCTTCACCGGCTGGCCGGGCGTGGGGGCCACGGATTGCGTCAGCGTCAGGCGATACGCCTGCCTGTCGGGATCATGGCTGCCGGCGGCCCTTACCGCAGGCGTTCCGGCCTGCGAATACCAGCGGGCGAAGGCCTTCAGGTCCTGGCCCGTATAGGGCTGGAAGGCGGCGATGAAGTCCTCGATCGTCGCCGCCTTGCCGTCCTGCGTGTCGAAATAGTTCGTCATGCCCTGGAAGAACGCCGTATCGCCAATCATGAGGCGCAGCATCCGGATCAGCTCCGCTCCCTTTTCGTAGACGGTCGCGGTGTAGAGATTGTCGATGCGCGCATAGGCGTCCGGCCGCACGGCGTGGGCCAGCGGGCCGGCGTCCTCCGGGAATTGCCGCGTGCGCAGGCGGATTACCTCCTTGATGCGGGTGACGGCGGGCGAACGCATCGCCTTGGAGAACTCCTGGTCGCGATAGACGGTCAGGCCTTCCTTCAGGCAGAGCTGGAACCAGTCCCGGCAGGTGATGCGGTTGCCGGTCCAGTTGTGAAAATATTCGTGCGCCACGATGCTCTCGATGGCCTCGAAATCGGCATCCGTGGCGGTCGCGCCATCGGCCAGCACATACGCCGCGTTGAAGATGTTGAGGCCCTTGTTCTCCATCGCGCCGAAATTGAAGTCGCGCACGGCGACGATCTGGAACACGTCCAGGTCATACTCCCGCCCGAAAACCTCCTCATCCCATTTCATCGCCGCCTTCAGGGAATGCATGGCGTATTGCGCGCGGGGCGCATCGCCCTCCTCGACGAAGATGGCGAGTTTGACGGCCCGCCCCGACAGCGTGGTGAAGTCGTCGCGCAGGACGTCGAACGCCCCGCCGACAAGGGCGAAGAGATAGGAAGGCTTGGGATGCGGATCCGTCCACTCGACGAAGTGGCGTCCGCCTTCGAGATCGCCGGCTGCACCCGGGTTTCCGTTGGAAAGCAGGTAGGGATATCTCGCCTTGTCCGCCTCGATCCGGACGAAGAACGGCGCGAGCACATCCGGACGGTCGGGATAGTAGGTGATGCGCCGGAATCCTTCCGCCTCGCACTGCGTGCAGAAACGCCCGCCGGACGTGTACAGCCCCGAAAGCTCGGTGTTCGTATCCGGAGAGACGTGCGTTTCGATCTCCAGCGTGAACGCGTCGCCGGGATCGAACACCGTCAGACTCTCGTGGTCCGTCGCATAGCGATCCGGCGGGAGCGGCGCCCCGTCGAGCCTGATCGACCCCAGCCTGAGCTTCTCCCCGTCGAGCCGGAGGTCGCCGGCGCCCGTGCGCACAACGGCCAGCTCCGTCACCACGCGGGTGTCGGTCGGGTGCAGCTGGAACAGCATCCGGACGCCCTCGATCCGGAAGGGATAGGGGCGATAGTCCGAAAGCCGGACGGCAGGCGGCGTTTCAGTGCGCATGATCGGAACGCTCGGGTCTGGTCGCGCCGCAAGGATCGCTGCGGCCCGGAATGCCTACAGGGTTTCCGGCCAAGATAAAGGGCGCGGGCGGCGATTTACAGGGGCGGGCGCCGCGCCGGACCGCTATTCCGCCGCCTGCGCCGGGAGGGGAATGTCGCCGGGCGTGTCGTAGATCCGCCGCAGCAGGGCGGTGCACGTCTTGGACAGCGCCAGCAGCTCCGCCGGCATGTCGTCCCCATGGTTGCGGCCGAACTGGGCGAGCTCCTTGGCGATGCGCATCAGGTGCGGCGCGGCCTGGATGATGCGGGCCTGGAATTCGATGCGTTCCGGGTCGCGGTCATACTCCGCGCTCGGCACGCGCCATCCGCCCCAGTTCTTCTCATCCGTCGTGACGACAGGAAAGGTGCCCGGATAGGGATGGTGGGGCGCCTCCCCGGAGTCCTTCCAGCGGTTTCTGGCCCGGGTGATGCGCCAGTTGTCCAGATCGGCCAGGTCGTCCAGAGGCGCGGCGGACCTGTCCGCCACCAGTTCGCCGGCCGAGAACTCGCGGCCGAGGCCGACATCGTAGTGAACCTTCAGCGGCTCATCGAGGCCCTTCACCCATTGCGGCAGCACCTTCTCGACGATGGCCCAGGTGCCGACAGGTTTCACGAACACCTTCTGGTTCTTGTGGAACGCCGCCTTGGCCATGGACCCGTCCTTGCCGTTGAGACGGCGTCATAGCATCCGTGGGTTAGGCGCCCATGAATCCGCCGGCGCCACTTTCATGGCGCCGGCGCAGGCCCGGTTCACGAAGGTTACCGACAGCCTTCGTCGAAGGGGAAGAGCTGGTCCGCGGGCGCGTCGAACCTGGCTTCCTCCACGGGCTTCGGCCCGCCGCGGCCATCGAAATACTGGTAGGTCATCGCGGCATAGGCGATCTCGACGTTTTCCACCGGCCTGTAGCCGTTGGACGGGTCGGGATTGACGCTGATCGAGCGCACCTCGGCGCCGTCGATGATCCATTTCGACGTGATGGCGTTGCTGGCATCGTCCGTGAAGGTGATCTCGATGCGGCCGAGCGGCTGTCCCTCGAGGGCGTAGGCGGTCAGCCTGGGCGAGGACCGGTCGGGCGACTTGGTGATGAAGATCGGTCCGGCCGTGGCGGTGCGAACCGTGTCGCCGACGCCGCTGGGGTCGGGCTGCGTCCAGCTCGAGATGCTCATGCTGGCGCCGGCGATCTCGATCTGGCCTTCGAAGCCGCGCTGCGTTGCGCCGCCCTGAAGGGATGGAATCTTCAGGAAGACATCGGCGTTCGCCGCGCCGGCGCCGGCCAGCGCGATGGCCGACAGGATGACGAGACGCGCGCACGAGCGGGTAATCATGTGTCCCTCCGGGCCGCGGTCTTCCGGAAGTGGAAGGGTGTCGGCGGCCGATGCGCGGGCGTGTGTCCCGCGCAGGTGAAGGTGTGGCGTGCGCCTGCGCCGGCCGTTGGGCGGCCATGCTGCCTGATTTGGGCAATCGTGACGGGACTGCGGCGGCCGCCCGCTTTGCAAAGCCTTAAGCCGGTCTTGCTAGCATTCCCGCGGTTTCAGGGCGGCGGGGCATGGATCTCCAGCGCAGGTATGGCGACCATCGCCCGTGGCTGTCCGGATGGACGCTTGCCGCCGTCATCCTCTGTGTCGGCGCGGGAGCGGCGGCCCTGGCCCAGGATTTTGCCGAGCCGGACAACGCCATGCGTCTGGTGCGCGTGCGCGACATGCTGGGGGGGCAAGGCTGGTTCGATAACGTGCAGCACCGGCTGAATCCGCCGGCGGGCACGCCCATGCACTGGGCTCAATGGATCGACGCGGTGCTGGCGGGGCCGATCCTTCTGATGTCGCCGCTTGTGGGGGAACAGGCGGCCGAGATTGCAATGGCCTTCCTGTGGCCGCTGGGGTTGCTGGCCGCGTTCATGTATTTCGTGGGGCGTATCGCCGGCGAGCTGGGCGCGGCGGACGGGATGCGGCGCGAGGCGCAATGGATCGGCGCGATCGTCGGCGCGCTGGCGTTTCCCGCAACCGAAAAGTTCGCGCCGGGATCCTTCGATCACCACAATGTCGAGATCGTCTGCGGGCTCGCCGCCATCTGGTGGCTCATGGGCATGCGCGAGAAGCCGGAACGCGCGCAATGGGCGGGCGCCGCGCTCGGCCTTGCGCTGGCGACGGCGGCGGAAGGCGCGCCGCTGGTCGTGGCGGGGCTGGTTGTCGCCGGCGCGCTGTGGCTGCTGCGTCCGGCGGAATTCGCGGCTGGACTGGGACGGCTGGGGCTTGGTCTGGCGCTGACGAGCGGCGCGATGTTCATCCTGCTGGTCCCGCCAGCGGAGTGGGAAACGACGGTGTGCGACGCCATGGGCGCGCCCTTCCTCGGTTTGGGCCTCATTGGCGGCGGCATCGCCCATGCGCTGTCCAGCCTTCCCCAGCCGCTTGGGCGGACCTTTATCGGCAGGCTGGGCGCCTCGGCGCTGATCTCCGCGGTCGGTCTGTTTGTCCTGGCGCGGTTGTTTCCCGAATGTCTTGGCGGCGGCTACGCCGCGCTGGGCGAAGACATGTCGAAGCTATGGATGGCCCAGATTTCGGAGACCCGCTCGCTTGTGGGTCTTCTTGGCGACGACCCTGCAATGAGTCTCTCCGTGGCGGGCGCTGCCTTTGTGGGATTGCTCGCCGCCGGCCTGTATCTGCGCCGCCACTGGCGTGAACCCGGCGGGTGGATCGTTCTGGTCTTCCTTCTCGTTGGCTGGGCCGTGCTGGTCTGGCAGATCAGGGGAAGCGCGTTCGCGACGGCTTTCGCCATCCCGTTTGCGGCGTGGCTGGTCGCCCTCGCGCGTCGGGGATACCGGAGCAAGGCGTCGGTCATGCGCGCGCTGGGATTCGTCGCCGCGGCGTTTGCAGCGCCTGCCGCCGCATGGGCGGGCGCTGGCGAGGCGCTGCAGGCGCGCTTCACGGACG
>CAZTMG010000034.1:10573-18456 GCA_964614815.1 uncultured Rhizobium sp. | reverse complement strand
AACGCCCAATGCGCCCGCCCCGGCTGCGCCCGCCGCCGCAGCGGCGGACGGCCGCACCGACTATGGCGTCGCCGCCAACTGGCTGTGCCGGCCGGGCCTTCCGGGCAATCCGTGCGAGGTGAACATCGACGCGACCATCGTGAATGCGGACGGCTCCACCGCGCTTGAAGCCTTCGTCCGCAATCCGGATCCGCCGATCGATTGCTTCTACGTCTATCCCACCGTCTCGCTCGATCCGTTCACGCAGTCCGACCTCATCCCCGGACCGGAAGAGTTCAATGTGGTGAAGTCGCAGCTGGCGCGTCTGGGGTCGCAGTGCCGCCTCTTCGCGCCGATGTACCGGCAGTTCTCGCTCGGCGCCCTGCGCGCGCGCATGTCGGGCGCCGGCAATGTCCCCGTGCGCGGCGCGCCGACAGACGCCAACAACGACATCGACGACGCCTGGGCCTGGTACCTCGCGAACGAGAACAAGGGACGCGGCGTCGTGATCCTCGGCCACTCCCAGGGTTCGGGCCAGATCATGCGCCTCATCGCCGACAAGGTGGATGGCAAGCCCGACCAGCAGAAGCTGGTTTCCGCCATCGTGATGGGATTCTCCGTCCTCGTGCCGAAGGGCCAGGATGTGGGCGGCACATTCAGGCACATTCCGGTCTGCAAGACGGCTTCGCAGACCGGTTGCGTGATTTCCTTCTCCTCCTTCCGGTCGAACATCCCGCCGGCGCCCAACGCCATGTTCGGCGCCGGCCGCGGCGAGATGGAAGCCGTGTGCGTCAATCCGGCCGCCATCGGCGGCGGCAATGCGGAGGCCAGGGCCTACTGGTCCACGGGCGACAAGGAATGGGTGCGGGGCCGGAAGATCTCCACCCCGTTCGTGAAGACGCCGGGCCTCACCACCACCGAATGCGTCCGCGAGGGAAACCACCACTATCTCAGGGTGACGTTCAACGCTGACCCGGCCGATCCGCGCATCGACGATCCGGGCTCCGACGTGATGGCGCAGGGCAAGCCGGACCCGGCCTGGGGCCTCCACCTCAACGACGCCAACATCGCGATGGGCGATCTCGTCGACATTCTCGGTAAACAGGCCGCCGCGTGGAAGGCCGCACACCCCTGATTCCGGTGGCCGCATGCGACGGGCCCCGGCGGGCGATCGCCGGGGCCCCCTGCATGTCAGCCTCTCCGCACGGCGTCGATGGTTAGCGGAATCGGTGAAATCCGCCTCTGCGCCGTCATCCCGCCTTAGCCTGACCACGGCAGGCTTGTCGCGACCGGCACTGACGGGGACGTGGTGGGATGTCATGCGTGCGCAGAAGGCTCGGATAACCGACTGGCTTTTCAGGGATGAGGACGCCGCCGGCACGATCGCCGCGGCGCAGGAGCCGTTCGACTCCTTCGGCCCGATCGACGAGCTTCGCCGCGTGGGGCAGCAGGCGCGCCCGCCGACCCCGCAGGGCGCGCATGACTGCGCGCGCATCCTGGTTGCGGAATCGGATCCCTACCACCGCCGCGTCCTGCGCGTGCTGCTGGCCAATCCCCGCATCTCCGTCATCGAGGTCGAGGACGGGCAGTCCGCCGTCGATCTCCTGTCGCTGCGCGCCTTCGACCTGATTCTCCTTGGCGTCGACCTGCCCATCATGGCCGGCCCGGAAGTCGTCCGTTGGGTCCGGCGCTCCAATGCGCCCTGGGCGGACATACCCATCCTCGGCATGATCGACGAGGCGGGCCAGCGCGAACTTGGCCGCATGCTGTCCTGGGGCCTCACCGACTGGACGCCCAAGCCGATCTCGCGTCAGCATCTCGGCGGGAAACTCGTGGGCCTCCTGCCGGACCTCGCCCGCGCACGGCTCTAGGGGCCGTCTCAGAACTCGATATCGAGCTCCTCGATCTCGATCGGTTCGGCCCGGGCGTCCTCGATCCATTGCTGCATCGGCGCCCATGCCATGATGTGGTCGCGGAACTGCGCGGCCCTGCCATCCAGCGCGACGTCATAGGTCACGAAGCGCGAGCACACGGGGGCGTACATCGCATCCGCCAGCGTCGGCCGCGCGCCGAACAGGAACGGCCCGCCATAGGCGTCGAGGCATTCGCCCCAGATGGTCAGCACGCGGCGGATGTCGCCCTTGGCCCCGGTGAAGACCCGGAAACCCGGATAACGGGCGCGCACATTCATGGGCAGGGCCGAGCGCAGGTTGTAGAAGCCGCCATGCATTTCCCCGATGATCGAGCGGGCGTGCGCACGGGCCTTCCTGTCGGTCGGCAGGAGGCCCCTTTCCGGGAATTCCTCGTCGAGATATTCGGCGATGGCGAAGGTGTCCCACACGCTCACGCCATTGTGCTCGAGCCGCGGCGTGAGCACGGTCGGGCTCAGGAGGAGCAGCTCCGCCCGGTTGGCGGGATCGTCCATGGGAACGCTCTCCACCTCCACATCCAGCCCCGCCAGCTGGCAGCTCAGCCAGGCCCGGAGCGACCAGGAGGAGTAGTTTCTGCTCGATATGGTCAGCTTTGCGCCCGCCATGACGGCACTTTCCTTGCCCTTAATATCGTTGTGCAATGGTATGTCGCAGTGCGGCAGGCGTGAAACTAGGCTTCGTTAAGGAAGTCTCACCGGTGACAGGTCTGCCCAAGAATAGAGCGCGCCAGGCTATGTGGTACCACATTTACGAGGCCCAGATGCAGGCTTCGGCGCCGTTTCGCGCCGCCGCGCTGGCCGCCCTGCAAATGCGGCCTGCGCTGAACGGGGCGGCTGACTCCCCCTTCGCCCGCCACCTTATGGCGGCCCTCGAAATGGCGACACGCGCCAAGCTGACGCATGAATCGCTTCCCTTCGGAATCAGGTCGGTGATGTCGGAAGGCAAGGAAGCCTCCATCATCGAGGAGACCGCGCTCGACCTTCCCTTCGGCCGCCTTCTCCACTTCCGCAAGGACCTCGACCTCGCCCAGCCCCGGGTGCTGATCGTCGCCCCTCTCTCCGGCCATTTCGCCACCCTCCTGCGCAGCACGGTGAAGACGATGCTGCAGGACCATGACGTCTACATCACGGACTGGAAGAACGCGCGCAACGTGCCCCTCGCGATGGGCCGTTTCGGCTTCGAGGACTATGTCGACTACCTGGTCAGGTTCCTGGAATTCCTCGGGCCCGGCAGCCATGTCGTGGCCGTCTGCCAGCCCTGCGTTCAGGCCATGGCCGCCGCCGCCGTGATGGCCGAACAGAAGCACCCGTGCGAGCCCCGCTCGCTCACCCTGATGGCCGGCCCCATCGACTGCCGCATCAACCCGACACAGGTGAACAAGCTCGCCACCGACCATCCGATCGAGTGGTTCCGCGACAACCTGATCTCGTCCGTGCCCTTCCCGCTGCCGGGCTGGGGACGACGGGTCTATCCCGGCTTCATGCAGCTTGCGGCCTTCATGTCGATGAACCCCGAGCGCCATGTCGACGCCCACAGGAATCTCTTCCGCCATCTCGTCGAAGGCGAGGAGGACGAGGCGGAGAAGATCAAGACCTTCTACGACGAATACTTCGCCGTGCTCGATCTGACCGAGGAATTCTATCTGGAAACGGTCGCCTGGGTGTTCCAGGAAATGCGCCTTCCGCTCGGCCGGCTGAAGCACCGCGGACAGCCGGTCGACTGCGCGAAGATCACCCGCACCGCCCTCCTCACGGTCGAGGGCGAGCGCGACGACATCTGCTCGGTCGGCCAGACCGCCGCCGCCCACGAACTCACGCCCCGCCTCCGCCCTCACCTCCGCAGCCACCACCTCCAGCCCGGCGTCGGCCATTATGGCGTCTTCTCGGGCAAGAAGTGGGAGAGCCAGATCTACCCGACCGTGCGTTCCGTCATCCTGTCGATGGAATAGGCGCTACTCCGCGCGGCGGATCTCCAGCTGCACGCCCGCCACGCTGAAACCCCACCAGCCGACGCTGGCGTTGTTGAGGACGACGCCGTCGGCCCGCTTCACCATCACGTCCTGGAAGCGCACCTGCATTCCCGGCGAACCATCCGCGTTCGGCAGCACCACGTCATAGGCCAGCCGGAAGGCCTTGCCGTCCTGCCAGCCGCGCGCCTTGCCAACCACATCCTCCCGCACGCCGGACCATTCGCCATTTGCCTGCCGGGTCAGCACCCACGTCTTCTGGTCCTTTTCCCCGTCGTCATACTCGAACCGCTCGAACAGGGTGAACCGGTCGCCCGCCAGCGTGCCGGTCATGTAGACCGTGAAGGCCCGCTTCACGCCGTTGATCGCTGAAAAGCTCCCCCGGGCGATGGTCTGCCCGGCGAGATCCCGCTCGATGACGAACACGTCCGGTCCGGTTTCGCGCGGCAGGCCGGGGGCCAGCGCGCAGCCCGCGAGGGCCAGGGCGGACATGAGGACAGTCAGGATGCGGCGCATGGGCGTGTCTCCCGTTTGGCGCCTCTACGCAGATTTTCAGCGCCCGGATGCAACAAGGCCCGGCGTGATGGCCGGGCCCTGAGGGTTGGGGAGATGAGGCTGGGTCAGAGGCTGACGCCGCTGGCGATGTCGAGATAGATCGCCGCGAAATGGCAGGACGCCGCCGCCACCACGAAGCCGTGCCAGATGGCCGAGTTGAACGGCAGCTTCTTGTTGAGGTGGAACACGACGCCGATCGTGTAGAAGACGCCGCCCGCCGCGAGCAGTCCCAAGCCCAGCGGCGACAGCTTGTGCACCAGCTGGTCGATCACGGCCAGCGCAGCCCAGCCCAGGACAAGGTACATGCCGATATAGACCCGGGGCGCCTTCCAGCGCGCCAGCAGGTTCATGGCCACGCCAACCAGCGCCGCCAGCCAGACGACGCCCAGCACGGTCCACGCCACGGGGCCGTCGAGCTTGCCCAGCATGAAGGGCGTGTAGGAGGCCGCAATCATGATGAAGATGCCCGAAAGGTCGATACGCTCGAAAATGCGGGCGAGCTTCTGGTTGGTATTCGAATTGTAGAGGGCCGACGCGCCCAGCATGGCCAGCAGGCCCGCCGAATAGACGACCAGCGCCGCCGTCAGCTTGACGCTGCCCGACTGCGCGGCGGCGGCGACAAGGGCGATACAGCCGGCGATGGCCAGCACGATGCCGACCGCATGCACGATGATGTCGGCCAGCCATTCGGCGCGGCGCGCCTGCGGATACCAGTAGGCGTCGACCGCCTCTGCTTTGGAAAGTGAAACGTGTGCGCTCATGTCAGTCTGCCCGTCCTGTCGGGGCCTGAGGTTGAATGTGCGGACCTGTCACGGGTTCCGATGCGAACATCAGGCCACGCAACGCGGGCGTCAGTTGGACACGATTGCGGCGAAGCCGCGTGTCCGGGTCTTCAAATGGAGGCGCGATCGCCATCAGGATGAACCCGCATTCACGCAGCATGCGGATCGATGGACAGGTGTGGCTTTTCCGCCGCGCTTCCTGGACTTTCCGACAGGTTCACGCAGCCGGTCCGCCATGTCGCGATCACGGGAGGAGCCGTGTTGGAAGCCTATCGTGAACTGGTTTCGGGCGGCTCAGGACGATCCATCAAGTTTCACCGATCGCCCGTCCCGCGTTGATGGCGTGGGCAGTTCAGACGCCAGCCAGCCTGGCGATGGCTTGCCCCTCCCTCCTGTGGGGAGAGGAGCGCCGGGCGCGATACCCAGACATGGCGTCCAGACATTGCTTGCTCCCCGGCCCACGCGGCCCTACCCCGTCGCCATGACAGACCTCTCGACCTGGACGCCGCGCCCGACGCCCGGCCTCGCCGTTCTCGCCGGCAGGCGCGTGCGCCTCGAACCTCTGGACTGGGCCGCCCACGGCGCCGGGCTCTTTGCCGCCGCCTGCGGGGAGGCCAACAACGCGATCTGGGACTGGATGCCCGTCGGTCCTTTCGCCGATCCCCAGGACCTTCAGCTCTTCCTTGCCGCAATGGCGGCGCGCGAGCGCTGGCGCACGATGGTCATCCGGCGCGCCGGATCGGGAGAGGTGCTCGGCATGTGCGCCTACATGCGCATCCGCGAGGCGCATGGCAGCGTCGAGATCGGCTGCGTCGCCTTCGGTCCGAAGCTTAGGCGCACGCCGGAAGCCACCGAGGCCCTCGCGCTCATGGCGACCCATGTCTTCGATCTCGGCTATCGCCGGTACGAATGGAAGTGCCATGTGGGGAACCTGGCCTCGAAGCGTGCGGCGGAGCGTTTCGGCTTTGTGTTCGAGGGCGTTTTCCGTAACGACATGGTGGTGAAGGGCCGTTCCCGCGACACGGCCTGGTATGCCCTGACCGACGCCGACTGGCCGCCGGTGCGCGACGCGCTGGAGCGCTGGCTTGCCGACGACAATTTTGCGTCGGATGGTAGGCAGACACGAACGCTCGAATCGTTCCGCACCCCATGAGCGCCAGGACGCAATGATCACCGGCCTCGACCACGTCCTTGTCGTCTGCGCCTCGGCGGATGACGCCGAAGACGCCTTTTCCGCCCTGCTGGGCCGCGAGGCCGACTGGCGCTCGACCGATCCTGGCGGGGCGGCCACGGTGATCTTCCAGCTGGAGAACACCGCGCTCGAGATCATGGCGCCCGCGGGCGGAGGGCCGCTCGCCCGCCGGCTGCACGCCATGATCGAGCAGGAAGGCGCCGGCCTCAAGTCGCTGGTCTTCGCCTCCAGCGATCTTGGCGAAGACCGCGCCACGTTCGAGCGCCGCGGCCTCCGTCCCGACGAGATCATTCCCGGCGAAAGCGTCGATCCGCGCTCGGGACGGGCCCGCTACTGGTCGCGCATGCGGCTCGACGATGCGGGAACGCACGGCGTGCGCATATTTGCACTGGCTCGCAAGCAACCCGACCCCATCGTCTACAGGCCTGGCGCGGCGGACGTTGTGTCAGCCCTCGACCATGTCGTGATCAACACCGCCAATCCCGATCGCGCCGCCGCGCTCTATGGCGCGCGGCTGGGGCTGCGCCTCGCGCTCGACCGCTCGAACCCGGATTGGGACATGCGCCTCATGTTCTTCCGCGTGGGCGGCCTTACGGTGGAGCTTGCGCACAAGCTTTCCGCCGGCCATGGCAACCAGCCCGACAGGCTGTGGGGCCTGTCCTGGCGCGCGCCCGACATCGAGGCCGCACACGCCCGCCTCATGAACCGCAATTTCGCGGTGACCTCCATCCGCCCCGGCCGCCGCGCAGGCACGAAGGTGTTCTCCGTGCGAGACGGCGCGCTCAACATTCCCACGCTTGTGATCGGCGACGCCTGAGGCGTCTCAGCGCCGCTGTTCCGGCAGGCGCGGATCACACACACGCAGGCCCGCCGTGACGTTGGCGACTTTCCAGAACGCGTCCGGCTCGCCCATCAGGTGCGCGCAGCGCTCGGCAATCGGCCTTGCCGTCTCGGGATCGACGGTCGCCTGCTCGCCCAGGGTCCTGGCCGACGCATATCCATCCGTGTAGAGCGCATCCTGCAGCATCACGGCGCCGCCGGCATCCGTCAGCTTCACCGACAGCGTCTCCCCCTTTTCAAGGGCGGCCAGCAAGGCCGGCAGGGGATCGTCGCGCAGGTTGCGTGACGCGTAGAACACCAGCGATTTCGGCGGGGTATACCGCCCGTTCACCGGCGTCGGCGGCGGCTCCATGCCGCCCGCCATCGTCGAGAACAGCACGCCCGATGCGCCCGTTATCTCCAGCTTCGCCGCATCGAGGTCCTCGGCCGTTCCCGTCACGAAGGGCGAGATGAATTGCAGGAAGTAGGGCTCGGCCGCGCCCGTCGGCATGCGATAGTCGATCGCCAGCGTCGTGCGCTTGGCTTTCTGCCCGCCAAGATTGTCCGGCAACTCGCCAATGCTCAGCGGCCGGCCCGCCTTGCCGCCCGCCCCACGCTGGCCGAACAGGCTGACCGTCACCTGCGCGCCATAATCCTCA
>CAZTMG010000034.1:0-10548 GCA_964614815.1 uncultured Rhizobium sp. | reverse complement strand
GTCCACGCCTTCCACGCCGCCGACCCGACATAGCCCGACGCTTCCCCTGCGCCCTTGCCGAAATCGCTCATCGGATCGCAGCCGGCCGAACTCAGGCAATGCCGCAGCAGCAGCGGCCACGCCCCCCCCGCATGTTCTGTACCGGCAACCACCGCATCGGAGGCCGCCCGCTTCGGCGTTTCGGGACCGCAGGCGACGGCGAGCAAGACAAGAGCTGCAGCGCTAGACCTGAACATGGCGGACATCATAGCCGTAGATCCAGTCCTGCCGCGAGCGCACGAAGCTGGGAAACAGCCGGTCCGCCAGCTTCATCGGCCCATAGGTCGCCGCCTGCGTTAAGGCGTTGGAACGGTGGAACACGCCCATGTTCGCGCGCGCGCTGGCCAACACCCGCGTCGTGCGCGGCTTGCGCAGCCTTTCATAGCGTTTCAGCGACGCAGGCGAGACGCCCTCCGCATGCAGGCACTTGGCCAGGACGATCGCGTCCTCGATCGCCATCGCCGCACCCTGCGCCTGGAAGGGCGGCATGGGATGACAGGCATCTCCCAGCAGCGTCACGCGGTCCTGCGACCAGGTCGGCAGGGGATCTCGATCGAACAGCGCCCAGACGAAACAGCCCGATGCGGATGCGATGATGTCCGGAATGGGCGGCGCCCAGTCGCCGAAGGCTGCAGCCAGTTCGATGATGTCCCCCGGCTGGTCCCAGCTTTCGCCGATCCACTTGTCGGCCTCGACCACCCCGACAAAGTTGATGAGTTCGCCCCGGCGGATCCGGTAGGTCACGGCATGCCGCCCCGGCCCCGCCCAGACGATGGCGGCGTGCGGCAGGTCGGGCGCCGCCTCCGCCGGTACGGTGAGCCGCCAGGCCAGCGCGCCGGTGAAACGCGGATCCTGATCGCCCAGCATCTGGCGACGCACGGTGGAGCGCACGCCGTCGGCGCCCACCAGCAGGTCGCAGGGCACGATGGCGCCTGTATCCAGCCCCACGCGCAGTCCGTCCGCATCGCGCACATAGGCCGACACGCGCGCGCCCAGCGTGATCTTCACGCCCGCGAAATCAGCCGCGCGTTTCAGCACCGCGATCAGGTCGGCGCGATGGATGTGCAGGTAGGGCGCGCCATAGCGCTGGCGCGCCTCCTTCGCGATGGGGATGGAGAACACCTTCTCCCGTGTTCGCCCGATGCGCATCTCCAGCCGCTCCGGCTGCGATGACATGGCGGCGACCGCCTCAAGTACGCCGAGCCCGGCAAGCCCCTTGCTGGCGTTCGGCGAGAGCTGGATGCCGGCGCCAACCTCGGTCAGCATGCCGGCCCGTTCGATCACCTCGACCTCGAACCCCACCTTGGTCAGCGCGATCGCCGCGCTGAGCCCGCCTATTCCTCCGCCTGCCACGACGATCTTCATGCCGGGGAGAGATAGACCGCCCCGGCGACATCGTCACGAAGCACGGGGGATGGCTGCGTCAGAAGGGCGGGCAGTCGGGCCGCGGCGGGCCTGCGGCCCTCGTCCACGAGCAGCGGAGGATACCTGGAGCGGGCGATGAGATTCGAACTCACGACCCCGACCTTGGCAAAACCCGATCTGTTAGTTGCGCTAAAGTCGGAAGCGTGTCGATGCATTCGACAATTCCGTATGCTGATCAACAGCGTGATGAGCTTTTGCGTGCAGATGCGGTCTTTTGTTTTTCTAATCGGTTTTGGTGGGTGCAGGCCTATTGTGTGCCCCAATTCCACCCGGCTAGACCTGCGGCTGGAACGCGTCCTGCTGCCTATTTTTGCCGGGGCGCCCAGCAGGGATGGCGTGCCCCAATGCTCACGGACACAAAACTCAGATCACTCTGTTCGTCTCCGCCGGCGGAGCGAATGGAACTGAACGACGGGACGATTTCCGGCCTCATTGTTCGTGTCGGACCACGCGGCCGACCGACGTGGACGCTCCGCTACACCGTCAAGGGACGCGGCGGGACGACAGAGCGCGGCAAAAAGCTCGCCGGCCGCAAGTTCTATCGGATCACGCTTGGCGAGTATCCTTCCGTTTCGCTTCTCAAGGCGAGGGCCCAGGCGGCCACCATGCTGGCTGACGCAGACAACGGCATTGATCCGATCGAAAGGCTCGAGAAGGCCGCGACCGTCCGGCGCGGAACCATCGCCGAGTTGGCCGAAGCCTTTCTGGAACACCATTGCCGCGGCCGCCTGCAGAGCGCGGGCAAGGCCGAATGGATCATGCGGGACTATGTCGTGCCGAAATTCGGAGACTATGCGCCAAAGCAGGTGACCCGTCGGGACGTGATCGGCCTGCTCGATGACCTCAAGAAGCGCGCGACCATGACAGCGACGCTCGACACACGGAAATGGCTCTCCGTGTTCTTCAACTGGGCCTTGGAGAGAGAATATGTCGACTTCAACCCGGTCAGCGGCGTTCGCCCGCCGGTGAAGTCCAAGCCGCGGGAGCGGGTTCTCAGTCTAGAGGAAGCGCGGGCCGTCTGGAAGGCGGCCCAGGCCGAGCCCTACCCTTCCGGCTCGCTCATCTGCCTCCTGATGCTGACCGGCGCCCGGCTGCGCGAGATCGGTAATGCCCAGCTCGGCTGGCTGGACCGCGCCAACGCCTGCCTGGATATCCCCGCAGAGGCCTACAAGACACGGGAGTCGACCATCATTCCATTGATCCCCCAGGCGGTGGAAATCGTGCAGCGCATCCCGAAACCGCCCAGGGGCCCCTACCTGATCAGCTCAAACGGCGGCAGGCGGCCTGTGTGGACCGTTACCCCGGAAGCGCTAAAGCGGATCCGTGACGGAGCAGAGGCTGAGCTGGGACGCAAGATCGAGCATTGGACAATCCACGACCTGCGCCGCACTGCGGCTACGCACATGGCGCGTCTGGGCGTTGATGAAATTGTCGTCGAACGCGTGCTGGGGCACCGGATCGGCGGGGTTAAAGGCGTTTACAACCGGTATCGCTACATTGAGGAAAAGCGTGCCGCCCTCGCACTTTGGGCGGCCGAGTTGCTCGCCACGCCTTCCGCAACGAACGCGGAAAGTCGGAAGCCTAGAAAAGTCCGAGCTGACGCTCGTCCGAAGCCGGCGCGCGCTTCCGTTGAACCGTCTTCTTCGCCGGTTCCAGCTTCACCACAACCGGAGCCGTCGTCGGAGGCTTCCTGGGAGTCGTTTGTTGGGTGGTCGGCGGGATAGTCGCGGGCTGTGGCGGCGGCAGGTGAGACGGGCGGCGTTTTGCGACCCACACGCGCACATCTTCCGCCCGGAACAGGTTGACCTTGCCGCCCGGTTTCACGGCAGCTGGGAATGCTTTCGCGGGATCACGCCGAATGTCCCACAGCGCGCGTCGCTTCAGCTTGAGGTAGGAGCACACCATCGCGGTGGTCCACCATTCGTCATCCAGCGGACGGATTGAAACACTCGACATGACCGAACCCTGCTTGAGGACGGTCGAGCAAATCATGAAGCCGGTAGTTTTCCACAAGAGACAATTCGCTGGTGCATTTACCGTGGAAACACCGTGCGCTCTTCGCCGGTCGCCAGAATTTCGAACTGAACCTGATTTTCGAATGACTGGATGCCGCCCCTCTTCGGCTGCAGCAGCCTCCGTCTTCTTGCGGCGGAAACTAGCCGGAAGCGAACATTGCCAGGCAGCGACACCTCCCTCAGCCGTGCATGACGGTCAGAATTTGTGTGGCTCATCTCACACGCGCTTTCGCGCGCTGATGGACGCTGCGCGTTTCGACAGCAGGTTCATTCAGTCACGTCGATGACTGTCTCGCAGATGCCGCGACCGCCGTCATGGATTTCACCCGTCACCCAATGGCGGAATTCAATCCTTACAGGATAACGGCCGATCCGGGTGGGCTTCAGGATCAGATCAAATCGCTGAGCCGAGACCGTCTCGAATGGCGTTCCGGCCGGAATGAAGATCGGCGCCGCCCATGGCACGCTGGGGTGCAGGAGCGGACGCCCGTCGAATCCGTAGACGGTCGCGTCCAGCCCCTGGATGGTCGTCGAGACCACCGAGTACGAAGCGTTGAGATGCCGGATCAGGATGGTCTGGCCGAGCTTGGCCGTTATTTTGGCGCGCTTGTCCGTCATCGTGCGCGGGTGTGGAACGCCGGTGATCATGAAGTATTTCGGTCGAAAGAGATCGAGGCCCGCGTCCTCGCCGCAAAGCCCGGCCTGGTGATCGATCGCGCGCCACGACGGATCGACATCGTCCAGCGCCCACAGCGCCTCAACATCATAACGCGGCCCATCCTTGTACAATGTACCGCGCCCGCTTGGCGGGTCGACGATCAGGAATCCGTACATCCCCATCTCGAAATGGAGGACCGTGTTCTTGTGACAGTGGTAAAAATAGGTCCCAGCATGGGTCGGCTGGAACTGGTACGTGTATCTGTCCGAGACCTCGAACGACACATGTCCGACCCCGTCGTTCATGGTGCTGGAATTCATGCCATGATGATGGATGGTGTGCGTGTTCTTCTTTGCATCCAGCGTCGAATGAACGACCTGTCCCTGCTTCACGCGCATCGTCTTCGACGGCCAGAGATCGCGAGACTTTGAGTCTCGTGGGTCCGAGAAATTCCAGAATGTGACCTCCTTGCCGTCGGGCATGCGGATGTCGACTTCGCGCGGCCCTTCCCAGACAAAGCTGATGTTTGGGGGCAGCTTGTCCGGCGTGGCAATCTCGTCATCATTGACGTCACAGCCAAACGCCTCGAACTCTTCCCGGTCTCTGACGATCATAACGCACCCCCCCGCCTGTCACCCAGCAATTCCCAGTCGGTGATCATCCCCTGCGGATACTGTCCTCCGCGCGCTGTCTGCGACATCTCCATGTGACAATGCATGGGATACTTCAGCGGGAATTTTTCCTGCTTCGGCGGCCAGGCCTTCTCAGGGATATCATCCGGCCGGACGAACGGCAGCAGCACATCCACTCGCGCCAGTGGTCCAAGCATCCACGTATCCACCTCGGGAATGCTCTGGTTCTTTACGACACCGCCCGCGGGGCTGGTGCTCGACAGCCTGAAGACATGATTGCCGTGGATGTGCGGCGAGTGCGTGCACAATCCCATGTTGATGCATCGGATGAGGACTGGCTCGCCAACGTATCCGCGCGGTACGGTGTCCTTGTCGTGCGCGGAGTCGTAGCCGCTCAGGCCGTTCAGCGTGAAGTAGCGCGGATAGAAAGTCCGCAGGAACGCCGTCTGATCGACCTCTCGCCCCAATTCCAGCTGCTGCTGCAGGACAGGATCGATCGCGTTGAAAACCCAGGTGCGCGTGCGAGACGGCAGGTCGGGACGCCATTTTTCGCCCGGGAAACGCGCCGTCCCGAGCGCATCGAACAGCATGCTTTGCGCAGCCGTCGGCGTGTTGTACGGCGTGCGCGTTCCGGTCGGCGTTTGGCCATCCGACGGGGCAATGACCATCATGCCATGGAAACCGGCTACGCGGCTCGCCGCCTGTTCGCTGTTGTCGAGATAGCAGTACGTGCCCGCCTCGTTCGCGATGGTCTGCAGCTGGATGCTGCCGCCGGCCGGGATCGGCGCGAAGAAGTCGTCAGCAAGCCCCGCGAGTGCGAAGCGGCGCGCCTTTCGGGTGCGGTTCGTGATCCGGAAGGTGACATTCGCGCCTTCGACCACGTTGAGGATCGGCCGCAGCGCACGCGTGATCTGGTCACGCAGCGCAAGCGCAAACAGCACCTCTCCGTCGATCATCTCCTGGAACACCTCGACAAGTTCGAGGTCGAAGCTGAAGCCTGCCGCTACCTGCGCCTCGGCGGTATTCTCCGGATGCTCGTTTACAAGCGCCGCCGACAGCACGCCAGCGCTGCCGTATGCAATGAAGTCTCGCCTGCGCATCGCATGCCCCCACGCGCCAAGTGGTCGGCCCGATCAGAGGAACGACGCACTTACAAACTACGCTACAGATCAGCCCGACCCGTTCGCCCAGCGAGGACCATGCGCTCCACCAAACCTATGTCAATCTGCGCCGTCGATCTGTAAGCAGATTTGATCCGTACGCAGACCGTACGAGACAGCGAGAAACTGTGCGGGACGACAAGATCTGAACCTTCGCCGCGGTCTACAAGAAGCCAGTTCGGCAAGGGCTATCGAGGTGGGGTGTGAACGCGCGCGAGACCTGGCGATCAAAAGTCACGGCCGGCGCGCAGCAGAAAATTCAGCGCCTTCAGGCCGACGCCAGCTTCTGCAATTCCGTTTATGACTTGCCGAGCGACATACCCATCGAGGCTGAAGATTCAGCGATACTGCCAGATGTGCGGGTGCTGGCGATCTGTGCCCTATTTTGCATGAACGGCGCTTGGGACCAGATCGCGTCCTTCTCTCCGGGGTTAGGCATCGGCTCGATGTCGCGAGTGCAGACGGCCTCTTACGGACCGAAAATTCCGGCACACTTGGCACATTGCAGACACAGGCTAGACTGGCAGCCCAACAAGGAACTCCTGATGCGTATCGCCTCAGTTTTCACGCCTGTGCTGCTGCTAGTGGCATGCACACAGCCGTCGCAGGGCGTCGAGCAGGCAGCGTCTGCACCAACGATCGCTGCAGAGGCAGGCCGGCCCGCAGCTGCAGCCGCCGGACCTAGTCAGTCAGCCGCGCCCACGATGACGGCGGCCGACCCCGGTGGATTTACCGAAGAGGGCTTCGTCTTCCACAGCACGCCGGGCTCGAAGCATGTCGTGAGATTGCCCTCACCAGGAACCGACACATGGCAGCCGGTTTCCTCTGGCGAACCCGCAGTCAAACAGTCCGGGTCACGCAAGGAGACGACGCCTGACGGCAAGGCTGCCCTCGTCTTCGAATACGAGATGCTTCAGCCCGGCAATGCGGCGATCGAGTTCCAACGGCTCGAAGACGGCGAGGTTGAAGGGAAGCGCACGATCAACTTCATGGTGCACTAGCTGGCGCCGATGCCGTCCACTCCAGAGGATGATGAGGCGCTGCGCCGAACGGTGCGCTTTGTCGCCTTGGCGAACCTTGCCTACTTTGCGGTCGAGTTCAGCGTCGCGCTTACGATTGGGTCCGTCTCGTTGTTTGCCGACAGCGTCGATTTTCTCGAAGACGCGTCGGTCAATTTCCTCATCCTTGTGGCTCTGGGCTGGTCGGCTGTGCGGCGGGCGCGCATGGGTATGGCGCTGGCAGTTCTCATCCTCGTCCCCGCGATCGCGACTCTGTGGACGGCCTGGGAAAAGTTTGGGGCGCCGGTGGCGCCTGACGCAACTTTGCTCTCGCTTGCAGGGGCCGGCGCGTTGACCGTGAACCTCATGTGTGCGTTCAAGCTGGTGCGCTTCCGCAGTCGCAGCGGCAGCCTCACGCGTGCGGCATTCCTCTCCGCCCGTAACGACGCCCTAGCGAACGTGGCGATAATCGCCGCCGCCTTTGTGACCCTCATCTGGCGATCTGGCTGGCCTGACCTTATCGTCGGTCTGGCGATTGCAGCCATGAACGCCAACGCGGCGTGGGAGGTGTTTGAAGCGGCAAAGAAGGAGCATCACTCAGCCGAACCGTAGTCCGGCAAGCGGGCCGCAATCGGGCCCAGCGCTTCGACGACTGGTGATGACTGTATGGGCCAATTACTGCCTTTGCCTTTACTCTCAACCTACGACTGCACGCAGGCGCAAAGCGGCCTTCGACCTTTAGAGAAGGATCACATCGGAGACAGACCAATCCCGATCCCCCGTTCCAATTTCCACGAAAGCGTCTGGCCGCGCAGGACACCTTCCACACCCCGTCCGGCGAAGCGCTCCATTGCCGGCCGCCACGGCACAAGCGTCGCCTGACCTTCGCCAATGATCAGAGCCATGCGGCCGTGGGCAAGATCGATCCGTCGGGCGTAGACGCCTGCCACGCGGTTGGGAACGTATGTGAGCACGTGGAGACCCAACTCTCCGGACAGTTCCTTCGCCTTGGCGGAAAGCTCCAGTGTCGCCATGCGCTGAAGCGTCTGACGCGAAGGCCCAAGCTCCTGGTCCCCCATCCAGCCCTGTTCAATCAGGAACAACCTGCGCTGCTGGAGAGCCTGTTCAAACCGGCGCGCCAACTCACCGTCGCCTTCTGGAGCGGGGGTCTCTCCCGCCAGCACGCGGTCGAGGTGACTCCTCGCTATGGCGTCGACCTGCTCGTCCAGTGACCAGTAGCTCTGGACCTTTGCCATGAACGGCGCGCGCCGCGCCAATCGCTCCTCGAAACGCATTGCCGTCGAAAGATGATCAGAACCGACTTCGAACTCACCGCTCGGCCGGCGATCGACGAAGCCCATCCGACGCATCGCCTCCAGACGGCGCACATTCGCCGCCATGATCCCGGCCCCGACATCCGCTCCGCGTTCGCCATGGAGTGCGGGCGAATAGACGCCCCCGGTCTGAGCCGCAACGCGCGCAACAGCTTCGTCGGACGGTCGCACTGCTGGGATTACGGGCTCGAACGAGACGATGGCGCCAGGTTGGATGTCGTCGAGCACCGCAAGGTCATCCGCTCGCTCGAAGCGTGCATAGCGCAACTCCCCCTGCCCGGTTTCGATGATGGCGAGGAAGCGGTCCCCGAAGTCGTCGGCAATGCTGACGTGCACCAGCTCGCCCATCATGACGGATGTGCGGTCCGCCTCCAGCAGCGGCTGGAGTTTCCGGCCTGACCGGAGCGGCGCCACCGCCCGCTCCAGGTCGTCCGCGTCAGCCAGCGCCTTGAGCCGGGTAATCAGGCCGTCGGCTACGCGCCAGGCGCCTTGCGACCGGTCCGCCAGATCCCAGCGCGCGAGATGCTCCAGGCGACGGACCAGCTCCGGACGATCCGGCCAGATCAGCCCTTGCCGTCCGGCTGCGGCCAGTTCCCGGTCGAGACCGGTCGGCGCCCGCAGATCGATTTCCGCCATCCGCTCACGGGCCAGGTCCAGATCGATGCGTGGACCCAGCGCGCGGGTCACGATCTCCTGCGCGTGCTCCCGGATTCCAGACGAGATCAGCCGGGACGGGATGAACAGCTCCTGCCCGTCGGGTTTGCGGCCGCGGATGAGGACGTGGGTGTGCGGGTTGTCCGTGTCGTGATGGTCGACTGCCAGCCATTCCAGCCGGGTCCCAAGCTTGGCCTCGAGGCCTGCCATGGTCTCGCGGATAAAGGGTTTGAGATCGCCAAGCGCCGCCCCGTCCTCGGCGCTGATGATCATCCTAAAGTGACGAGGATCGTCGGCCCAGCCAGCTGTAACTGCGCGTGGATCGACACCAAAATCCGCGCGGTCGTAGAACTGAAATTTCGCCTCGCCGGCGACGTCCGCGCGCGACAGGTAGTCAACCGAACGGTCCACCTCTGACGGCTTGTCCGCCTCAGGGACAGGCTGCTGTTCCGGGCCCCGCGCCTCGCGCGCCAGATACGCCACGTGCGCCCGCAGTGGCGCGCCCTTGCCGCCTGCATTCGCGGCATAACGCACCTTCACGACGACGCGTCGCCTAGCCGTCGCGACCGGCCTCGGGCGCGCAGCTGATCCCTTGGCGAAGTGGGCGCGCACACCCGTCTGCTTCGGCTTGGAACCGCGCGCCGCTGGGGGCTTGCTCGCCTTGCGCACGGTCGTGCGTAGGGCCCGCAGCTTGCTTGGGCTGACGTCACGCGCCGGCTTGCCCAGCCTGGGTTCGAAATCGTTTTCGGTCCGCGTCATGCGCAGAAATGTCCGCGATCACGACCGGAAATCCATCGCTTGCACCCCGGCGATGAAGCGCGGTGTATCCACCGCAAGCGACAGGCGTATCCACGGTGGATTTTCCTATGTGCAGACAGGGCCTTGAGGCCCGACGCACGGTACGTGCTTTATCTTGCATTCCACTTCCCACCCGATTCACCGCTCTCTCTCACCTCCCGACGCTGCGTATCTCAGGCGACGATGGCGCCAAGTTAAACGTCAGCTCGCTTAAGCCAGGTGGAGATCGAAGAAGCGAGAGCGACAGTCGCCGCTCTCGCTATGCTCGTCAGATCACCGTCACGCTTTCACGCTGCAGATCAGCGGCAGCCCGAAGCGTGGCCTCCAGCTCTGTCCGGATGTCGCGTGCTTCCTCAGAGTCAGTCGTCGCCCGCAGTTCGGCGCGCAGCTCCTCGATGTGGCGCTCGATCGTGAAGGTCTTCGTGAACATCGTCGTCTCCTGTGTTTGAAGGACGATGTCGGGGGGGGCGGGCGTGATGGATCGGGTCAAGGGATAGCGCCCAGGCGCGACCGCGCAGCGGCGATGGGGGTCACGATTTTTTTGGCTCTTCCGCCAAAAAAATGGTGGGGCCCCGTCGTCCCTTGAGGCGGTCCGTCACGCCCGGCACACTGAAACGAACTGAGCAACCCGTTCTCCCACTGCGGGAAACAAGAGACAGCTCTCAGAGACTGGCACACACACGCCGACCGTCAGGGCGGCCGGTAAAAGAGAAGGCTGCAGGGAGCCTGCGCGCCGGACTTTCCGGCGCTGCATGGCGGAACGCGCCGGCGAGCGGCTGGCGGCGCGTAGCGCCCGAAGGGTCGCGCCCGTAGGAGCCGCGCAAGGCGCGGCGGG
>CAZTMG010000033.1:12583-18519 GCA_964614815.1 uncultured Rhizobium sp. | reverse complement strand
GGAGCCGGTGAGCGCGAGCCTTATCATGCACGCCCCGCAAGCTCGGCGCGGCAGGCGGCCAGCGCGCTGTCCCGATCCGGCGCGATGCCGAACCAGAGCCGGAAGGCGGCCGCGGCCTGGGCGACCAGCATGGCGAGGCCGTCATGAGGCGCCCAGCCGGCGCGCGCTGCAGCGTCGAGGGCGGGCGCGGCAGCCTTGCCATAGGAGAGGTCAAGGAAGGGACGTCCCCTGCCCGGCCCCAGCGGCGGCAGGCTGGCGCCGGCATGACCAAGGCTCGCGGAGTTGACCACGATGTCGGCCTCCGCCGCGAGCCGTCCGATGTCATCGAGGCCCGCGATGCGCGCCTGCGGCGCCAGCTCGGCGGCCAGCTTGCGCGCGTTGTCGACAGAGCGGTTGGCGATTGCGAGTCTCGCCCCGGAGCGGCCGAGGCTGACGACAGCGGCGCGGGCGGCCCCGCCCGCGCCGACAAGAAGCACGCTGGCCTTCCCGGGCGCCCGTCCGAGGCCGAGGGCGTTGGCGAACGCGACCTCGAAGCCTTCCATGTCGGTGTTGTAGGCCGTCCACGTGTCGCCCTCGCGCACGAGCGTGTTGGCGGCCCCGACCGCGCGCGCATCGGGAGAGGATTTCGCGGCGGCGTTGAGAGCGGCGATCTTGTGCGGGAGGGTAACGTTCAGGCCCGCATAGATCTGCGCCATGGCGCGGAGGTCAGCGGCGGGGTCCGCTGACCGGAGCTGGATGCGGGAATAATGTGCATCGAGGCCATGAGCCTGCATCCAGCCATTGTGGATCAGGGGCGAGAGCGAATGCGCGACGGGATCGCCGACCACGGCGTATTGACGCGTCATGACGGCAGCACGCCGCGTTCGCGCAGCCATTGCATCAGCGGCAGCAGCGGCATCCCCAGGATGGAGAAATAATCGCCGTCGATGCGATCGAAGAGCTGTACGCCGACGCCTTCGAGCTGATAGCAGCCGACGCTTTCGAAGGCCGCATCGCCGATCGTATCGAGATAGGCTTCCAGAAAGGCGTCCGAGAAGTTGCGGACGCGCAGGCGGGGCTGTGCCAGATGCCGCCAGACCGGCGCACCGTCGACACAGGCGACAATGGCGCCCTGAAGGATGTGCGTCTTGCCGCGCAGGCGGCGGAGAACATCGGCGGCTTCGGCGCGGGTTGAGACCTTGTCGAGGCCGACGCCATCGAGATCAAGCATCTGGTCGCAGCCGAGGACGATTCCGGGGTGTGAAATCGAGACCTTCAAGGCTTTGGTCTCAGCCAGCAAATCGGCCTGTTTGGCGACGGTTGCGCCTTCTGCACGGAGCGCGTTCTTGAGGGCGTCTTCATCAACGCCGGAGCCTATCTGCTCGAAGGTGAGGCCAGCGGCGGTGAGCACAGCGGCGCGTGACTTGCTCTTGGAGGCGAGGATCAGGCGGTGTTCGGGCGACGCGCTCATTCCTGATGTTCGCTGTTCGCTCAACGCTCATGCTCCTGGATGATGTTGAGGATGGCGGCGGCAGTTTCTTCCACAGAACGGCGAGAGACGTCGATGGTCGGCCATTTCATGCGCGCGAACAGCCGGTTGGCTTCGGTGATTTCCTGCTGGACGGTCTCCTCGTCGGCATAGGAGGTGTCCGGCGCCTCGTTCAGCGACAGCAGGCGGTGGCGGCGTATCTGGACCAGACGGTCGGGCGAGATTTTCAACCCCACGACGAGCGGCGCGTCGGGCCCTGTGAGTATCTCCGGCAAGTCGACGCCGGGAACAAGCGGCACGTTGGCGGCCTTGACGCCCCGGTTTCCGAGATAGACGCAGGTTGGCGTTTTAGACGTGCGCGACACGCCGACGAGAACGACATCGGCCTCCCTCAGGTGTTCGGCATGCTGGCCGTCATCGTGCTGGAGCGCGAAGTTGATCGTTTCGATGCGGGCGAAATATTCGGCATCGAGGTGATACTGGCCGGCGACCTTGTGGGCCGAGGCGAGACCGAGATAGCGCGACAGCATGTTCACGGCCGGATCGATGACGGCGAGCGTCGGCGAGCCCAGTTCGCGGCAACGTTCCTCAAGCCGTGCGCGCAGGGATTCGTCCGTGATGGTGTAGAGGACAACGCCGGGCGCGCCTTCGATTTCCTTCAGCACGCGTTCGAGCTGTTTCGGGCTGCGCACCAGATAGTAGTTGTGCTCCAGCGGCGCGATGTTGTCGAATTGCGCACAGGCCGCGCGCATCACGGCATTGAGCGTTTCGCCGGTCGAATCCGAGACCAGATGCACGTTGAAATAGGTCTCGTAGGTCATTCGCGCGTGCTGTTTCCCTCGAGCCGCCCTGCCCGCATCCGGGGCCAATCCCCAATACCGCTGGGAGGCAATTGTGGACAAGCCGCGGGCCGGAATCAGCCCAAGGATGAATCACACGCTTATCGACAGGTGGAGAGACTGGAAAAGAGTCCGCGATTCGGCGCCCAAAAGTCCCATCGGGGGGACTCGACTCTCGTTAATCGCTTGTTAACCAAGGTCTTAAGGAAGGGTTAAGGCTGCAACCGGAGTCGGAACATTCGGTGATTCCCGGTGAGTCGATATGTGCACGAATTGGGGATGCCGCCTTGGCCCGACTTATGAACCGGCTAAACACCACCAGAATCCAATTGGATTCAGATTCAAGATTCCTTTTCGCCCTGTTCCAGACAGAGAGGTCCCTGTGACCGCCAAGCCATTGCTACGAGTCCTGAACGGGGAGCGTGTGGATCCGGTTCCTGTCTGGATGATGCGTCAGGCGGGACGGCATCTGCCAGAATATCTCGCGACACGGGCGCAGGCGAAGAACTTCCTCGATTTCTGCTATCGACCGGATCTTGCGTCCGAAGCGACGCTGCAGCCGGTTCGCCGCTATGGGATGGATGGAGCGATCCTGTTCGCGGATATCCTGCTGATCCTGGATGCGATGGGTCGCAATGTCCGCTTCCTCGAGGGGGAAGGTCCGCGCGTCGATCCGGCGACCAAGGCGAGCGATCTCGCGAACATTCCGATGGAGAAGGTTCTGGCCCACCTCTCGCCCGTGGGCGAGACGGTGCAGCGGGTGAAGGCGGGGCTGACACCCAATGTAACGCTGATCGGATTTGCAGGATCGCCCTGGACAGTGGCCGTGTACGCCATCGAGGGGCGCGGGGGCACGGACAAGACGGAGAGCCGGGTTTTCGGCTACCGGCATCCCCACGAGCTTGAGGGCATGCTCGGGCAGCTGGTCGAAGCCTCGGCGCATTACCTCAAGATGCAGGCCGATGCCGGTGCGGATGCATTGATGCTGTTCGAGAGCTGGGCCGAAGGCCTGCCGGAGGATGCTTTCGAGCGCTGGGTGATCGGACCGACGGCGAGGCTCGTACAACGCCTGCGCGGACTTGGCGTGAGGCAGCCCATCCTCGGCTTTCCACGCGGCGCAGGATTGCTGGTTGTCGACTATGCGGAGCGGTCAGGCGTGGATGCCGTGGGACTCGATACCGCCATTCCGCTCAGGCGGATGGATGCGCTGTTGCCGAAAGGGATGCCTGTGCAGGGCAATCTCGATCCGATGCGACTGGCGGCCGGAGGGGCAGACATGGACGTCCGCATCCGGCAGATCGTGGAAGCCCTGAAAGGCCGGCCGCACATCTTCAACCTGGGTCATGGCGTGACCCCGGACGCGCCCATCGCGCATGTGGAATCTGCGCTCAGGACGCTGCGGAGCCTCGCGTGAGCGGACAGAAGATCGCAGTCGTGCTGTTCAATCTCGGAGGACCCGACAAACCCGACGATGTGCAGCCTTTCCTGAAGAACCTGTCCAGCGACAGGGCGATCATCCGGGCGCCCCTGCCCGTGCGGTTCCTCGTGTCGCGGCTGATCTCGAAATCGCGCGCGCCCAGCGCACGCCAGAATTATGCGCTGATGGGCGGGGGGTCTCCCCTTTTGCCGGAGACAAGGAAGCAGGCGGCGGCGCTGGAGGCGGAGCTGGCGAGGCGCGGCCGCACGGCCAGGAGCTTCATCGCCATGCGTTACTGGAAGCCCTATGCGGCCGACGCCGTCCGCGAGGTGAAGGCATGGGGACCGGAGAAGGTGATCCTTCTGCCGCTGTATCCGCAGTTCTCCTCGACCACGACGACCTCCTCGCTGAAATCCTGGAAGGATGCGGGCGGGCCCGAAGGCGTCGCCGTTTGCTGCTATCCGGAACGGGAAGGCTTCATCGCAGCGCATGCGCGGAGACTGGTCGGCGCCTGGGAAGCGGCCGGGAAGCCCGCGAATGTGCGGTGTCTCCTGTCGGCGCATGGCCTGCCGGAAGCGGTGGTGAAGGCGGGCGATCCCTATCAGTGGCAGGTGGAGCTGACAGCGGCCAGGCTGAAGCCGTTGCTGCCGCCCGAATGGGAGGTGGAGATCTGCTACCAGTCGCGCGTGGGGCCGCTCAAATGGATCGGCCCGGCGACGGATGAAAGCGTCATCCGGGCGGCGCAGGACGGCAAGAACATCCTGCTCTGCCCCATCGCCTTCGTTTCCGAGCACATCGAGACGCTGGTTGAGCTCGACATCGAGTACCGCCATCTCGCGGACCAGCACGGCGTGAAGCACTATGTGCGCGCGCCTGCGCTGGGCGTGGAGGAGGGCTTCATCGCGACGCTGGCCGATCTGGTCGAGGATGCGATCTGCGACAGCCACGGCGTCCGTTCATCCTGCGGCGGGCGGATCTGCCCGGCGACGTGGAGGGACTGTCCGAACCGGCGGATGGCCGCTACCAAGACCGCCTGAGCGCAGGGAGGGCGGCGATGTTCGAATGGTTCCGTGCGATCCACATCATCGCGGTGATCGCGTGGATGGCGGGGCTGCTGATCTATCCGCGCCTGCTGGTCTACCGGCTGGAGGCGCAGGGGGACGAGCGGTTCGAGGCGGCCATGGACAAGGCCGCCAATTCGACCCGGCACATCATCATCACTCCGACCATGATCGTCGTCTGGCTGATGGGTCTGGCCATGATCGGGCAGAACTGGGAATATTATTCCACGCAAATATGGATGTGGGGCAAAATCGTTCTCGTCCTGGCCCTTTCAGGTTTTCATGGCTACCTGATCGGGCTCGGCAAGAAGATCGCCGCAGGTCAGCGGCCGATCGAGCCGAAGAAGCTGCGCATGATCAACGAAATCCCGATGGTGATCGCGATTTTCGTCGTGATTCTGGTGGTTATCGAGCCTTTCAAGTAGGCGAAGCCCGCCTCATCTGACCACTCTGCGCGGCTTTCCTCCGCCCTTGACGCTTCAGGCGTTTGGCGGTCTAAACCCGGTGTCGGCCGTCCGGCCGGCGCTCCTTTCCCCAGTGTCCTGCAGCCCGCGTCCGTCCGCCCCGATCGGGTCCCGCGCGCGAACTCCCGGACAAGTCACCTTGGACAAGCGCACACCTCCATGACTGATGACGTGAGCGAAGAGCACGAACGCGTGCTTCTCAACGATCTCAAGAAGAAGACCGCAGGCGAGCTGCTCGCCATGGCGGAGGAACTCGAAGTCGAGGGCGCGTCCCTGCTGTCGAAGCAGGAATTGATGTTTGCGGTGCTGAAGGAGCTGTCCGAGCGCGAGGTGGAGATCATCGGCGCCGGCGTCATCGAGGTGTTGCCGGACGGATTTGGCTTCCTGCGTTCGCCGCAGTCCAACTACCTGGCCGGGCCGGACGACATCTACGTCGCGCCGCAGCAGATCCGGAAGCTGGGTCTGCGCACCGGCGACACGGTGGAAGGCACGATCCGCGGGCCGCGCGACGGCGAGCGCTACTTCGCACTGGTGCGCGTGTCGCAGATCAATTTCGAGGATCCCGAACGCGCGCGTCACAAGGTGCCGTTCGACAACCTGACCCCGCTTTATCCGGACAAGCGCCTGGTCATGGAGCCCAGGGATCCGACCAAGAAGGACAAGTCGGGCCGCGTGATCGACATCGTC
>CAZTMG010000033.1:12203-12483 GCA_964614815.1 uncultured Rhizobium sp. | reverse complement strand
CGATCGAACTGATCGTCCTGCTGATCGACGAGCGCCCCGAGGAAGTCACGGATATGGAGCGCACGGTGAAGGGCGAGGTCATCTCCTCGACCTTCGATGAGCCGGCCACCCGCCACGTGGCGGTTGCGGAGATGGTGATCGAGAAGGCGAAGCGCCTGGCCGAACATGGCCGTGATGTCGTGATTCTGCTGGATTCGATCACGCGTCTTGGTCGCGCCTACAACACGGTCGTCCCCTCTTCCGGCAAGGTGCTGACGGGCGGCGTCGACGCCAACGCCCT
>CAZTMG010000033.1:7681-12137 GCA_964614815.1 uncultured Rhizobium sp. | reverse complement strand
CCTGATCGAGACGGGTTCGCGCATGGACGAAGTCATCTTCGAGGAATTCAAGGGTACGGGCAACTCCGAGATCATCCTGGACCGCAAGCTGTCCGACAAGCGCGTCTTCCCGGCGATCGACATCCTCAAGTCCGGCACGCGGAAAGAGGAGCTGCTCACCGACCAGAAGGAGCTGCAGAAGATCTACATCCTCCGCCGCATCCTCAACCCGATGGGCGCGCAGGATGCGATCGAGTTCCTGCTCGACAAGATCAAGCAGACCAAGACCAACAGCGAGTTCTTCGCGGCGATGAACAACTAGGCTGCCGCGGATTTGAACCAGCGACGGAAAACCCCGCCTCCTGGCCATGGAGGCGGGGTTCTGATTTTGTGTCTTCGCCTGTTCCTGTGTTCCTGCCTGGCCTCGCCTAGGCGAGCGCCATCCCGCGCCGCACAATCCGCGGCCGCGCCGAAGGTTCTTCGATCTTGCGCGGAGCGTCCCGCGTCTGGGGCGCCGCCACGCCCAGCCTCGTTCTCAGTTCGTCGATGGACAATCCTCTCCTGTTCCCTGTGCCTGCCTCGCTCGTATCCGGCCGCCGTTCAGCTCCGCGCACCTGCTCGTTCATTCCAGCTCCTTTCGCCCGCCCGACGCGAGCAAGGATGCTGCATGGCCATTACCGGACTCCGAACGCGGCGGGATTTCATGAAAGATCGCGCCGACGTGATCGCGACAAGAAAAGCCGCGCAACGCGCGCAGGCTGGCGCATTCCGCCGGCGCGTGTGCTAGACACCTTGCATGCCAATCACACGCCACTTCGTTTCAGAGATCTATCGCGAGCGCATCGACGACGCCGGACTCAATGCAGACCTGCTCGATGCAGCGATGATGCTGGCGAAAGAGGACAGGGCCGGACGCGCCTGGTGCCGCGAGCACGGGTATCAGGGATATACGTCCTATTCATCGCTCGACGATCTTCCGCAGCGCGCGACCTGTTTCGACAAGCTTGTCCGTATACTGAAGATGCATGCGGAGTCATTCGCCGAGCACCTGCAGATGGATCTGCGGGGGAGACGGTTGAAGCTCGACACTATCTGGGTCAACGTGCTCGAACCCGGCGGGTCGCACACAGGTCACATTCATCCGCACTGCGTGCTGTCAGGGACATACTATGTACGCGTGCCGGGCGGCGCCTCGTCTCTGAAATTCGAGGATCCGCGACTGCCCATGATGATGGCCGCGCCGACGCCGCGGGAGGACGCCAGCGACGACCGCCGGCGCTTCATCTATGTCGCGCCGAAGGCGGGCGACCTGCTGATGTGGGAGAGCTGGCTGCGCCATGAGGTGACGGTCAACCGCGCCCGGTCCTCCAGGGTGAGCGTGAGCTTCAACTTCAGGGTATGACCGGGCTGCGTCGTGGCCGGGCGGTCTGGGATGCAGGCCGGCCCCCGGACGTTTCACGTGAAACGCCCCGCACTACCCGTCACGCCAGGGCGGATGCCGCCATTCTGGATTGTTGGGCGCGCTGGCTGTAGGGCTGGCGGGGCCGGGACAAGCTGGTGAGTCCTGGTATGACCGGAGACATCCGCCTTGGCGCGTGGTCCCTCTGACACGATCATCGCGCTTGCATCCGGCGCCGGACGCGCGGGCGTCGCGGTGATCCGGATTTCCGGGTCGGGTAGCGCCGGACTACTGCGGAGTCTGACCCGGCCGGCGCGCGACGCGTCCGGGGGTATTTCACGTGAAACACCTCTCCCGCCTCCCCGGCGGGCCGTTATCCGGGTGCTGCGCGATGAGGTCGGTGACTTCTTAGACGAGGCGGTCGTCCTATGGATGCCCGGGCCCAACTCCTACACGGGCGAGGACGTGGTTGAGCTGCACGTCCATGGCGGCGTCGCTATCGTCGAGGCCGTGATGGATGCGGCCCTGAAAACGCGCCTGTGCCGGATCGCCGAACCCGGGGAGTTCACGCGGCGGGCGTTCGACTCGGGACGGATGGACCTTACGCAAGCGGAAGCCATAGGCGATCTTGTCGACGCCGAAACGGAAGGGCAGCGACGGCAGGCCGGCCGGCTCTACCGGGGCGAAGCGGCCAGGATGTTTGAGGAATGGCGCGGGCTGCTGGTGTCGGCGATGGCGGCGCTGGAGGCGTCGATCGACTTCCCCGATGAGTCAGACATTCCGGCGGAGATCGACCTGGCTGCGCTGGAACCGATCGAGGCGTTGGCGGGAGAGCTTGAACAGGCCCTGGGCGATGCAGGGCGGCTGCGGGCTGTACGGGAGGGATTCCGCATCGCGATTCTGGGCCCCCCCAATGTCGGGAAGTCCTCGCTCATGAACCGGCTGGCGCGGCGGGAGGCGGCCATCGTCTCCCCTATCGCCGGGACGACGCGGGATGTGGTGGAGGTCAGGCTTGTCCTGGCTGGTTATCCCGTATGGGTGGCTGACACGGCGGGGTTGCGGGCGGCCTCGGACGCAATCGAGGCCGAGGGGGTCAGACGGGCGCTGGACCGGGCCGAGGCTGCAGACCTCCGCATCTGGGTCCGGGATGTCACGACCGATGTTTCACGTGAAACGCCCGCGCCCCATGCCCGCGTCGCGGGCGCCATGCGGGCGGGCGACCTGTTCGTGCTGAACAAGGCCGACCTGCTGGACGGGGCCTCGCCCCACGACATGGGCGATGGCGAGACATTCGTGGTTTCGGCCCAGTCGGGGCAGGGGTTCGAGACCCTGGAACGGAGGCTGACCCAGATCGTGCGCGAAAAGCTGGAGGCGGACGAGGCGCCCCTGGTCACCCGGGCCCGTCACCGGGAGCTGGTCGAGGAAGCGCTGGCCGCCATCGAGCGGGGACTGGAGGGGGCCCGCATCGGGATCGGGGCGGAGCTGGTCGCCGAGGACCTGAGACTGGCCGCGCGTGCGCTGGGCCGGATTACAGGGTCCATCGACGCGGACGACCTTCTGGACCGGATCTTTTCCCAGTTCTGTGTCGGAAAGTAGGGGACTGGCCTGCGGGACCCCGACAATGTTTCACGTGAAACACTGTCCTCGGGGGCGGCGACTCGACGGCCCGCCCCTGCTCCCTTAAATGACCGCCTCGAAATGTGAGGCAGCCGCCGTCATGCGCCACGACATTCTGGATACCTTCGACGTCATCGTCATCGGCGGGGGCCATGCCGGGGCCGAGGCCGCCGCCGCCGCCGCCCGGTTTGGCGCACGGACCGCGCTGATCACCCACAAGCTGTCGACCATCGGGGAGATGTCCTGCAACCCCGCCATCGGGGGTCTCGGAAAGGGGCACCTGGTCCGGGAGGTCGATGCCCTGGATGGCGTGATGGGCCGGGCCGCAGACCGGGCCGGCATCCAGTTCCGCATGCTCAACAGGTCCAGGGGTCCGGCTGTGCGCGGGCCGCGCACCCAGGCGGATCGCAGCCTCTATCGGGAAGCCGTGCAGGCGATCCTTGGCGAGTATGAGAATCTCACCCTCATCGCGGACGGCGTCGAAGACCTGATCGTTGAAAACAATCGTGTCGCTGGCGTGGTTGGGCGATCGGGGCGGGCCTGGGGGGCGGGGGCGGTGGTGGTGACGACCGGGACGTTCCTCAAGGGCCTGATCCACATCGGCGACAAGCGGATTCCGGCCGGACGCGCGGGCGAGGCCCCCGCCATCGGCCTGTCGGACAGGCTCTACGGGCTGGGTCTGCGGATGGGGCGGCTGAAGACCGGAACCCCTGCGCGACTCAAGGCCTCGAGCATCGACTGGTCCGGCATCGAGATGCAGGAAGCGGACGCCGAGCCCATACCCTTCTCCTTCCTGACGGATCGCATCACGACGCCGCAGGTCGCCTGCGGGATCACCTGGACGTCGCCGGACGTGCATGCGGTGATCGGCGACAACCTGCACAAGTCGGCGGTGTATTCCGGCGCCATTGCGGGCCGCGGGCCGCGCTACTGCCCGTCCATCGAGGACAAGGTGAAACGCTTCGCCGACCGGGAGAAGCACCAGGTCTTCCTCGAGCCGGAAGGACTGCCGGGGACGGAGGATGGCGACACCATCTATCCGAACGGGATCTCGACCTCCCTGCCGGAAGAGGTGCAGGATGCGTTCATCCGGAAGATTCCCGGCCTGGCGAATGTGGTGGTGAAGCGTTTCGGCTACGCGATCGAATACGACTATGTCGACCCGCGCGAGCTGACCCCCGACCTTGCCGTGAAGCGCCTGCCCGGCCTCTATCTGGCCGGCCAGATCAACGGCACGACCGGTTACGAGGAGGCTGCCGGACAGGGTCTGGTGGCCGGGCTCAATGCCGCGCGTTTCGCGGCGGGGAATGACCCCTGCATCCTCGACCGCAGCCGGGCGTATAGCGGCGTCATGATCGACGATCTCGTGACACGGGGCGTGTCCGAGCCGTATCGCATGTTCACCTCGCGGGCCGAATACCGGCTGACCCTGCGCGCCGACAATGCCGACCAGCGGCTGAC
>CAZTMG010000033.1:3226-7671 GCA_964614815.1 uncultured Rhizobium sp. | reverse complement strand
GAGGAGGGCGCCAGGCTGGGCGTGGTGGGGCGCCACAGGCTTGAAGTGTTTCACGTGAAACGTTCAGCAATCGAGTCGGTGCGCGCACGGCTGCAGGGCCTCACTCTCACGCCGAACGAGGCGCGCCGGCACGGCATCCAGATCAATCTGGACGGCCGGCGCCGCAACGCCATCGAGGTGATGGCGTATGACGGCGTCGATTTCGCGAAGCTGCGCGAGGTCTGGCCGGAGCTGTCGGATGTCACCCCGCAGGTCGCCGAGCAGATGGAGATCGAGGCGCAGTACGCCGGCTATCTCGACCGCCAGGAGGCCGACATCATCGCCTTCCGGCGCGACGAGGACATGCGCCTGCCCCCCGATCTGGACTACAGCCGGGTGGGAGGCCTTTCGAACGAGGCGAAGGACAAGCTGTCCTCCGTGCGACCGGCCACGCTGGGCCAGGCGGCGCGCATCGAAGGCATGACGCCCGGCGCGATCGCGGCGGTGCTGGCCTATCTGAAGCGTGCGGCGAAGAAAGCGGACAAGGCGGCTCAGGGGTAGGCTGAGGTCTGCGAGTTGAAGGGGTAGGGAGTTGAGAGGCGGTGAGCCCGCCCTCGTCCCTCGAGACGATCTCTTCGCGATCCCTCAGGATGATGAGGGCTTCGCGCCTGCAGTTGTTTAGCCCTCATCCTGAGGAGCCTGCGGAGCAGGCGTCTCGAAGGACGCGGGCGTACGTCCTGGAGTTTCGGACCGATGCCCTGGCCCACGCATGATGAAGACGGTTTCGGGCCCGAGGACGCCATGCGCCTGACGGGTGTTTCACGTGAAACATTGGGTCGCGTTCATTCATACCTTGCCGTGCTCGATGCGTGGCGGGAGCGAATCAATCTGATCGGCCCCGGCGAGGCGCGGCATCTCTGGCGCCGCCATGTGCTGGACAGCCTGCAGCTGGTCGAACAGATTCCTGCCGACGACCTGACGGTGGCCGACCTGGGGTCCGGGGCGGGGTTTCCGGGCCTGCTGGTCGCCTGCGCGCTGGCGGAGCGGCCAGGGGCGTCGGTGACGCTGGTGGAAAAAAGCGTCCGGAAATCCGAGTTTCTGGAGGCGGCGATCGCGGCGGTCGGCCTTCCCGCCCGGGTGCTGAACATGCGGCTGGAGGACCCACCCCCGGATCCGTTCGACCTGGTGACGGCCAGGGCGCTCGCCCCGCTGACAAAACTTCTCGGGTATGCCCGGGTATGGCTTAAACCTTCCGGTAAGGCCCTCCTGATGAAAGGGAGGGATACGGCGGCCGAGCTGGCCGAGGCGCGCAAGACCTGGACCTTCGACGTGTCCGAGCGTGCGAGCCTGTCGAGCCCGGATGGCCGTATCCTGAAGGCGTCTTCAATCAGACCGCGGAGGGCGTGATGCGTGTCATCGCCGTCGCCAACCAGAAGGGCGGAGTGGGCAAGACCACCACCGCCATCAATCTCGGCACCGCCCTTGCGGCGGTCGGCCGGCGCATCCTCATCATGGATTGCGATGCGCAGGGCAATGCTTCAACCGGCCTCGGGATCGAGCCCGATGCACGCGTCAAGACCAGCTATGACGTGCTTGTTGGCGACGGCGCGATGGCCGAGGCCATCATCAAGACCAAGGTTCCCAATCTCGATCTCATCGCGGGCGACGAGAACCTCGCGGGCGTCGAGACGATGCTGCACGAAGACCCGCGCAAGAACTACAAGCTGAAGGAAGCCTTCGAGGCGTTCCGCGCGGCGGGCGCCGACTATGACACCGTATTGATCGACTGCCCGCCGTCGCTGTCCGTAACGACGATCAACGCGATGGTGGCGGCGAACGCCGTGCTGGTGCCGCTTCAGTGCGAGTTCCTGGCGATGGAAGGTCTTTCCCAGATCCTGCGCACCATCGAGCTGGTGCGCTCGGGACTGAATCCGGGTCTCGAGGTTCAGGGCGTCGTGCTCACCATGTACGACAAGCGGAACAACCTGTCCGACCAGGTCGCGAGCGAGGTGCGGACCTACCTTGGCTCCAAGGTTTACCAGACAGTCATACCCAGGAATGTACGGCTGTCGGAGGCCCCATCCTTCGGACTGCCGGCCATACTTTACGATCACAAGTGCACCGGGAGCGAGGCGTACATCATGCTCGCCCAGGAGTTGATGCAGCGGGAACGTGAAAGGGCGGCGGCGTGAGCAACAACGTCAAACAGGCGCGCCTGGGGCGCGGTCTTTCGGCTCTGCTGGGCGACTATGCCGGCGCCCGCAACGCCATCGAAGGCGGCGAGACCATGTCGGGCGATACTCCGTCCACGGACGATACGAGGCCGTCCGAGATCGCGATCGACCGGATCGTGCCGAATCCGAAGCAACCACGCCGCACCTTCATCGAGGCGGACCTGGAGGAGCTGGCGGAGTCGATCAGGCTCAAGGGCGTGATACAGCCGATTCTGGTGAGGCCCGACCCGAACCAGGCCGAGATGTTCGAGATTGTCGCCGGCGAGCGCCGCTGGCGCGCCGCGCGCCGGGCAGGTCTTGCGGTGATACCGGCGGTCGTGCGCGGGATGGACGATCGCGAGATGCTCGAGATCGCCATCATCGAGAACGTGCAGCGGTCTGACCTCAACCCGGTGGAGGAAGCCGAGGCCTACAAGGCGCTGATCGACAGGTTCGGGCGCACGCAGGACTCGGTGGCGCAGCAGGTCGGCAAGAGCCGCGAGCACGTGGCGAACACGATGCGGCTGCTTTCCCTTCCGGAAGATGTTCGCGAGCATGTGCGGGAAGGCCGGCTGACGGCGGGCCATGCGCGGGCGCTGATGAAGACGTCCGATCCGTCGCGCTTCGCCGCGACGGTGATCGCCAGGCAGCTGTCGGTGCGCGAGACGGAGGCGCTTTCCAGGGCTGACAAGTCGGGCGGCAGGGGCGAAGCGAAGGCCGCTGGCGAGGAGAAGGACGTCGACACCAAGGCGCTGGAGCTGGACCTGCAGCGGGCGCTGGGACTGGACGTCGATATCCGTCATGTGAACGGCAAGGGCGGAGAAGTGCGGATCCGTTATACGCAGCTGGAGCAGCTGGACGAGATCTGCCGTCTCCTCAGCCGGCCGCGTGCGGGCGGCTCCGGCGCATAGCCCGTTCCGGAATCGCGGCGGGCGCCTGCGCCTCGCGGGAGGACGCTGCGGCAAGCACACTCGAGCGGCGCATCTCCTGCTTCAGGATGCGCCGGGCGACAGACGCATCAGGACGCTGTCGGCGCCCTCGTCGGTAATCACGTAAAGGTAGCCGTCGGGGCCCTGCTCGACATCGCGGATGCGCTGGTGGAGGTCGAAGAGCAGCATCTCGCTCCGGATCATGTCCCAGTTCTCGTTGAAGACGATGCGCTCGATATGGCCCGTGCGCGGAGAATTGCTCATGCGCATGGCGCCGAGAAAGAGATTGCGCCGCCAGGCGGGGAACTTGTCGCCGGTGTAGAAGACCATCCCGCCCGGGGCGATGGAGGGCACGTAGGAGATGTGCGGCCGGGTCATGCCTTCCCTGAAGGGAATGTCGGAGACCTTGGCCCCGGCGTAATAGCGGCCGTCGCTGACCAGCGGCCAGCCATAATTCTGGCCGGGACGGAGGATGTTGACCTCATCCCCGCCCTGCGGACCGTGCTCCGACACCCAGAACTCCTTTGTCCAGGGATTGAGCGCGAGGCCCAGATTGACCCGGTGTCCGAGCGTGAAGATTTCCGGGTTGTAGCCAGCCCTGCCGATGAAGGGGTTGTCCTGCGGGACCGTCCCGTCCTCGTTGAGGCGCAGCGTCTTGCCGGCAAAATCGTCCGGCTTCTGGGCCCGGCCAATCGATTCGTCGGTGCCGACGCCGGGGCAGCCGATGGTGACATAGAGCTTGCCGTCCGGCCCGAAGGCCAGTTTCGAGTAGAGCGAATCGACATCGTCGCCCACGAAGATGTCCTTGCCGTCGACGATGGCGGCGCCATTCCAGCGGCCGCGGAAGATGGCGTTGTTGCTGTACTCGCCATGAGCGGGCTTGTGGTAGGCGAGATAGACCAGGCCGTTGGTCGCGAAGTCCGGATGGAGCTTCACGTCCATGAAGCCGGTGGCCGTTCCGAGCACGGCCACGGCGGGCGTGCCGGCGACCGGCTGGGGATCGAGCACGCCATCGCGCACGATGCGCAGGGCGCCCGACCGCTCCGCGATCAGTATGTCTCCCGTCGGCAGGAACTCGATGGCGCGCGGCGAGACAAGGCCGCGGGCCACCACATCGACCCGGAGATTGCGATGTTCCCAGGTTTCGAACTCGAACGGACCGTCCGCAAGTTTCGGCGCGGGCCAGGCGGGCGGCCGCGGGCCATCGGCGCTGTCGCGCGCATCGCGGATGCGACGGGCAGGGTAGGGAATGCCCGCGATGTAGGCGCTGCGGTTGCGGCCGGCGGGATCGGGCCAGGGCTCCTCCTTGATTTCGAGCAGCAGA
>CAZTMG010000033.1:237-3179 GCA_964614815.1 uncultured Rhizobium sp. | reverse complement strand
CGGACTGAAGCGCCATCAGCCCGCCCGGGGACAGCGCGGCGACGATGCGGTCACGCCCCAGCCTGTGGAGCGCGTCCAGTCCGGGCGCCGTCTCGTCGCCGCCATTGTGACAGGCGGCGCAGAACGTGGCGTAGACCTGAGATCCCGCACGCGCGTCGGCCGACACGGTTGCGGCGGGGGCCGCGGCGCTTTCGCCGTGCGGGCCGGTCGTGGCGGCAGTCGTGCAGGCGGCGAGCACAAGCGCTGGCGCCGCCGCCAGCATGGCGACCCGGTTCATGATCCCTCCTCCCGTCGTCCGTGTCCTTTGCGAGCATAAGCACGGCACGCACGCCGGCAGTCACGCTGCGGCGCCGCAAGGCCGGCCGTCAGATCGTGCGCGTGGCGATCCGGTGAACGAGGTTGCGAAGGATGGCCTCTGCGGGGGCGCCGGCCTGCTTGCAGGATTTCTCGGCTTCATAGAGGCGATTGAAGGCGCGCTGGATGGCGGCGGCGCGCCAGTCGCGCAGGGCGCGGGAGAAGGCGGGCCATTCCCGGTCGAATACAGGCGGGCGCAGACGCATGCCGTTTCCTGCCTTGCTTGCGACCGCATCGAGGACGCGCATCAGGCGGAAGTGGAGCGTGCGCAGGGCGGAGACCGGATTGCCGCCCGCGTCGAGATAACGATTGATGGAAAGCGCGGCCTGGGCGACATCGCCAAGAATCGCGGCGTCGGCAGCGTCATCGGCCCCGCGCGGCTGTTCGGCGGAGGCGAGGAGAGCGACGTCCTCCGCCGTCACGGCGCGTCCGAGACCGATGGCATAGAGTTCGAGCTTCTCCAGTTCCGACAGGGCCAGCCGCCGGTCTCCGGGGAGTTCCGCGACGAAGGCGGACAGAGCGGGCGGCTCCATGATGACGCCAGCGGCAGCGAGTCGCCGGGTCACAAGCTCTCCGACCGCGGCCTCGTCGTCAGCGTAGAGCTGCAGCGCATGCGCCGATTCGGACGCCTCGAAGGCCGTTCGCAGCCTGCTCGTCCTGCCGAGGTCTCCCCCTTCGACGATCCATGCGGCCTCCGGCGCAAGCACGCCCTTGTCGATGTCCGCCAGGACATCGATGACGGGCTTCGCGGACGCTTCCTTGTCGATCCGTATACGGACGAGCCTGTCGCCGCCGAGCAGCGAGCGCGCGACCAGTTCATCCGCCAGGAGCTGCGGGTCGCGTTTCAGATCGTCGTCGGACAGCTTGACGACGTTGAAGGGGTCGACGCCTGGAGCCCATCGTTGGGCAAGCTGGTCGGCCGAGGTCGACACAAGGCCGGGGTCGTTCCCGAAGATGAGCGCGATACGCGATTTGCCTTGAGGCTTTTCGCAAAAGGCCAGCGCGCGTTGGCCCGCGAGCTTCATTGCGCGCCAGCGTCTGGATTTTCGGCGATCGGCCGGCCGGTCTTCGGGTCTACCGGCTTGCCGGCCGCGATGATCATCTCGCTGCGGATGGAGCGCGCCAGAAGCGTCGCGAGTCGTTCCTGCGCGGCGGTCTGGGCGGCAAGATCGGCATAGGCGGCATCGGCGAAGTTGAAGCTGGCGCGCTCCTCGACCGAGCCCGTGCCGAGTATGGCGCCGTCGGCGCCGCGCAGTGTCCAGGTTGCGGTTCCCACATAGTCAGAACGCGATGCGGCCTGGTCGGGAGCGAAGGCGAGGCGTTCGATCGACTGTCGCAGCGACACGTCGAGCACGCCGGAGGAAAAGCCGGGTACGCCCTGGCCAACGGTACGGACCAGTTCCTGGCGCAGGAAGTGCCCGGTGCGGCCGGGAGCGGCGCCCCGCGTGGCGACGGCGCGGATCTCATTGATCTGGATCGGGCCGCCATTCATGAGACTGCCTGCCGGCCCGCCGCCATAGACCGGCGAGAAGCCGCATGCGGACAGCGGCAGAAGGGCGATGGCGAGAACCGCGGCTCTGATCATGACGCCACGATATTGACGATACGGCCGGGGACGACAATCACCTTTCGCACGGTGAGGCCGGCGAGGTGAGGTTTCACGGCGTCATCGTCCCTGGCGGCGGCTTCGACGGCGGCCGGGTCGGCATTGGCGGGAATCACGATTTCCGCGCGTTTCTTGCCATTGACCTGCACGGGCAGGGTGACGGTGTCGGAGACCAGCAGGGACGGGTCGGGCCGGGGCCATCTGGCGGTGGCGACCATGCCCTCTCCGCCCAGGATGGACCAGACTTCTTCCGCGACATGGGGTGCGAAGGGGGCGGCGATCTGGGCGAAAAGCTTCATGGCCTCGCGGCGCGCCGTGGCCATGCCGGGCGCCGTGATGCTCTCCGCCTTGCGCAGGGCGTTGGCCAGCTCGTTCATGCGGGCGATGCCGACATTGAAGTGGAACTTCTCGATGCCCTGCGTCACGTCGCGCACCGTGCGGTGGGCGAGCCGGCGCAGCTCCAGCGGCTCGCCTTCATTGGCGGGCCCGTCATCGGCCTGCGGCGTCGACTCGGCCAGCGCCCACAGTTTCTGGATCGAGCCCCAGGCGCCGCGCACGCCGGCGTCCGACCATTCGAAATCACGCTCGGGCGGAGAGTCTGACAGGACGAACCACCGCGCGACATCGGCGCCGAAATCGTTGATGATCTGAACCGGGTCGACAACGTTCTTTTTCGACTTCGACATCTTCTCGGCTCCGCCGGCTGTCACCGGAGCGCCCGTCGCGATTTCGATCAGCGCGCCGTCACGCCTTTCGACCTCCTCAGGCATAAGCCACGCGCCCGTGGAGGACTTGTAGGTCTCGTGCGTGACCATGCCCTGGGTGAACAGGCCGGCGAAGGGTTCGCCGCTGGAAAGGTCCAGGAGACCGCAATCGCGCAGCGCACGGGAGAAGAAGCGGGAATAGAGCAGGTGGAGCACCGCATGCTCGACGCCGCCGATATACTGATCGACGGGCAGCCAGTAGCTCGCTTCCTCCCTGT
>CAZTMG010000033.1:0-209 GCA_964614815.1 uncultured Rhizobium sp. | reverse complement strand
CGGATCGCAGAAGCGCGCGAAATACCAGGAACTGTCGACGAACGTATCCATCGTGTCGGTTTCACGCTCCGCCTTGCCGTCGCAGCGGGGACAGTCCACGTGCTTCCAGGTTGGATGCCGGGCGAGGGGATTGCCGGGTTCGGAGAAGTCTGCGTTGTCCGGCAGCAGGACTGGCAGGTCCTTGTCCGGCACGGGCACGGTTCCGCAGG
>CAZTMG010000032.1:12156-18541 GCA_964614815.1 uncultured Rhizobium sp. | reverse complement strand
CTCGCGGCCAGCAGCCATACCCCCCCCGCCCCCGCAGCCGCCAGCACTGCGCCGAACAGCAGGATGTCGCGACGGATCTTCAAGGTCCTCTAACCAATAACCGTCCGCGCAGTCTCCTGCACGATCGTGGCCTCGATAGCGCCCAGCCCACCGACCTCGACCCGCACGGTGTCGCCGACCTTCAGGAATTTCGGCGGCGCATGTGCTGCGCCGACTCCGGCCGGAGTGCCGGTGAAGATAAGGTCGCCCGGCTCCAGCGCGAATGCCTTGGTCAGGTGTTCGATCTGCGCCGGAACATCGAAGATCATCTCGGCCGTGCTGCCGTCCTGGCGCAACTCCCCATTGACCCAGCACCTGAGACTCAGGCCGCCGACGTTCCCCGCTTCATCCGGCGTGGTGATCCACGGCCCCACGGGTGCATGGGTGTCGAACCCCTTTCCCATGATCATCGTCGGCGTCGCGCGTTGCCAGTCGCGCACGGAATAGTCGCACCCCGTCGCATACCCCGCGATGATCTCGTGCGCCCGCTCGCGCGGCACATGCCGTCCGCGCTTGCCGATCACAACCACCAGTTCGACCTCATAGTCCAGAGCCTGCGAAACCGCAGGCATCAGCACGGGATCGAACGGCCCGTGCAGCGCGGTCGCCTGCTTGTTGAACCACATCTGCGTCGTCGGCGGCTCGCGGCCTGTCTCCCTGGCATGGTCCAGATAATTGAGACCAATGCCGAGAATCTTGCCCGGCCGCGCCAGCGGCGCCTTCAACTTCACGTCGGCGAGCGGCCGGCGCGGCGCGGATTTCACCGCGCGTTCAATAGCTTCGATACCGGCTGGACCCGCCGCGAGGATATCCACAGGGTTTGTTGACAGATGCGGCGCCACGGCGCGCAGGTCCGCCACCTCGTCGCCCAGCACAATGCCCGGTCCTGACCGGTCCGTGGCTTCGAAAACACACAGTCGCATGAGTCGTCCTGTCCGAAGATGAAGGGAGAGATTGGACCCAACCGGTTTGTAAGGATAGGTACTAGCCGTTCAGTAGTGAAAGCGTACTCCATGTCGATTGCGGCTGAGGTTCAGCGCATACGGGATGTGTTCGGTCCCGGCACGGATATAAGGGTCCCGCCTTTCCAGCGCGCCTATGCGTGGGAAGACACCGAGATCGAGATCCTCATCAAGGACCTGCTGGAGGCCTTCGGCGCCAACACGGTCTACTTCCTCGGCGCCATCGTCGTCATCCGGCCGCGCAACCGCGGCCCGTCGGACGTGGTCGACGGCCAGCAGCGCCTGACCACGCTCACCATCATGCTGGCCGTGCTGCGCGACCTCGCCCGGACGAAGGATGAGGAAGGCCTTATCCACTCGATGATCGGCCACGAGACCATGGGCGCCATGTTCGGCGGGGGGCAACGCTGGCGCATCACGCTCAACCCCAGCGACACGCCCTTTTTCCGGCAGTACGTCCAGGAGCGCGGCGCCACCCTCCAGCAAGAGGCCATTCGCGACGCGGCGCGTCACGCCGCCTCGGAAAGCCAGGGCCGCCTCGCCTCCGCCATCGTGCTCATGTACGACCACCTGGCCGACCTTTCGTCGGAGGAGCGCACGCGCTTCGCCATGTGGCTGCTGGACCAGGTTTCCATCGTCCGCGTGCGCGTCGCCGAGTTTCCCGTCGCCTACAAGGTTTTCCAGTCGTTAAACCATCGCGGCCGCCCCCTCTCAGACCACGATATCCTGAAGAGCGCGCTGTTCGAGCGCGCTGGCTTCAGTACAGAGGAAGCCGCTCTCCAGTCCCGCCGCTGGGACGCCTACACGGCCCGGCTGGGCGATCGCGCCTTCGGCGACATGTGGAAGCAGATCCGCGCCATCTACGACCGCGAAGGCATTGGCGAACTGGTTTCTGGCCTGATCGGCGGCATCGCCGCGAAAAAGATCACCATCGCCAACTTCCTCGACACGCGGCTGCCGAAATTTGTCGAAGCCTACGACGCCGTCGTTAACGGCAAGACCGACACGATGGACCTTGGCGAGGGAGCCCGCCGCCGGATCTGTTTCCTGCGCTCGATCCACCATGAGAGCTGGCGCGCGCCGGCCATTCGCTTCCTTGCAGAATACCCTTACGATCGCGCGGGGGCCGATCGCTTCTTCTGGGCGCTGGACCGTCTCGCCTACTGCATGCAGTATTCGGTGAAGGACCGCGACTACCGCCAGAAGCGCTACCGCCGGCTGCTCGACGCGATGGACGGCGCGGCCGGGCTGTTCGATGAACAGTCCCCGCTCCAGCTTTCCAGCCGTGAGAAGAGCGACTTCCTCGACCGCCTGCGCGGCCGTTTTCCCAACTTCAAGCAGCGCAAGGCGCTGCTGATGCGCCTGTCGGCCGCCGTCGACGGCGGCGTCGCGCTCGATCCGGACACGGATTGCACGGTGGAGCACATCCTCCCCCGCACGCCCGGCAAGGGATCGGACTGGTACGAGGAATGGTCACGTACGCGCGACCGCGACGAACTTACCGAATGCATCGGCAACTTCACCCTGCTGACCCATGCCGAGAACCAGGAAGCCGACCGCAAGCCCTTTCTCGAAAAGCTCGCCATCTACTTCCGCAAGGGGGCGGCCTCCTACGCCCTCTCCAACGACCTAAAGGGCCGCACCCGCTGGACCCCCGACGACGTCCGCGCCCGCCGCGACGCCTTGATCCAGAATCTCGCAAGGGACTGGGCGCTGTAGGCGGCTCTCCGCACCGTGCGTTGACGCCGGGCGTCCCGCGTTGGAAACCTTCCGGAAAACAACAGGGCCGGGTCCGGCCGAACGGGAGGAGACAGTCATGATCCGCAAACGCTTCCGCCTTGCTGCGGCGACGGCGCTGGCCGGCGCCCTGGCGCTCGCCGCCTGCTCCACCATCGCCGAGACGTTCGCGCCGCCGACATCGCATCATTCGCAGATCGCACGCGATCTCGGCATGCCCACGGCCAACCCGGAATCGGTCGGCTTCACTACGGAGGGCCTCGACGCCCTGAACGCCGAGTTCCGCGCCCTTGTCGACCAGAAGAAGCTCGCCGGCGTCACGACTCTCGCCTCGCGCCATGGCAAAGTCGTGCATTTCGACACCTACGGCGCAGCGAACGCCGCCACGGGCGAGCCGCTGAAACCCGACAGCATCTTCCGCATCGCCTCCATGACCAAGCCGATCACGGGCGTGGCGATGATGCAGCTCTGGGAACAGGGCAAGTGGAAGCTCTCCGACCCGGTGTCGAAATTCATCCCGGAATTTGCCGACCTCAAGGTCAAGGCCGCAAACGGAACGCTCGTTCCCCAGAATTCACCGATGACAATGGCCCAGCTGATGAGCCATTCGGCAGGCTTCGGCGTCAGCGCGGTCTACAACGACGCCAATCTTGGCGCGACCGACCTCCAGGGCATGATCGACAAGCTGGCCAAGCTGCCGCTCGAAACCCAGCCGGGCACGGCCTGGGACTATGGCCCCAGCGTGAACATCCAAGGCTACATCGTGGAGAAGCTTTCGGGCCAGTCGCTCGACGTCTATTTCGACGAACACATCTTCAAGCCGCTCGGCATGGTCGACACCGGCTTCTGGATGCCGCCTGAAAAGGCCAGCCGCGTCGTCGCCGTGCATACCTACGAGAACGGGGTCATCAAGGGACCGGCGGAAAATCGCGTCACCACGGCAAAGCCATCCTTCCTCGCGGGTTCAGGCGGCCTGATGTCCACGGCGGAAGACTATTGGCGCTTCGCCCAAGCGATGCTCAATGGCGGCGAGCTGGACGGCAAGCGCGTGCTCAGACCCGAGACCGTGACGCTGATGCGCACCAATGTCCTGCCGCCCGACGCCAAGGTCGACCTCTACGGGCCCAGCCAGGAAGGCATCGGCTTCGGGATGGATTTCGCCATCGTGATGGACCCGCAGAAGGCCGGCACGCCGCAGGGCCTGAACACGTTCTACTGGGGCGGCGCCTTCGGAACCTGGTTCTGGATCGATCCGACCAACGACATCGTGTTTGTCGGCATGATCCAGAATCTCAACGGCTCCACGCCAACCGGCGGCACGCCGCCGACCCGTACGATCTCCCCGCGCCTGCTCTATGCGGCGCTCGCCGACAGGACGAAGTGACCACATGAGCGCCGCCCCGCCGACGCCCGACCCCGAACTGGAGGCGCGCCTCGCCTGGATAGGCAAGGTGCGCCGCCTGCATCACGCCAAGCGCATGATCGGGTTTGCGGGTATCGTGCTCGGCGCCTGCGTGGTGATCTGGTGGAAGCTGGATGCGGCCGCGCCCGATTGGGCCCTGTGGACCGGCGTCGGCGTTCTTGTCGCCAGCTGGGCGCTGTTCATCTATGTGATCGTCGCCCGCTGGCGCTGGGTGAAGGACAACCCGTACAGGCCCTCCTGACGCAAGCCCTGCCGGCCCGCTTCCTTTCCCGGAATCCGGCGTTATGAACGCAGGATCATTGCGTCACAGAGCCGGGGCGCGCGCCCCGTTGGAAGGAACCGCCCCATGGCCCAGATCCGCGAAACCCTGTTCGACCTCGAAGGCAAGGTGGCCGTCATCACCGGCTCCACCAGGGGCATCGGCAAGGCCATCGCCGAACAGTACGCCCTCCATGGCGCCAGGGTGGTCATCTCCTCCCGCAAGCCCGGCCCCTGCGAGGAGGTCGCCGCTGCGATCAACGCCAGGCACGGCGAGGGAACGGCCATCGCCATTCCGGCCAACATCTCGTCGCGGGAGGATCTTCAGCGCCTCGTCAGCGAAACCAACGCCGCCTTCGGCAAGATCGACATCCTCGTCTGCAACGCGGCGTCGAACCCGTATTACGGCCCCATGTCCGGCATCACCGACGAGGCCTTCGCCAAGATCCTCTCGAACAACATCATCGCCAACAACACGCTGGCCACGCTCGTCTCCCCCCAGATGAAGGAGCGCAAGGATGGAGCGATCATCATCATCTCCTCGATCGGCGGCCTGCGCGCCTCGACCGTCATCGGCGCCTACTGCGTCTCCAAGGCCGCCGATGTGCAGCTGGCGCGCAACCTCGCCGCCGAACTCGGCCCCCATGGCATACGCGTCAACTGCATCTCCCCGGGCCTCGTGAAGACCGACTTCGCCAAGGCCCTGTGGGAAGACCCGGCCACCCGGGAACAGCGCGAGGAGGAAACCCCGCTGCGCCGCATCGGCGAGCCGAACGACATCGCCGGCGCGGCCGTTCTCCTCGCCTCCCGCGCCGGCGCCTGGCTCACCGGCCAGAACATTGTCGTCGACGGCGGCGTCACGGCGGTCTGAGCCCTCTCGCCATCGCCTCCTGTCGCCCCCATATTGCGGGCGACAGGAGATTCCAATGGCAGCCTCCCCCTTTCCGGTCGCCCGCACCGACGACGAATGGCGCGCCCGGCTCACGCCCGAGCAGTATGCGGTCATGCGCCAGCATGGCACCGAAAGGCCGGGCTCCTGCGCCCTGCTGCACGAAAAGCGCCCCGGGGTCTTCGTTTGCGCCGGATGCGATACGCCGCTGTTCAGCAACACCGTGAAGTTCGACAGCGGCACCGGCTGGCCCAGCTTCACCACGCCAATTGCCGGGGCGCTGGGCGAAACCATCGACCGCTCCCACGGCATGGTCCGCACCGAAGTCCATTGCGCCGCCTGCGGCAGCCATATGGGCCATGTCTTCCCGGATGGGCCGCCGCCCACCGGCCTGCGCTACTGCATCAACGGCGTGGCGTTGAATTTCATTCCGAAAAAAGGCTGAGCCGCATCCCCTTCCAGCCCCCGGCACTCCCGGCTGCCGGCCGGGAAAGTTCCATCTGGACCGACGCATGACATTTCAAGGATTCCCGAAACTTCCGCTGCACGTGAACGCGCGGCTTGCCGCCTTCATGAACGGCGACCTGCCGCCCGCCCACCTCAACATGGGCATCCGGCCCGATCTCTGGTGCAAGGAGGCGGAGGTCGGCCGCGTCCTCTTCCGCTGGCCGAATGACGGTTCGCGCGACATCGCGTCGGGGCGTGTCTTCGGCGGCTGGATCGCCGGCTTGTCAGACAACGTCGTTTCGATGTGCATGACGACGGCGCTGGAAGAGGACGAAGGTTTCACGACGCAGGATCTTCAGGTGAAGATTTTCCGGCCCGTTTCCGGGCCCGAAATCGAGATCGAGGCCAGGCTCGTCAACCGCTCGAAGACCACCGGCTACATCGAAGCCGACTGGCGTCTGCCCACCGGCAAGATCGCCGTGAAGGTTCTCTCCTGGAAAGCCATCCGCCCAATCGGCGCCTTCGCCGGCAGGGACTGACGTGTCCCTGGCCCGTCCTGCCCCGGCAGGACTGTTTGCGAACCGGCGCGCGCGCCTGCAACCGGATTGGGGCTCGGAGCAAACGCGTGTC
>CAZTMG010000032.1:0-12114 GCA_964614815.1 uncultured Rhizobium sp. | reverse complement strand
AGCCGCGCCTCGATCTCGGCGCGCCGCGCGTTGTCAACGCCCAGCACATCGCGCAGATACGCATCGACGCCGCCATGCCGTTCGTTGATCGCCGCGAAGGAGCGCTCCAGATATTCCGGGGTCACACCCATGATGAAGCGCATCGTCTCCATCGTCGGCGCACGGCCGTGTTGTTGCAGGATCGCCTCGCGCCAGGCCGCGCCATGCTGTTCGAACCGGCCGGACTGGTTTGTCAGCAGATAGTCGGCGATGATGTCGTCGCGATGCACGCCTGCGATGTGATGCGTCAGCGCCACGGCGAGGCCGGTGCGATCCTTGCCGGCCGCGCAATGCACTACGATCGCGCCGTCCGCCTTTGCCAGTGTTTCGAAATAGCGGGTGAACAGGTCCACAATGCGCGGCAGGTGCGGCGCCTCGGCATAGTAGTCCAGGAGGAAGCGACCGTAGCTGGACGCCTCCATGTCCCACGCCTGCATGAACGCGTCCCATGACTGCGCGCCCTCGTCCGGGTCATTGTTCTCGATCACCGAAGCTGCAAATCCCTCCCACCGCCGCGACGGCGCGCGCGCACGTTCCGCCGGACGGCGCAGGTCGACCACCGCGGCGATATTCATCGACGCCAGCCGCGCAAGGTCCGCGTCGGTCGCCAGCGCATGATTGGCCGACCGGAAGAAACGCCCCGTGGCCATCCGGCGGGCCCCGGCCCGATAGCCGCCGAAATCACGGAAATTGGTCAGACCTTCAAAGGTGTGCAGGCGTGGCGCATCGCTCATGGGGATCCGCCTATGCCAAGTCGCCCGGCGCGTCCATCATGGCGTTGTCACTCCGGCAGCTTCGCATCCAACAGCAACATTGGATCGAGCCAGATATCCGCGCCCCTGTCGTCCGAATGGACATTGCGGAATTTCAGTCCCCAGTGGAGGTGCGGACCCGTCACCCGCCCCGTCGCGCCGGACAGGCCGAGAAGCTGGCCTTGCGCCACCGTGTCGCCGTCCTTCACATCGATCCGGCTCATGTGCATCGTCACCGACACCAATCCCCGCCCGAGGTCGAGGAAAACCGCACCCCCCTCGTAATAGAGATCTGGATCCGCCAGCAGAACCGTGCCCGCCATCGGCGCTCGGATCTCCGTTCCCGTGGGGATCGCGATGTCCTGCCCATTGTGAACGCTGGTCGACCCTTTGCAGTCGCTTGTCCGGGGCACATAGGTACGGACCACACCATAGGCGCTGGAGTAGGGTCCGTCCGCTGGCTTTGCCAGCGACAATGGCGCCAGCGGCGGTGCAAATACCTTCAGCGCCTTGTCCTTGCGCAGCCAGGACCGCTCCGCATGCTGCTTTTCCTCCGGCGACTGCGCCGCAATACGGTTGCAGTCCATGGTGAACTTCGACACCGTGTCATGGCGTCTGGCGACATTCACCAGAGTCAACGCCTCCTGCGCGTTCCCCGCGCGGCGCGCTCCCACCCGCACCTGCGCCGGCGCATCGCGTCCAAGCCCGACCAGAGCAACGCCATCGTCGCCGGCCGTCGCAATGGGTTTTCCGTCGAGTGTTACGACAGCTCCGGGATTGGCGCGGCACAGGATAGCTCCGCCCTGTGTTGCGTCCGTCCCGCATCGGATGAACGCAGGATCCGCGACAGCTACGCCGGATGGCTCTGGGAATGACTCTGACGCGGGATCAGGCTGAGGGGCGGGGGCGGCCAAGGCCGGCGGAGCCGCCGTCTCTCCAGGAGCGGCGAAAGCCTCGGTCGCCTGCCCCGCGCACCCAGCGAGCAGACCCGCCGAGAGCAGACCAGCGATCAGGCCTTGCCGTGCAGCTGCTTCCATCGCGTCAACGCGGCCTCCGCGTCGAAATACGCTTCCTGAGTGTCAACATTCCAATAACGCAGGTCCTCCAGAGCGATCCTGCGCCGCGTGACCGCACAGGTGACGAAACGTCCGGGTTTCAGCACCTCGAAATCGTTGTCGAGATAGCGCAGCTGGGCTTCGCCAGGCAGGGAACCGGGAGTAATCGCATCCATGGCGGAATATATGCACCTTGCCGAGGGCGAAGTTAAGGCGGTGTCGCCGCGCAAATTCGCTCAGGGGGTATCCGCGATTTCCAGTTCGATGCGCTTCCGGCCGGCTGATTTCGCCCGGTAAAGCGCGTCATCCGCCCGCTTCAGCAAGAGATCGAGTGTGTCTTCGGGGGGAATCACCGTGGCCACCCCGCCCGACATGGTGATTTTCAGCGCATCGCCCCGGTTTATCGTGAAGGGTGTCCCGGAAATGATCTGGCGCAGGCGTTCGCCCGCCTGCTGCGCCAGCGCCTGCGTCGTTTCGGGCATGATCACCACGAACTCTTCCCCGCCATAGCGGCAGGCCAGATCCGTCGGCCGGATATTCTCGTTCAGCCTGCGCCCAAACTCACGAAGCACGTCGTCCCCGGCTGCATGGCCGTGGATGTCGTTCACCCGCTTGAAATGGTCGATGTCGCACAGCAGCACCGACACAGGCCCGCCGCCCATGTTCGCCCGCTTCACGAAGCTCTCCAGCTGAACGCGCATGTACCGGCGATTATGCAGGCCGGTGAGCTGGTCCGTGACCGCCAGCTCCATCGACTGGTCCAGTCGCGCCCGCAGCGCATCGAGATACCGCTTCTTGCGCACCTGCGTTTTCACGCGCGCCAGCAATTCCTCGGAGTCTATCGGCTTGATGACAATGTCGGAGGCGCCAAGATCGAGCGCCCTCACCGCCTTCTTCTCGTCGTCCGGCTCAGCTACGACCAGAATCGGCAGATCGCGCGTCGACTCGAGCGACCGGAAATAGGCGCACAGCTTCAGTCCGTCGAGTTTCTCGTTCGACAGGGACACGATCAGCAGGTCGACCATCGAGCCCGATATGCCAAGCTGACTCGCCTCGGCATGACTGATCGGCCGGTGCAGGCCCTCGAGGTAGCGGCAGATCCGGCGCGCCTGCCGCTCGTTCTCGTCGACCACGAGGATGCGGGCAGGCTCAGCGCCGCGCCCGGTCGCGACGACATCCACCGCTCCCATGCGCTTGCCCGAGGCCTCGCGCTTGCGCAACTCGTCGGCGACCATCTTGTATTTCGTCAGCGCCCGCACACGGGACAGCAGGTGCAAATCGTTGACAGGCTTGGTGAGAAAATCGTCCGCGCCGGCGCCCAGGCCGCGCAGGCGATCCTCGCGCTCGTTGAGCGCGGTCACCAGCACGATCGGAATATGCTCGGTGCGGGGGTCGTTCTTGAGCCTACGACAAGCGTCGATGCCGTTTAGCTTCGGCATCATCACGTCGAGCAAGATGACGTCCGGCTCCTCTGCCAGCGCCTTTTCGACGCCGTCCTCGCCATCGACCGCAGTGATGACGTGAAAATACTCGTTGCGCAGCTTGTCCGTCAGAAGCTTGCGGTTCTGTTCGATATCATCGACGACGAGAACCCGCGCGCTCATCTCGGCGCTCTCCGCTGCGGCGGCGGCGAGCCGGCTGTGCGCGGGCCGGTCAGCTTCTTCACCTCGTTGATGAAGGCGCCCATCTGGATCGGTTTGGACATGTAGGCTTCACAGCCCGCCTCGCGAACAAGCCGTTCGTCCTGGCGCATGGCGAACGCGGTGACGGCCATGATCGGGATATCACGGATCGTTGCGTCGTCCTTGATCCAGCGGGTGAGGTCCAGCCCTGAGACTTCAGGCAACTGGATGTCCATGATGATAAGGTCGGGCTTGTGCTCGCGGGCAAGATCCACCGCCTTCAGTCCATCGCGGCTCTCGACGGTCTGAAAGCCGAAAGCATCCAGCAGGTCGCAGAAGAGCTTCATATTGAGCTCATTGTCTTCGACCACGAGGACTTTCTTGGCGGGGGGCGACGCCATCGGCTCTCACGCAAGGGACACGTCAGGGTGATTCCCGACGTCCTCCTTTGTTAGACCTGAGAGTATTAACCGCCTATTTTCAACTGTTGCAGGCAGGACAGCGTGCTATGCTCCGCTGATTGATAAAACTGGCGTCGATACAAAGACTTCCGCCCAGGTTCTGACGTTGCCAGAACATCTTGCTGTTAGCACTGGAAATTTACCGGCGGTGTGTCGGGATTGCCTGCACCGGTGGTGGGGGCGGGGGCGGGGGAGCGCCTGTCCGCGCTGCCGCTCGGTACGCACCGTCTCGCATCCGCAGCTCTTCACCCTGTCGGTCGCCCACATCGACTGCGACGCCTTCTACGCCTCGATCGAGAAGCGCGACCGGCCGGAACTCATGGCCCAGCCCGTCATTGTCGGGGGCGGCAAGCGCGGCGTGGTGTCCACCTGCTGCTATGTCGCCCGCACCTATGGCGTGCGCTCCGCCATGCCGATGTTCAAGGCGCTGAAGCTCTGCCCCCACGCCGTGGTCATCAAGGGACGGATGGACCTCTATGTCCGGGAAGGCCAGCGCATCCGCCGGATGATGCAGGCCCTGACCCCGCTGGTCGAGCCCGTCTCCATCGACGAGGCCTATCTCGACCTTTCCGGAACCGAGGCCCTGCACGGCGCCCCGCCGGCCCTCAGCCTCATGCATCTTCAGAATGAGGTCGAACGGGAGATCGGCATCACCATCTCGGTCGGGCTGGCCTCGAACAAGTTCCTCGCCAAGATCGCGTCCGAGGCGGACAAGCCCCGCGGCTTCTTTGCCCTCTCGGTCGACGAGGCGCCCGCCTACCTTGCGGACAAGTCCGTTCGCATCATCGGCGGCGTCGGCGCCCAGTTCGAGAGGAAGCTCAACGCCGACGGCATCCGCACCGTCGGCGACATCCAGAAGATCGACGTGAAGGTGCTGGCGAAGCGCTATCGCGAGGCCGGCCTCTGGCTGCATGACTGCGCCTTTGGGCGCCATGATCGCAAGGTCGATCCCGCCGGCGAGCGCAAGAGCGTCTCGTCAGAAACCACGTTCAGCGAGGACATTTCCGATCTGCAGTCGCTGGAGGACATACTTTGGCGCCTCAGCCAGCGCACCGCCGATCGCGCCAAGCACAGCGGCGTCGAAGGCCGCGTCGTCACTTTGAAGCTCAAGACCCACGACTTCCGCAGCTTCACCCGCCGCGTCTCCCTGAGCCAGCCGACCCAACTGGCGCAGGCCATCTTCCGCGCCGCCAGACCCATGCTCGCACGCGAAGCCACCGGCGCACGCTACCGCCTGATTGGCGTCGGCATCTCGGAGCTTGTCGAGGCGAAAGCCGACGCCCTCGATCTCGCCGACCCCGCATCCCTGAAACGGGCGCGGGCGGAGCGGGCCGCCGACAAGGCGCGCGAGAAATTCGGCGACGGCGCCGTCACCACAGGCCGGGGCCATCGGGCGGACCTGTCACGGAAACGGGAGTGAACACCCGCCGCCGGAACCGAAATTGTGAACCCCGGGCCCGGCGTGGAAGACGGGACTGGCCGCCGGGCGGGCGGCCAGCTAAACGCGGGGCTTACCTGACCTTTTCGGAGGGAGCGCATGTCCGTATCCGACCGTCTCAAGGCCGCTGGCGTCACCCTGCCGGACGCCCGCCCGCCCGTCGCGAACTACGTACCGTGGGTCATCACGGGCAACCTGCTTTTCATTTCCGGCCAGGTCAGCATCACGCCGGACGGCCTTATCAGGGGCCGGCTCGGCGAGGACATGACGCTCGAACAGGGCCAGCAGGCCGCCCGCTGGTGCGCCGTCAACCTGATCGCCCAGATGCAGGCCGCGCTGGGAGACCTCGAACGCGTCACCCGCGTCGTGAAACTCGGCGGCTTCGTCAACGCCGCGAAGGACTTCGTGGACATCCCCAAGGTCGTCAATGGCTGCTCGGACCTGATGGTCGAGGTTTTCGGCGACAAGGGCCGGCATGCCCGCTCCGCCGTCGCCTGCCCGGTGCTGCCATTGGGCGTTGCGGTCGAAGTCGACGCCGTGGTGGAGTTCGCCTGACGGAGTTCATCCGGGGGGCGCACCGTGGGCGACCTGTTCTTCGACGTGTCCGGCCATGCCTACGCCCATCGCGGGCTGTGGGACGCCGCCCTGCCGGAAAACTCCATTGCCGCCTTCGCGGCGGCCCGCGCGGCGGGGGTCGGCGTCGAGCTCGATGTCCGCCTCACGGCGGATGAGGTTCCCGTTGTCTTTCACGATGCAAGCCTCCAGCGGATGTGCAATCACCGCGAACGTATCGAGCGCATCGCCGCTGCAGATCTCGGACGCTGGCCCCTGCCCGACGGCGCGGCCATCCCCACCCTGGCCGCCGTGCTGGACATCATGGGCGACTTGCCCGTCCTGATCGAGCTGAAGGTGGATGGACAGGCCGGCCCGATTGCAGAACGCGTGGCGGACGTGATCGCCGCCCGCGCCGGCCATCATGCCGTGATGAGCTTCGACGAGCCCACCGTCGCCCGCCTCTGCGGCCTGGTGACAAAACGTCCGGTGGGCCTGCTTTGCATCGCCGACAACCAGGTCGAGGAAGATATCATCGGGAAGGCCGCAACAGCTCGCAGCCTGGGGTGCGACTTCATCGCTCCGCATCATTCCGTGCTGGAAACCGTCGCGGCCGCGTCCGGGGGCTTGCCGCTCGCCGCCTGGACGATCCGCACGGACGGCGAGCTTGCCCTCGCCCGGAAACACGGCGCCGCCCCGATCTTCGAGGCAATCAGCCCAGCCCTCGCAAAGTCTGGAACAGCACCGATATAGTCTGCGGTGAAGATCAGATCGGGACCGCCCTTGGCCGACGACGCGACAGACCGCATCGAACTGACACTGTCCGTCGCCGACGCGATGGCCGGGATCGACCGCGCGCGCTGGAACGCCATCGCGAATCCGCCCGGCGAACGCCATGACCCTTTTCTCGACTGGGACTTTCTCGACGCCCTTGAAGCCTCCGGCTGCGCCATCCCGGAAACCGGCTGGACGCCGCGCCACATCCTCGCCCATGACGCGGCGGGCAGGCTGGTCGGCGCCGCCCCTCTCTACCTGAAGACGCATTCGCGCGGCGAGTTCGTGTTCGACCATTCGTGGGCCGACGCGCTCCATCGCGCCGGCGGGCGCTATTATCCCAAACTCCTCTGCGCGATCCCTTTCACGCCCGTCACGGGCCGCCGCCTTCTCGCGCACGGCGCCAACGCGATCCCGATCCAGCGCGTGCTTGCCCGGTCCATCGTGGAGGCCGGCCAGCAATGGCGCGCGTCCTCCGCCCACATCAACTTCATCGACGCGGATACATGGCGCATGCTCGGCGCAGCCGGCCTGCTGCTGCGGGAGGACCAGCAGTATCACTGGATCAATCGCGGCTATTCCACCTTCGAGGATTTCCTGGCGGCGCTTTCCTCCCGCAAGCGGAAGATGCTCCGCCGCGAACGGCGCGAGGCGCAGGCAGGTCTCACCATCGTCCGCGTCTCGGGCGCAGACCTGCGCACGCATCACTGGGATGCGTTCTTCCGCTTCTACATGGACACCGGCAACCGGAAGTGGGGCTCGCCCTACCTGAACCGCGACTTCTTCCAGCTCCTGCACGAGCGCATGGCCGACAGGTGCCTCATCATCCTCGCCCTTGACGATGGCGAGCCCATCGCCGGCGCGCTCAACCTGATCGGTTCGGACACGCTCTACGGCCGCTACTGGGGCCGCAGCGTGGAGCGCCCCTTCCTGCATTTCGAGGTCTGCTACTATCAGGCCATCGACTTCGCGATCGAGCGCGGGCTGGCCTTTGTCGAGGCCGGCGCTCAGGGCGAGCACAAGCTGACGCGCGGCTATGAGCCCCGGCTAACCCGCTCGGCCCACTGGATCGCTCACCCGGGTTTGAGAAGCGCCGTTGCGAATTATCTCGACAGGGAGCGGATTGCGGTCGAGGAAGGGATCGGCGAGCTGCAGGGTTACACCCCCTACACTCTTTCCCTACACGACGCTCTTCCGGAAGGGCGATCCGCGGCCGACGGAAGATCAGGACGAGGAGGGCTTCTGATGAGCCTTGCTGGCGACTATGACGGCAACAACATCTTCGCGAAAATCCTGCGCGGCGAGATGCCGTGCGTGAAGGTCTACGAAGACGACGACGTCCTCGCCTTCATGGACATCTTCCCGCAGTCACAGGGCCATTGCCTCGTCGTCCCGAAGAATGTCGCCGCGCGCAACCTGCTGGACCTGCCGGCCGACCGCATCCAGCCCCTCTTCGCCGCCGTCCAGAAGCTGGCGAAGGCGGTGGTGACGGCGCTGAAGTGCGACGGCGTCATCGTCACCCAGTTCAACGGCGCCCCCGCCGGGCAGACCGTCTTCCACCTCCACGTCCACATCATCCCCCGCTACGCCAACCTTCCCCTGCAGCCCCACCACGGCGGCAAGCCCGCCGACATGGGCGTGCTGCGCGAACAGGCGGCTCGGATCGCGGCGGCGCTATAGGGAACCTACTCCCCCCGCGCCCGGATCTGTTCCAGAGAGATCTTCCCGCGCACCAGCTGGCTATAGTCATCCGCCAGCGCGCCGGTGATGTTGCCGGGCGTGTAGTGATGCCCCGCCATCTCGGCCACCGGCGTCACTTCAGCCGCCGAGCCGGTGATGAAGCATTCGGAGAAGCTGGGCAGCTCCTCCGGCGTGATGTGGCGCTCGATCACCTCGAAGCCGCGGGCGCGCGCCAGCGCGATCACCGTCTGGCGCGTCAGGCCGTTGAGGAAGCAGTCGGCCAGCGGCGTATGGATCACGCCGTCGCGGATCAGGAACACGTTCGCTCCGGTCAGCTCCGCGACATAGCCGCGATAGTCCAGCATCAGCGCGTCGGAGAAGCCTTCCGACTCCGCCTTGTGCTTGGAAAGCGTGCAGATCATGTACAGCCCGGCCGCCTTCGCCGCGGACGGGATCGTCTCCGGCGACGGGCGCTTCCAGTCCGACAGGGTCACGCGGATGCCCTTGTTCTTGTCGGCGAAGTAGTTGCCCCACTCCCACGCCGCCACGCAGACGCGGATCGAGGCCTGCTGCGCCGAAACGCCCATCATCTCGGAGCCCCGCCAGGCGAACGCCCGGATGTAGCAGTCCCTGAAGCCGTTCTTCGCCATCACGTCGAGCTTGATCCGGTCGAGATCAGCCACGGAGACCGGGACCTTGTAGCCCACCAGCTCCGCCGACCTGTGAAGCCGCTTCGAGTGGTCCGTCGACCGGAACACCACGCCGTCATAGGCCCGCTCGCCCTCGAACACGCAGGAGCCGTAATGCAGGCTGTGCGTCAGGACGTGAATCCGGGCTTCCCGCCACGGAACCATCGTCCCGTCCAGCCAGATCCAGCCGTCCCGGTCGTCATAGGGGACAAAATTCGCCGAGGGAGCAGCCATTATCGATCGTCCTTGAAAGACGCTTGTCTTAGGGATTTGCTTGAGTTTCGCGTCCTGCTTCTCCATTGTCCGGTCGTGGCCATGCCTGTCAACCGACCCCTTCCTGCGCCAAGCGCCTCCGCGGCACCCGCCGGCGGGGACAGCCGGCTGTACCTGCGCGACCAGGACCTGAACGATGGCGCAGCCCTCATCCGGGCCGCGGCGCGCCGTCTGGCCCAGCTGGCGGAAGCAGCAGGCGCCGCCGCCGGCATTTCTCCCCCCGAGATGGACGTGCTGCAGGAAATCTTCGATGTCGGCCCCATGGATGTGGGCGACCTGCGCGCCCGCCTGAACGCTCCCAAGCAATCGCTTGCCCGCAACCTGAACCAGCTCCAGGGCCGCGGCTTCGTCACGCGGGAGACCGACCCGTCCGACCGTCGCCGACGCCTTGTGACGCTGACGCCGTCGGGCATGGCTTTCGCCCGCGAAGCCACGGAACGGCGCCGCGCCGCCCTTCGTCAGGCCTTCCTTTCCGCCGGACCGGAGGCGGTCACGGGCGCCCGGCGCGTCCTGTCCGATCTCGTGCGCGCGCGGGGCGACACGTGACGCTGCACAAGGCCCATATTCTCGCTGTCGACGACGACGACCGCCTGCGCGACTTGCTGAAACGCTTCCTCGCCCGCGAAGGCTATGACATCACCAGCGCCAGGGACGCGGCCAGCGCCCGCAAGCTGATGGCCGCCATGTCGTTCGACCTCGTCATCCTCGATGTGATGATGCCCGGAGAGGATGGCCTCTCCCTGCTGAAGAGCGTGCGGGCGCAGCGGCAGGACACGCCCGTCATCCTGCTCACCGCCCGCGGCCTGCCGGCCGAACGGATCGAGGGCCTCCGGCTCGGCGCCGACGACTATCTTCCAAAGCCGTTCGAGCCGGAAGAACTCGTCCTGCGCATTGGCGCGATCCTCAAGCGCGCGGCGCCCGAAGCCCCGAAGGAGGAGATCAAGCTCGCCGGCATGGTCTTCCACGTGGGCAAGGGCGAGTTGCGCAAGGACGGCCGCCTGGTCCGCCTTACGGAAAGCGAGACGCAGCTCCTCTCCATCCTTGCCGCACGCGCCGGCGTCGCCATCTCGCGCCATGAGCTGGCCATGCTCACCGCCGCCGGCGTCGAGCGATCGGTCGACGTCCAGGTGACGCGCCTTCGCCGCAAGATCGAGCGTGACCCGCGCGAACCCGTCCACCTTCAGACCGTGCGCGGCGTCGGCTACCGGCTGACCGGGGAGTAGCATGCGCCTGCGCGACTATACCCCGCGCGGCTACAACGCCCGCAACATTCTCATCCTCATCGTTCCGATGATCGTCTTCGTCGTGTCGATGACGCTGTATTTCTTCTATACCCATGTCGAGCAGGTGAACGACAAGCTCTCGCGCGCCGTCGTCGATGAACTCGCGTTCCTTGAGCAGCAGCGCCGAGACGCGCCCGAAGTCTGGCCCAGCCTCGTGGACAGCTTCCGCCGGAACGGCATGATGGAGGTGTCCTTCACGCCCGGAAAACGCGACCTCGAAACGCCCGCCGGCAGCGAATGCTGCATAGAGCTCGGCAGGAATCTCGATGTCCGCTTTCCAGGCCAGCCCTGGGTCTACCGCTACCTCCCTGGCGACCTGCTCACCCTGCGCATGCTGACTCCCGACGGGCTTCTCGAGGCCCGCATGGACCGCAAGCGGGTGATCATCATCACTGCGCACATCTTCATCGTCTGGACCGTTGCGTTCAGTCTCCTCCTGCTTTTCACCTCCTATCTCTTCCTGCGCAGCCAGGTGCGATCCATCCTGCAGCTTTCCTGGGCCGCAGACGCGTTTGGCCGCGGGGAAGATGTTCCGAACTTCAAGCCCTCCGGCGCCATCGAGGTGCGCAAGGCGGCGCGCTCTCTCCTGCGCATGCGTAACCGAATCCGCCGCTACGCCGACCAGCGCACCGCCATGCTCGCCGGCGTCAGCCACGACCTGCGCACGCCTCTCGCGCGGCTGAAGCTCGAACTTGCGCTTGCGCCGAAGACCTTTGACACAACGGCGGCGCGAAACGACATCGCCGAGATGGAACGCATGCTTGACGGCTATCTCGCCTTTGCCCGCGGCGAGGAAGGCGAGCAACCGGAACATACCGACCTGGTCGCCCTCGCGCGCGAGGCCGTTTCGGCGGCCGCAGCCCGTTCACAGCTCGATTTCGTCGCCGCCGCCCCGGTGCAGATGCGCCTGCGCCCGCTCGCGCTGAAGCGCGCCATCGCCAATCTCGCGAACAACGCCGCCGACTATGGCCGGCATGTTCGCGTCGCCGTCGTCTCCGCCTCGGGAGAAGCCGTCATCACGATCGAGGACGATGGGCCCGGCATACCGCCGGAAAGCTATGACGACGCCTTCCGGCCCTTCAGCCGCCTTGACGCGGCGCGCAACCAGAATGTTTCCGGCGTCGGTCTCGGCCTCACCATCGCCCGCGACACCGCCCGCGCCCGCGGCGGCGACGTCACCCTCGGCAAGTCCGAACTCGGCGGCCTCCGCGCAACCATTCGCCTCCCGCTGGACACGGAACGCCCCAAGGGACTGGGCGATGACGAAGACTGATCCGGCGCCGGTCAGCTCTTCCTGTCCGCCTCGCGCGCCAGCTCCTGACCGCGCCGAACCGCGGCGTCCACAGCCTTCCGCATCAGGTCGGGCAAGCCGCCGCTGGCCATCAGCACATCGAGAGCGGCCGCCGTTGTTCCGCCCGGCGACGTCACCTGCCTGCGCAGGTCCGCAGGCGACTCCGCAAACTCGCCAAGCAGCGCGCCTGCGCCGATGACAGTCT
>CAZTMG010000031.1:13646-18788 GCA_964614815.1 uncultured Rhizobium sp. | reverse complement strand
CCCGCTGGTCGCCGCGCCTGTCGCCCCGCCGGCTCCCACGCCGTCCGCGCCGGACGCCGATGTCGCCGCCTGCGTCGATGGCGGCGATGTTGCACGGCGGAAGATTGGCGCCTGCGCCGACCTGTTCGCCGCGCTTGTCCCCGGTTCGGAGAACTACGCCTCGCTCGCCATCGCGCTGATGCAGATGTACGCCGACGCAGGCCAGCGCCCTGACGCCCTGCGCTATGGCGACCTGCTGGCTGCCTCGCTCTCCGGCGCGGAAGCCCGGATGACCCGCTGCGTCGTGCGGGTGATTGTGAAATGGGATCTCGACACCGCCCTTGCCGAATGCACCGCGCTCGGGCCTTCGCACGCGGCGGCGCTGGAGGCGCGCGGGCAGGTGCATCTCCTTGCCGGTCGCTGGCAGGAAGCCTGGAGCGATTTCGACGCCGCCTGGCGCCTTGGCGGCGCCGGACAGGCGCTCTATCTGCGCGGCATCGCCGCGGCCGCGCAGGGTCGCATGGCCGAAGCGCTCAAGGACATGGCTGACGGCGAGGCCAAGGCCCCCGGTACGGCGCAGGCCTACGACCATGACGGTTATTCCATCGCCGCCGTCTCGAAGGGCCTGCCGCTCGCTCCGCCCGAAGCCTTCGCCAAGGCCGCTCCGGCTGCCGGCTCCGCGCCTCCGCAAGCCGCCGCCGCGACGCCCCCTGCGCCGTCCGCCATGACGCGCTTCGATCCCGACATGCGGCCCGCCGCGGCGCCGCTTGGTCCCGAACAGGCGAAGGCCTGCGAGGACGATGTTCGCACGCTGCAGACGGCTTCGGCCGGCTGGCGCGGCACGGTCGACGAGATTTCGCTGAAGCTCGCCATGGCGCAGCGCACCCTCTACGCCACGCGCTGCGCCGGTCATCCCTCTGCCGCAAGCCTCATCGCCGGCGCCGAACGCGTCATCGCCGACACCGGCCCGCGCGCCGCCCTGGCCGAAACCTCTCCCGATCAGACCACTCCCGTCGCCACCGACTGCCTTGAACCCGTTCCGCTCGGCGCCGCGGGCGTGGCCAGCGCCAGCTCCGTCTTCCGCAACACGTGCAGCTATCCGGTCGCGGCGATGTTCTGCAACATTGCGCCGGCCAATGGCTCATGGGCCGCCATGTTCGCATGCGAGACGCCGGGCTCCCTTGGTCTGGTCAGCGTCCCGGCCAACGGCGCAGCGTCCGCCGTGTTCGGCCGGCAGGTGAACCATTTCGCCTGCCGCGCGCCTGCGCTTCCGGTTGCGAGCTATTCGCCCGACAGCGGAATCTCCGGCTTCTGCAAATAGAGCTCAGCCCACCAGAACCAGATCGTCGACATGGATCAGCGCGGGCCTGCCGCGATAGCCGAGGATCGACTCGAACTCATCCGACTTGCGCCCGATCAGACGCGCGGCATCCTCGGACGAGTAGGCCGAGACGCCGCGCGCCACGAGTTTTCCGTCCGGATCAATGACGTCCACCGCATCGCCCCGCTCGAACCGGCCGGCGACGGCCGTGACGCCGGCCGCCAGCAGCGATTTGCCCGCCAGCAGCGCCCTGGCCGCACCTGCATCGATCCGAACCGATCCCGCCGCCCGCAAGGCGCCCGCCAGCCATTGCCGCCGCGCCGTCTCGGGCGAGACCTCGGCCAGGAACCAGGTGCCCTTCGCCCCCGCCGCCACGGCGCTGATCGGTCCCGCCGCGCCGGCATGCGCGCCCAGCGTGATCAGTGTCGAGCAGCCCGCGGTCATCGCGATACGCGCCGCGTCAAGCTTGGTCGCCATGCCGCCCGATCCCACGCCCGCGCTCGCATTGGCCCCGCCCGCCATCGCGACGATCTCCGGCGTCAGCTTGCGCACCTCGGGAATATGCTTCGCATCCGGGTTGCCGCGCGGATCGGAGTCATAGAGGCCGTCGATGTCGGAGAGCAGCACAAGCACATCCGCGCCCAGCATCTGCGCCACGCGCGCGGCGAGGCGATCGTGGTCGCCATAGCGGATTTCCTCCGTCGCCACCGTGTCGTTCGCGTTGACGATGGCGACGGCCCCACGCTCCAGCAGCGTCTCCATGGTCGCCCGCGCGTTGAGCCAGCGGCGGCGTTGTTCCGTATCGTAGAAGGTCAACAGGGCCTGCGCCACCGGCGCGCCATGTCGGCCGAGCGCGTCTTCCCATGCGCGCATCAGCTTGGGCTGTCCGGCCGCCGCCGCCGCCTGTTTCTCCTCCAGCCGCAGCTTGCCCGCCTTGAACCCCAGGGCCCGCCGTCCAAGCGCCACCGCGCCGGACGACACGATCACGATCGCCTTGCCCTCGGCGCGCAGCCTCGCCGCATCCGCCGCGATCGCCGCAAAGCGCGCCTCATGCGGCTTGCCCGTTTCCTGGTCGATCAGCAGGGACGAACCCACCTTGATGACCACACGGCGCGCGGAAGACAGCGGCGAAGTCACGGGGACCAGCCTTCCGCTTTTTCCTCGGGCGTCTTCTCCGCCTCGATTTGCGCTGCGCGCGCAGCCTCACGGTCCTCGGCAATGATTTGGTAGAGCCTGTTCACCGTCGCCTGCACGCCCTTGCCAGTCGCGCCCGAGATCAGCAGGGGCGTTTTCCTGCTCGCCTTCTTCAGCGCGGCCTGCTTGTCCCTGATCTCGTCTTCGCTCAGGGCGTCGATCTTGTTGAGCGCCACGATCTCGCGCTTCTCGTGGAGACCGCCGCCATACTTCTTCAGCTCCCTTCGGATCGTCCTGTAGGCGCCGGCCACATCCTCCTGCGTTCCGTCCACAAGATGCAGCAGTACGGCGCATCGCTCGACATGGCCGAGGAAGCGCGTGCCAACGCCTGCGCCTTCCGCTGCGCCCTCGATGAGCCCCGGAATGTCGGCAAGGACGAAACTTGCGCCCACGCCGATGGAGACGACGCCGAGATTGGGAACCAGCGTCGTGAACGGATAGTCCGCGATCTTCGGCTTCGCCGCAGACACCGCGGCGAGGAAGGTGGACTTGCCTGCATTCGGCAACCCCAGCAGGCCCGCATCCGCGATCAGCTTGAGTCGCAGCCAGACCCAGCGTTCCTCGCCTTCATGCCCGGGATTGAAGCGGCGCGGCGCCTGGTTGGTGGAAGACTTGAAGCGCGTATTGCCCCAGCCGCCCGATCCGCCTCTGGCCAGGAGAACCCTGTCGCCGAGCTTGTCGAGATCGGCGATCAGGGTTTCCTGGTCTTCCTCGAACACCTGCGTGCCCACCGGCACTTTCAGCACCAGCGGCGGGGCGTCCGCGCCCGTCCGGTTGGCTCCCATGCCATGCATGCCGCGCTCGGCCTTGAAGTGCTGCAGATAGCGGTAGTCGATCAGCGTGTTGAGCCCCTCGACCGCTTCAACGATCACATCGCCGCCGCGTCCGCCATCGCCGCCGTCCGGGCCGCCGAACGGGATGAACTTCTCCCGCCGGAATGAAACGCAGCCATCGCCGCCGGCTCCGGATTTCACATAGACCTTGCACTGGTCGAGGAACTTCATGGGACAGGCCTAGTGCGCCCGCGGCGCGTGCGGGTTGTGGTCGTGGAGACTAGCGAGGGTTGCGCCCTCGGGCCATACATAACGCTCGGTGGGAGAGGTCCGCTGGCGGGCCAGGCCGAACAGCTCCTGCGTGCCGGCCGGAACGAATCCCAGCTTGCGCAGCACGCGGCCGGAAGCCGGATTGTCCGCGAAATGGCCGGCGACGAACGCCTCCGCCCCCAGCACGTCGCGCGCCCAGTCCATCACGCCGCGCGCCGCCTCGGAGGCATGGCCCAGCCCCCAGTAGACCAGGCCGAACCAGTAGCCGAGCTCCCACGTGCGGCTGTCGTCCCCGCCCACGCGCGAGACGCCGCAGGCGCCGATCAGGCCGTCGATCGGCGCCGTCACCGCGAACGCATATTCGCGCCCGGCTTCGCGATCGCGGGTGATCATGGCGATGAAGTCGTATGCAGACGCCATGGTGTAGGGATGGGGCACGCGTCCGCACATCCGGGCCACATCATAGTCGCCCGCCAGATAGGCGATGCGCCGCGCATCGCCTTCCTCGAAAGGGCGCAGACTCAATCTGCGGGTTGTGATCGTCAGGCGCATGACCGTCCCCGTTCGCCGGTCCGTCGCCGGCGTGGTCAGGGGAGGTTCAAAAAAACAGGAAGGGGAGGCGATCCGCCTCCCCTGATCGTGTTTCAGGTTCGGATCGCTGCCCTCGGCAAGGCGATCCGGCTGCAAACGGGATCGCCTTATCTGGCCCCGGTTTCGGACGGAAGGATCGAGACGAACATCTTGCCGCCTGCGCCTTCGCGGAACTGCACCGTGCCGGTTTCCGTGGCGAAGAGGGTGTGGTCGCGGCCAAGGCCGACATTCTTGCCAGGGTGGAACTTCGTGCCGCGCTGGCGGACGATGATGTTGCCGGCCAGCACGTGCTCGCCGCCGAAACGCTTCACGCCGAGACGCTTGGCGTTCGAATCGCGACCGTTCCGCGAGGAGCCGCCTGATTTCTTGTGGGCCATCGTGGCCTCCCTCTAGGGTCCCGCGGCCGGGCCGCAGGACGATCCAAACCTACTTGGCGCTGATGCCGGTGATCCTGATGACCGTCTCGTGCTGACGGTGGCCGATCTTGCGGCGATAGGTGTTGCGCGGCTTCTTCTTGATCGTGACGATCTTCGGGCCGCGGCGCTGCTCGACGATCTCGGCCGTCACCTTGGCGCCGGAGACCAGCGGGGCGCCGACATTGACCGTGTCGCCATTGCCGATCATCAGGACTTCGCCGATCTCGACGGTGTCGCCCGCCTCGCCGGCCAGCTTGCCGACCACGATTTCCTGGTCGCCCGCGACCCGGTACTGCTTTCCGCCCGTCTTGATGACCGCGAACATCGGAAAATCTCTTGTCTTTTCAGGGGGTCTTTCGACCAAATAGCATTCCGCCCACAGAAGCCTGCGGGCGGGGAGCGGGCATATAGACGTGAGGGCCCTCCGCTGTCAAACACCGATGACGGGAATCCGCACGGAATCTGCGCCGCATTGGCCATCCGCCGAGCCCTGCGTGTCCGTCCCGCTTTGATACCGGTTTCCATTCCGTTACCGTCTGACCCCGGAAACCCACGGCTGTCATCCCGGATGCGGGCGGCGTTGTCCGGGTCAGGGAGG
>CAZTMG010000031.1:3485-13568 GCA_964614815.1 uncultured Rhizobium sp. | reverse complement strand
TCCGCGCCGGTCGTCGCCCTTGCAACCGGCCGCGTCCGCGGCCGCTGGTCAGGACCTGTCCGCGAGTTCCTTGGCATCCCCTACGGCGCCGACACGCGTGCGCGCCGCTTCCTGCCGCCAGACCCCGTCGCATCCTGGCGAGGGGTCCGCGACGCCGCCGCCTACGGCCCCGCCTGCCCGCAGGGCGCGGGCGGCGTCGGGCAGGGCGAGGACTGCCTCGTCCTCAATGTCTGGGCGCCGCCGCACAGCGCCAACGCAAGCCGACCCGTCCTGGTCTACATCCATGGCGGCGGCTACACGTCCGGCGCGGGCGACAGCCCGCTAACGCATGGCGCCCGCCTTGCCGCGCGCGGCGATGCCGTGGTGATCACGCTGAACCACCGGCTCAACCTGTTCGGCCATCTCCATCTCGCGGGCATTGCGGGCGCGGACTACGCCGCTTCCGGCAATGCAGGCCTTCTCGATCTCGTGCTCGCGCTTGAATGGGTACGCGACAACGCCGCCGCCTTCGGAGGCGATCCCGGCAATGTCACGCTGTTCGGCCAGTCCGGCGGCGGCGCCAAGATCGCCTGCCTGATGGCGATGCCGTCGGCCAAGGGCCTCTTCCATCGCGTCTGGACGATGAGCGGCCAGCAGGTGACGGTGCAGGGCCCGCGCGCCGCTACGCTCCGCGCCCGCGCCGCGATGGAGCATGCTGGCCTCAATCTCGACCAACTGCGCGCCGCGTCCGCGGACAAGCTCCTCGCCGCGCTCGCCGCCAAGGACCCCACCATCGCTAACGCCCGCGTCTACTGGGGCCCTGTCCTCGACGAGGTGACGCTCAACCGTCACCCCTTCTGGCCAGATGCGCCCGCGCTCTCGGCCCACATTCCGATGGTGATGGGCAACACGCGCGAGGAAACGGGCTCCCTCATCGCGCGCGGCGATCCAACGATCTTCGACCTGACGTGGGACACGCTCCCCGCCCGCCTCGAACGCGACATGGTCAGCGATGTCGACGTCCATGCCGCCATCGCGCTCTACCGGAAACTCTATCCCGAGCTTCCGCCCGCGCAGGTCTTTCTCCGCGCCACCAGCGCCGGCCGCTCCTGGCGCGCACAGGTGATCGAGGCCGAAGCCCGCGCAAGGCAGGGCGCACCTACCTGGGTCTACCAGCTCGATTACCCCTCGCGCGCAGACGGCGGCCGCTATGGCGCCTACCACATGCTTGATATTCCGCTCGTCTTCACCAACACCCACGACCCCACCGCCGACACCGGCGACGACGCCTCCGCCCGCGCCATGTCCGCGACGATGAGCGACGCGCTCCTCCGCTTTGCCCGAACCGGCGACCCCAATGGCGGTCAGCTTCCCGTTTGGCCACACTACGATCTGGCGGCACGCAGCACGATGATGTTCGATACGACCACGCGGGTCCAGTCAGACCCCCGCGGCGAAGAACGCCGCTTCTTCGGCCGCACGCCCTACATCCAGCCGGGGACGTATTGACCTCTCAGAGGCCGCGCTCATCGCGCTCACGCCTCATAGACGAACTCCACCAGATACACCTTTTCGCCCGCGCCGTGCTTGGCGGTCTTGAGCAGGTCCACCACGCCCGCAAAGCCGGACTTGCGCGCCAGCGCCGGCGTGATGTCGCCGAGCGCGATCTCCTTCACTGACGTAACCTCAATGAACCCCGGCCCCAAGCGATAACGCCCGCCCGCCTTCACGCGCGGGCTCTGCCAGATGCGCACGCTGCAGGTCACCGACCCGCCGATCACTTTCTCGCGGATGCGCCTTGCGAACTGCATGGCTGCAATCTACCGCCGCACATCCTTCCCGCCTGCGCCCATCAGCGCGCGGATCTGCGTCTCGCTGGCATGGCTCGCATCGCCGATCTGGCCGTGCTTCGCCGCCGCGGTGTGCAGCGCGAAGGCGAGGGCGTCGTCCTCCGCCCAGCCTGTCATGAGGCCATGCAGCAGCCCGCCTGCGAACGCATCGCCCCCGCCAATGCGGTCGACCACATTGCCCAGCTCCAGCGGCTTCGCCTGCGTCAGCTCGCCCGAGCGATGATGCAGCGTTGCGCCGAGCGAGAACGCATCGACTGCATGCGTCGTCCGCGTCGTCGCTGCGATGCGCTGCAGCTTGGGGAAAGCCCTGAACGCCGCCGCGCACGCGTCATTGCGATCCGCGAAGCTTGTCTGCAGCACCAGCGCGATGTCCCGCTCGTCGATGAAGGCGAGGCTTGCGCTTTCCAGAAGCTTCCTGAGGATCGGGGCGCCCGTCTCGCCGCGCGCTTCCCAAAGTTTCGATCGGTAATTGCCGTCGAACGACACGGGCACGCCCGCCTTGCCCGCCGCCGCCACGGCCTTGAGCGCCGCCTCGCCGCCCCGCGCGCTCACCGCCGGCGTGATGCCCGACACATGCAGCATCCCGGCGCCCGCAAGCGCCTGATCCCACGCCACCGCATCCGCCGCTTCCGCAAACGCCGATCCCGTGCGGTCATAGACGATCTCGGAGGGCCGCAGCACGGCCCCCGGCGTCAGGAAGTACAGCCCCATCCGCCCCGGCGCGAACGCCACGGCGGAGACATCCACGCCATGCCGCCGCAGCTCGTCGCGCGCCGCATGACCCAGCGGATTGTCGGGCAGCACAGTCGCCATGGCCGCCTTGCCGCCGAGCCGCGAGACACAGATCGCGACATTCGCCTCCGCCCCGCCGATGTGCGCGGAAAGCTGCGGCGTCTGCAGCAGCATCTCGCCCTGCGGCGCCGACAGCCGCACCAGCATTTCGCCGAAGCAGACGAGCATCCCCGCCGTCATCGCGCCAGCCAGCCTCCGTCCACAGGCAGGATCGCCCCGTGGACATAGTCTGCCGCGGACGAGGCGAGAAAGACAGCCGCCCCGCCAATGTCCCGCGGCTCGCCCCAGCGTCCGGCGGGAATGCGCGCGAGGATGTCGCGGCTCCGGTTGGGATCGGCGCGCAGAGCCTCGGTGTTGTTGGTCTCGATATAGCCCGGCGCGATGGCGTTGACGTTGACGCCCCTGGCCGCCCACTCATTCGCCAGCGCCCGCGTGACGCCCGCCAGCCCGCTCTTCGCCGCCGCATAGCTCGGCACGCGGATGCCGCCCTGGAAGGACAGCAGCGAGGCGATCTGCACGATCTTCCCCGTTTGCTTGCTGGCGAAACAGTGCTTCGCAAACGCCTGGCTGAGGAAGAAGACGCTCTTCAGGTTGGTGTCGATCACCGCATCCCAGTCTTCTTCCGTGAAGTCCGCTGCATCCGCCCGCCGGATGATCCCCGCATTGTTGACCAGAATATCCGCCCGCCCCAGCGCACTCACAGCCTCGGCGATCACGCGGTTGACCGGTTCGATCGATGACAGGTCGGCGGCGATCGACACGAACCGGCGCCCCGCCGCCTTCACGCGTTTTTCCGTCTCGACCGGCGCCGTCCGCCCGACGGCGACGACATCCGCGCCGGCTTCGGCGAGCGAGACGGCGATGGCCTGTCCGATTCCGGTGTTGGCCCCCGTGACGATGGCGGCCTTGCCCGCGAGAGAGAAGGGAGAGGTCATGGGCTACTTCAACTGGCAGATATCGAGCTGGTTCATGTCCGTGTAGTCGAGGTTCTCCCCACCCATCGCCCAGATGAAGGTGTAGGCGCTGGTGCCCGCGCCCATGTGGATCGACCAGGGCGGCGATATCACGGCTTCCTCGTTCGCCATCACGATGGAGCGGCTGTTGTCCGGTTCGCCCATGAAATGGAACACGCGATCGTTCGGCCCGAGGCCGAAATACAGATACACTTCGGAACGCCGGTCATGCAGGTGCGGCGGCATGGTGTTCCACACGCTGCCCGGCTTCAGGATCGTCATCCCCAGCAGAAGCTGGCACGATGTCACCTTCGCCGGCACGACGAACTGATAGATCGTCCGCTCGTTCGACGTTTCGGGCGCCCCGCGCTCCAGGGGCACGGCCGTGTCGATCGAGATCTTCGCTGTCTCATGGCGCGCATGCGCCGGCGTCGAGACCAGGTAGAAGCGCGCCGGCTTCGTCGGGTCCTTCGACGTGAAGACAACCTTCTCCGAGCCCATGGGAATGTAGAGTCCGTCGCGCTGCGCCAGATCATGGACCGCGCCATCCACCTCGATCGCGCCCGGTCCGTCGCCAATGTTGATGCAGCCGATCTCGCGCCGCTCCAGGAAAGGTTTGCCCTTCGCCGAGACTGGCTCGGTCTGCGCCGGCAGCTCGATGGCCTGGCGCACAGGCGCCGCTCCACCCACCACCATCCGCTCGTTGTGGCAGTAGTTGAGGGTCACCTTCTCCGGCTGGAACAGGCCGGTCAGGAGATAGCGACGGCGCAGATCCTCGTTGCTCGCGCCCTCCATCATCTCCGGGTGGGTGGCGTGGTAGGTCTTCTCGAACATCGCTGCTCCTCCGTGGCGCCGTCCCGGCTTGCGCGGGCGCGGCATGGAAACCGGTGTCATAGACAGGCGAAGCGGGGGGCCGGTCAAGTCCCCGCCGTCCGGCGCCCCCTCATCCCTTCGGAACCGGCCCGCTGGACGCCCGGACGACAAGGCGCGGATGCACTTCGCCCTGCGCGTCGTCGTCCAGCGGCTCTTTCGCCAGCCGGTCGCCCAGCAACCGCACCGACGCCATGCGCCCCGTCGCGCGGATGGGCAGCAGCACGGTTGTCAGCGCCGGCCACAGCCTGGAGGCCAGCGGGCTGTCGTCGAAGCCCACCACGGACACATCCTTGCCGATCTCCAGCCCGGTCTCGCGCACGGCCTGGCACACCCCTGCCGCCATCTCGTCATTGCCGCAGAACACGGCGGTCGGCCGCACCTGCATCGCCAGCAGCCGCCGCCCTGCCTCCACGCCCGACTGGAAGGTGTAGGCGCCGCGCAGGTCGAGCTTCCTGTCGAGCGTCAGGCCCGCCGCCTTCAAGCCTTCGACGAATCCGGCGCGCCGCTCGTGCGATGAGCGGAAGGTGTCCGGCCCGGAGACGTGCGCGATCACCTTGTGGCCCAGCCCGGCCAGATGCTCGGCCGCCTGCCGCGCGCCCTCGCTGTCATGCGTGACGATCGAGTTTTCCTCCTTGTCGAGCAACACCGATGCAATCCGCACATAGGGCGTGTCCGACTCGCGCAGCATCGCGACAAGCTCCTCGTCTTCCGAGACGGAGGAGGGCAGGATCACGCCCGCCAGCTTCTGCCGGTCGATGAAGCTGCGCACGCCGGACAGAAAATCCCGGTCGCGGCGGTTGCAGGGGTGAACTACAAGTTCGAGCCCCGATCCGCGGATGATGTCCAGAATGCCCTGCTGCGTGTCGATCACGTGCTGTGGGTTCGGATTGTCGTAGATAAGGCCCACCAGATAGCTGCGCCGCGAGGCCAGTCCGCGCGCTGCCGGGTCCGGCGCATAGCCCAGTTCCTTGATCACCCTGTCGATGCGCTCGCGGGTGTCCTTGTTGACGAACGGGCTCTGGTTGATGACGCGCGACACGGTCTTTTTCGAGACATTGGCCAGACGCGCCACATCGTTGATCGTGGGTCTGCGCCTGGGGTCGATCGCCGCAGCTGCAGGCGGGCCGCTGGCTGTGTCCGGCTTCATTGTCTTCTTCATGTCCCATGCTTGCGCGCGCGGCGACAATTCCGTCAAGGCGGCTGCCGCGGGCCATGCGGCTCCGCAGTCCGGCTTGTCTGCTGGCAGATATTGACACCGGTAGCAACAAGGGAAAATGCTGCTGGGTGGGAACCCGCCAGCCACGGAACGAAACACGATGTCGCGACTGACCCGGCGTGTTGTCCTTGCCTCTGCCTCAGCCCTGGCCGCTGGCTGTGTTGCGGCGCCAGCGCCTCCGCAGGCCCGCAAGGAAGATGAAATCTCCCCTGCCGGACTCGATTGGGCGCATCTGCGCTGGCGACGGGGTGTCGAGAACCAGCGCATCGCGGACCTGGGCGATGGGACCTTCCTCAACCCGATCCTCGCGGGCGATCATCCAGACCCCTCCATCCTTCGCGATGGCGACCGCTGGCTGATGACGTTCTCGAGCTTCGAGTCCTATCCCGGCCTCGTCATCTGGCAGAGTCGTGATCTGGTGAACTGGACGCCGCTCGTCGCGGCCCTCACGACCAATATCGGCTCCGTCTGGGCGCCCGAGCTTGCAAGGCACGGCGACCGCTACTTCCTTTACATCCCGGCGCGCTTTCCGGACAAAAGATCCATCTACGTGATCCACGCCGAACGCCCGGAAGGCCCCTGGTCCGAACCCATCGACCTCAACCTGCCGCGCCATATCGATCCAGGTCACGCCGTTGGCGAAGACGGCTCCCGCTGGCTTTTCCTCTCCGGCGGCGACCGCATCCGCTTGTCCGAAGACGGCCTTTCCACCATGGGGGAGGTCGAACACGTCTACGACCCGTGGCGCTATCCCGAGGAATGGGTCGTCGAAGGCTTCGCGCCGGAAGGCCCGAAAATCCTGAGACGGGGAGAGTGGTTCTATCTCGTCACCGCCATTGGCGGGACAGCCGGTCCGCCTACCGGCCACATGGTCATCGTCGCCCGCGCGCGATCCATCCATGGTCCCTGGGAGCACGACCCCGCAAATCCCATCGTGCGCACATGGTCCTCGCGCGAGAAATGGTGGTCGCGCGGCCATGCGACCGTTTTCGAAGGTCCGAAGGGCGGCTGGTGGATGGTCTATCATGGCTATGAAAACGGCTTCTGGACGCTCGGCCGCCAATGCCTGCTCGATCCCGTCGAATGGACGTGGGATGGCTGGTTCCGTCCCGTCGGGGGCGATCTCTCGAAGCCCATCCGCAAACCCGTCAACATTGCCGGCGCACGACACGGCATGCCGCTGTCCGACGATTTCACGGCCGACCGCATGGGTACGCACTGGGCCTTTCACGCGCCCGGTCCCGATGAAGGCGGGCGCCTCTCACGCGATGGCGACGGGCTCATCCTCCGCGCCAGCGGATCGACGCCGGCCGACAGCCGTCCGCTCACCTTCATCAATGGCGATCTCGCCTACGAGGTCGAGGCCGACATCGAACTGGGCGAGGGCGCGGAAGCCGGCCTCTTGCTCTTCTATTCCCCCAAACTCTATTGCGGCCTTGGCTTTTCCGGCTCCGGCCTTGTCATGCACCGCGCCGGCGCCCAGCGTCGCAGCACGCCGCCCGCCGATTTCGGCCGCCGTCTGCAGATCCGACTCCAGAACGACCGCCACATCGTCACCTGCTGGACCCGCACGCCGGGCCATCGCTGGACGCAGTACGGCGTCCGCTTCGAAACCAGCGGCTATCATCACAACGTCGCCTGGGACTTCCTCAGCCTGCGCCCCGCGCTTTACTGCGCGGGGCAGGGTGAGGCGCGTGTGCGCAGCGTGACATACCGGGCGCTCTGAGCGTCCGCGCCTAAAGCCGCGCCATCCGCGCAAGATCCCACTCCGCCTCGACAAACCCGGACCGCGTCTCCGGCCGCACCGGATATCCGCCGACCTCGCTTTCCGAGTCGATGATCCTCCCCGTTCCCCTGCGCACGTCCGCAACGATCCGCGCATCGATCGGATCGCGCATCTCCGGCCTCGCCCCGCAGGTCGCCAGCACCACGTCCATATGCCCGCGCAGCTCCGCCGTGCGATCCTCGTGCGGGTGCGCCCGAAGCGTCAATCGCGGCGAGGCCGCGCCGAATCGTCCGGTCATCTCCATCGGCGAGCCATCCGCCGCCAGCGCCAGATTGTCCCGCATGTCCAGAGTCAGCGGTCCGTCCCCGCCCAGCATGAAGGCCGCGGCCTTCGCATCCGTCGATGGTCCGCCGAGGAAGACGTTGCCGCTCACCCGCACCTCGCCCTCGACAAAATCATGCCCCTCCCACTCGCTCCCGTGCAGGTTGTAGTGGGCGAAACGCTTGCCCGCATTGTAGACTACGCAGCCCCGCATCTCGCCCTGCGCGCCGCCCTTGAACAGCACGTTGCGTTCGCGGTTGTGCGCGTAGAGCGAACCCGCCACCAGCGCGTCCGTCACATTGTCGTGGATCAGCGTGCCCTTGGAATGCTCGCCCTTCGAATGGGTTGAGTTCGACAGGCCTTCCGCCACGATGTTCCGCATGAAGCGGATGGCGTGCGAGGTGTTCGCCCGCCAGGCCAGGATGTCCGGTCCCCCGAACCGCTTGCCCGACGCCGAGAGCCCTTCGTCCGTCGCCCAGGTGATCGAGCAGTTGGACACCTCGACCCTCCGCGCGCCATAGGCGTAGACGCCGTCGCATTCCCAGCCGCTTCCCTTCGCCTGGCCCGCCTCCCCCGGCCGCACCGCGATGTGGCGGATGATGACGTTCTCGGCCTGAATGGCGATCCCGCCCCGGATGAATGTCACCAGCGACGGCGCCGTCTGACCCGCAATGGTGAGGTGGCCGTCATCGATGCGCACCGTCTGCATCCCGAGGTCGATCACACCGCCGACCTCGAACACCACGATGCGCGGGCCCTCCGCCTTTACCGCGTCGATGAACGATCCCGGCCCGTCCGCCTTCAGCGTCGTTACACGGATGATGCGTCCGCCCAGACCGCCGGTAATCTGCGGTTCGCCCGGCGCGGCGGCGGACGGCCGCGTGAGCGCCAGCGCCGAAGCCCCGGCGAGAAAGCGCCTCCGCCCGATCATGTGCCGCGCGCCTTCGCCCCGCTGTCCAGCACCGACACATCCCTCGGCCGCATCGTCGCCAGGTCCCACTGTGCGGGGTCGAAGGCGCGCCGGGTGGCCGGGTGCTTCGGATAGCCGCCTGCCTCGTCCTCGTGGTCGATGATCTCGCCGCGGCCCTCGGCGACATCGGCCAGCACGCGCACATCGTCCGCATCGCGATCCCAGGGCCGCGCCCCCGCATGCGTCAGCACATGGGTCTCGACCGCCAGCGCGGGCATCGCGACCAGCCCGTCCGGCCAGTCCAGCGGCGCCGCGTGCCGCACGATCCTCGCCCCGGTCTGGCCGTAGGAGCCGAGTTCAGGCAATGGCGATCCCCACCGGTCCACCATCAGGTTGTCGGCCCCGTGATAGTCGAGATCGCCCTGTCCGCCGATCATCAGGAAGGGGAGGCCCGCCGCTGTGTCCTGTCCGGCGCGCAGCACATTGCCCACTGCCGTGATTCGGCCGTTCACCGGCGGGGTCGCGCCCCATTCATTGGCCATCAGGTTGTAGTGGATCGCCCGCTGACCGGGATTGTAGATGATGTTGTTCACGATCGCGCCCTGCGCGCCGCCCTTGAACAGGGGGTTCCGCTCGTAGTTGTGGGCGTAGACATTGCCGATGATCAGGATGTCCTTCGCGTTGTCGTGGATCAGCGATCCCTTCGAATGCTCGCCCTTGGGATGGGTCGAATAGGCCAGGCTCTCCGCGATGATGTTGTTGGAGAAGGTCACCTGGCGGCTCGCGCCCGCCTGCCATTCCGCCTGCGTCGTTCCGGTGAAGCGCGGGCCGGAGGCGGACAGGTTTTCGTCCGTTCCCCAGGTCAGCGAACAGTGATCGATCACGACATTGTATGCCCCCACGGTCGAGATCGAATCGAAGTCGGGACCCGCGCGCCACGCGCCGCCCGCCGATCCCGGACGGATGCGGATGTGCTGCACGATCACGTCATGCGCCGCGATGTCGAGGCCGCCCCTGATGAGCGTTATCCCCGGCGAGGGCGCGGTCTGCCCCGCGATCGTCAGATAGGGCTCCGTCACCCTCAGCGTCCGGGCGCCGAGGTCGATCACCCCGCCGACTTCGAACACGACGATGCGCGGTCCGGCCGCTTCCAGCGCGGCTCGGAACGATCCCGGTCCGTCCGCGTCGAGATTGGTCACGCGGATGATCGCGCCGCCCGCGCCGCCCCTTGTGGCGCTTGCCCAGCCCATCGGCACCGGAAACCAGGACGCGAGCGGATCGGCTGCGACCAGGGTGGGGGCTGCGTTCGCTGCGGCGGGTGCCGCGGTTCCCGGCCGGTCGCCGCCGCACGCCGCCAGGGTCAAGCCGGCCGCGACCGCGGCGGCCCTGAGGATGTGACTGGAAAGCTCTCTGGCCATCGTGCGCCCCGTTTTCCCGCCCAGGATGCTGTGTCGCCCGTCTTG
>CAZTMG010000031.1:2429-3372 GCA_964614815.1 uncultured Rhizobium sp. | reverse complement strand
CGGGAAGAAAGCCATGGACAGCGCCGCGCTCGCAACGACCGGGGAAATCGCCGTCGCCCTCGTGGCTGCGCGGCAGGCCCGGCGACCGCTTGACGGCTATCCCGGTCCCCTGCCGCAGACGATGGAGGAGGGCTATCGCATCCAGGAAGCTGGTCTCGCGCTCTGGCCCGATGTCGTGGCCGGATGGAAGATCGGCCTTGTGCCCGTCCATTTTCGTTCCGTGCTCGGGGCCGAACGCCTGGCGGGTCCCATCTTCGCCGCCTCTGTCCTGCAGGCAAGGCCGGGCGAAACCGTTTCCTTTCCGGTTTTCGTCGGCGGCTTCGCGGCGGTCGAGGGCGAATTCGTGTTTCGCATGGGCGCCGACGCGCCGCCCGGCAAGACGGACTGGACCGATGACGAGGCGGCCAGCCTTGTCGCCGCGCTGCACATCGGCGTCGAGACGGCCGGCAGCCCGATGCGCATGATCAACGATCTCGGCCCGGCCGTGGTAAGCTCCGACTTCGGCAACAATTTCGGCGTGATCCTCGGGCCGGAGATCGACGACTGGCGGGCGCGTCTCGACGCCATCCGCGTCGAGACGACCGTGGCGGGCAGGCGGGTGGGCGAGGGCGTCGGCGCCTCCCTTCCCGGGGGGCCCATGGCGGGTCTGCGTTTCCTGCTCGGACATCTGGCCGAACGCAACCGCCCCCTGCGCAAGGGCCAGCTGGTGTCGTCCGGCGCCGTCACGGGCGTGCACGACATCCTGGCTGGCCAAACCGCCGTCATCGCCTTCTCCGGCTGCGGCAGCATCGTCTGCAGGGCCATGCCAGGCTGATGCGGCCGCGCGACCAGTCCCCGGCAAGACTTCAAGCTCCCCTAACGTAAACTAGCGTGAACGTGACCAGGAAAGCCCCTGATTTGCCCGCACAAACCGGCCGGACTGATTGACCGGACTCCGCCCGCA
>CAZTMG010000031.1:0-2406 GCA_964614815.1 uncultured Rhizobium sp. | reverse complement strand
AATTACACTTACGGCCCGGTCCCTGTGGATTCGGGGCCTCCCCGGGAGACATACATGAAGCGCGTCCTCCTCGCCTCCACCATGGCCGCCGCTCTGGCCGCCGCCGCCGTGATCGGCGTTTCGGCGACGGCCGCCCCGACGACCACCGTGTCGACGCCGGAGCGGGCCGACAACTTCCAGCTCACCGACACCTCGCGCCTCGCTCACGAGCTGCACTACTTCAAGGACGCCAGGGCAATTGTGCTGATGAGCCAGATCAATGGCTCTGACGTCTCGCGCAAGGCCGCCGCCCAACTCGAGAAGCTGCGGGCGAAATACGCGGACGATGGCGTCCTGTTCTACATGATCAACTCGCAGGATTCGCGCGAGGCCGCGGCCGCCGAAGCGAAGAAACAGGGCTGGAGCATCCCGGTGCTGATGGACGAGCTTCAGCTTGTCGGCGAATCCCTTGGCGTGCAGCGCGAGGGCGAGGTCTTCGTCGTCGAGCCGAAAGCCCAGTTCAGGATCGCCTATCACGGCCCGCTCGCCGAGACGGCGGGCGCGATCGACGCCATCCTTGCCGGCAAGGCGGTCGCCAATGCGCGCATCGCGGTGAAGACCGGCAAGGCCATCGTCTTCCCCGAGCGCGGCAAGGCGCAGGAGCACGCCAGCATCTCCTATAGCGACACCATCGCCCCGATCATCCAGGAGAAGTGCGTCGTCTGTCACCAGAAGGGCGGCATCGCTCCCTTCGCGATGGACAGCTATGAGATCGTCAAGGCGATGGCCCCGATGATCCGCGAATCGGTGCGCACCGAGCGGATGCCCCCCTACTTTGCCGATCCGCACATCGGATCGTTCAAGAACGACCAGGCCCTCACGCCCGAGCAGACCAGGACCCTGATTCACTGGATCGAGGCCGGCGCGGCGCGCGGGCAAGGCCGCGACGTGCTGAAGGAAGAGGCTTCCGAAGCCCCCGAATGGCCCGCCTATCTCGGAAAGCCCGACGTCATCGTCGAACTTCCAGCCTTCGACGTGCCGGCTACGGGCATTATCGAGTACCAGAACATGCGCGTCGACAACCCGTTCAAGGAAGACGCGTGGCTGCGCGCGATCTCGATCAAGCCGGGCGACCGCGCCGTGCTGCACCATGTGGTCTCGAACCACGTCGCCGACCCCAAACTGCCTAGGTCGAAGATCCCGGGCGGCTCCGTCGGCTCCTACACGCCGGGCGCAGAAGCCCAGGTGATCGCGGAGAACGCCGGCGCCCCGGTTCCGGGCGGCGGCAAGCTCAACTTCCAGATGCACTACACCACCACCGGCAAGGCATCCACGGACCGGACGCAGATCGGCTTCTACACGCTCAAGGAGCCGCCGAAATTCATCAAGCGCTCGACCGTCATCGGCGACTTCGGCCTGAAGATCCCGGCCGGCGCCGCGCGCCATGAGGAGGTGTCCTATCAGGTCTTTCCGGCTGACGCCTACATCTACACGCTCTACCCCCACGCCCACTATCGGGGCTATTCGGTCGAGTTGAAGGCCGTCGAGCCCAATGGCAAGGAGACGCTGCTGCTCTCCCTCCCGAGGTACGATTTCAACTGGCAGCGCGACTATGATCCGGTCGAGCCGATCCTCATCAGGAAGGGCACAAAGCTCGTCGCCAAATGGATCTACGACAACTCGACCAACAACCGCGCCAATCCCGGCGCTGACCGCGACATCTCGTGGGGCGAGCAGACCCACGAGGAGATGATGTATTTCCGTGTCAATTATCGCTGGATCGACGAGACGGTCGACAACATCCGCAACGACTTGCAGACTCAGCTTATGGCGTCCATGTCGGTCGGCATGATCGACGACAACTATGACGGCGTCGTCCAGGAGAGCGAGCTCAAGGGGATGATGGCCTCGCTCAAGCCGCGCTTCAAGGCGCTCGACGCCGACAACTCCGGCGGCCTCGACGCCAAGGAGATGATGGCGGCGGGCTTTGGCCGCATGATGGCCCCGCGCGACGACATCGACCTGTAGCCGGATCGGCAGATCCGTCGGGAACGGCCGGAGCCCATGCTCCGGCCGTTTCCTTGTCTCCGGCCAACCGGCGAGGGAGCTGCGCGGGTTCCTCGCGAAGCGGCGGCGCTGCGCAGCGCTCCGGCCTGGGTCGCGGCAATCAGAACAAGCCGTGCTGGCGCGCCCAGTCGATGACCATGGACGGCCAGTTGCGGCGCGTGTCCGTGTCGATTCCACGCAGACCAAAGCCATGACCGCCGGCTTCGAACACATGCAGCGCGGCGGGAACGCCCGCTTGCCTCAGCGCTGAAAAGAGAAGAAGCGAGTTCTCGACCGGCACGCTGGCGTCATCGGCGGCATGCAGCAGGAAGAAGGGCGGCGCATTCGCCGGCGGGGAGGTTTGCAGGGAGGAGGCCGCCG
>CAZTMG010000030.1:9569-18889 GCA_964614815.1 uncultured Rhizobium sp. | reverse complement strand
CATTCACCCCCTGAAAATTTTCTTCCCCTATGGGGAAGGGGTCGGCGTCGTCAGGCCCTGAATTGACAATCGGGGCGCTCGCCCCCAGTTTCCCGGCGCATCCTCCCCACAACCTCCCTGAATTCATGAGGAAAAATGCAGGTTGTCGTCGTCGAGTCCCCCGGCAAGGTCAAATCCATCAACAAGTATCTGGGGCCCGGATACAAGGTGATGGCCTCCTACGGCCATATCCGGGACCTGCCCTCGAAGGACGGTTCCGTGAAGCCCGAGGAGGACTTCGCGATGACGTGGGACATCGATGGAAAGTCAGTCAAGCATGTGAAGGAGATCGCCGACGCCGTACGCGCGGCCGACGGGCTGATCCTCGCCACCGACCCTGATCGTGAAGGCGAAGCCATTTCCTGGCACGTGCTGGAAGCGCTCAACAACCGCAAGGTGCTGAAGGGCAAGAAGATCCAGCGCGTCACCTTCAACGCCATCACCAAGCAGGCGGTGACCGAGGCCATCCAGAATCCGCGCCAGATCGACCAGCAGCTGGTGGACGCCTATCTCGCCCGGCGCGCGCTCGACTATCTCGTCGGCTTCTCGCTCTCCCCGGTGCTGTGGCGCAAGCTGCCGGGAAGCCGTTCGGCCGGACGCGTGCAGTCCGTCGCGCTGCGCATCATCGTGGACCGCGAGATAGAGATCGAGCGGTTCGTCAGCCAGGAGTACTGGAACGTCGTCGCCACCCTCTCGGTCAACGGCGCTTCGTTCGAGGCGCGTCTGACGGAGCTCGACGGCCAGAAGCTGCAGAAGTTCTCGCTGCCGAATGCGGAAGCCGCCGCCCGTGCGCTCGCTGCCGTCAGGGCTGGCGCCTATCGTGTGGCGAGCGTCGAGGCGAAGCCCGTTCGGCGCAATCCGCCGCCGCCCTTCACCACGTCCACCCTGCAGCAGGAAGCCGCCCGCAAACTGGGTTTCTCGGCCTCGCGAACGATGCAGGTGGCCCAGCGCCTCTATGAAGGCGTCTCCATCGGCGGGGAGAATACCGGCCTCATCACCTATATGAGGACGGATGGCGTGCAGATGGCCGAGGAAGGCTATGCCGGCGCCCGCAGCGCCATCGCCCGCAACTACGGCAAGGAGTATCTGCCGGCGCAGCCGCGCCGCTACACCTCGAAGGCCAAGAATGCGCAGGAAGCGCACGAGGCGGTCCGCCCCACCGATTTCAGCCGCCGTCCCGGCGACATCGCCATGGAGCCGGACATGGCGCGGCTCTACGAGCTGATCTGGAAGCGCGCGGTCGCCTCGCAGATGGAAGCGGCGCTGATCGAACGCACCACCGTCGAGATCCCTTCCACGGACGGAAGGGCGGTCCTGCGCGCCACCGGACAGGTCGTCAAGTTCGACGGCTTCCTGACGCTCTACCAGGAAGGACAGGACGAGACGGAGGACGAGGACGGCGGCCGCCTTCCCGCCATGCGGCCCGGCGACATGCCGAAGCTGGTTGACGCCGCCCACACGCAGCACTTCACCGAACCGCCGCCGCGCTATTCGGAAGCATCCCTTGTCAAGCGTCTCGAGGAACTTGGCATCGGCCGCCCGTCCACCTACGCCTCGATCCTGTCGACGCTGATCGACCGGGACTATGTCAGGCTCGAGCAGAAACGCTTCGTCCCAGAGGACAAGGGCCGCCTGGTCACCATCTTCCTCGAAAAATTCTTCTCGCGGTATGTGGAATACGACTTCACCGCCAGCCTGGAGGAAAAACTCGACCTCGTCTCCGACGGAAAGCTTGCCTGGAAGGACTTCCTTCGCGAATTCTGGAACGAGTTCTCCGCCGCCATCGGCGCCACGGCTGAGCTGCGCGTCTCGAACGTGATCGACGCCATCAACGAGGTGCTGGAGCCACACCTCTTTCCGCCCCGTACGGACGAGAACGGAAACGCCGTCGATCCGCGCAAATGCCCGACCTGCGGCGTCGGCCAGCTGTCGCTGAAACTGGGCAGGTTCGGCGCCTTCATCGGTTGTTCGAACTATCCGGAATGCCGGTTCACCCGCCCCTTCGGCGCCGACCAGAACCAGAGCCCCGACATTCCGCCGGACGGAAAGGTGCTGGGCAATGACGTCCATGGCGTCCCTGTCTTCCTGAAGACGGGTCGCTTCGGCGCCTATGTGCAACTGGGACCGGACCCGATCGACAAGGGCGAGAAACCCAAGCGCTCCTCCATTCCACGCGGCTGGCCAGTTTCGGACCTCACGCTGGAGCAGGCGCTGCAGCTCCTTTCCCTGCCGCGCGAGGTGGGCCGCCACCCCGAGGATGGCGAGCCGATCATCGCCAATCTCGGCCGCTATGGCCCCTATGTTCAACACCTGAAGACCTACGCCAGCCTGTCCGATGTCAGCGAACTGTTCGAAATCGGCCTCAACCGCGCCGTGACCCTGATCGCGGAAAAGCGCGCGGGCAAGGGCGGCGGGCGCGGCCGCACGGCGCCTGCTCCGCTGAAGGAACTGGGAAAACACCCTGATGGCGAACCCATCAGCCTTTTCAACGGCCGTTACGGTCCCTATCTGAAGCACGGGACGATCAACGCCAACATCCCGCGCGGCGCGGACCCCGCCACGATCACGCTTGAACAGGCGATCGAACTGGTCAACGCCCGCGCCGCCGCAGCGCCTTCGACGAAGGCCAAAGGCAGCAAAACCGCGAAGAAGGCTCCCGCCAGGAAAACAGCCGCCAAGGCTGCTCCGGCGAAGAAGGCCGCCGCGAAACCCTCTGGAGATCCAAAATCGACAACCGCCAGGAAGGCCGCCGCCAAAAAGGCGCCGGCAAAAGCAAGACCCGCAGCCCGGAAGGCGTCAAGAGCCGACGCATGAGCCGGACCCCATCTCCCTCGGGTCCGCCCACCCGGGAGATGGTCCTCGACTATCTCGAGAGGAACCCGCATCTGGGGGCCAAGCGCGATATCGCCCGCGGGCTCGACGTCGCGACAGAACACAAGTCCGAACTGCGTCGCATCCTGAACGCGCTGGAAGCCGAGGGCGCGCTGGTCCGCACGGCCAGGCGGGCGTTCTCGCCCGCGGAGACGCCGCCGCCCACAGGCATCGTCCGCTTCGAGCGCATCGACCGCGACGGCGAGCTGATCGGCCGCGCCATGGGCAAGGACGGTCCCTTCGGGCCGGACATCTTCTATGCCGGCCCCTCCGGCGCGAATCCGCGCAGGGGCAATCGCGATCCGGCGCCCGGGATCGGCGAGCGCGCCCTTTCGCGCATCGAGAAGGGGCGCGATGGCGTCTGGCGCGCCCGCGTCATCAGGACGATCGACGCGGCGCCGGAAACCTCGCTCATCGGCGTCTACCGCGCCAACCGTTACGGCGGCGCGGTGGAGCCAACCTCCCGCAGGGAGAAATCCGACTACATCATCGAACGCGGCGACGCGCGCGACGCCCGCGACGGGGACCTCGTGCGCATCCAGGCCCGCCCCGCCCGCGGGCATGGCCCACGCCGCGCCAGCATCGTGGAGGTGCTGGGCCATGTCGACGATCCGCGCGCCGCCTCCATCATCGCCATGCACACGCATGGCGTGCCGGATGAATTTCCCGAACAGGTGCTCGCGGAGGCCAGCAAGGCCTCCCCCTCCCCCACCCCCACCCCCCGCGAGGACCTGACGAAGACCCCGCTCATCACCATCGACCCTGAAGATGCGCGCGACCATGATGACGCGGTCTACGCCGAGGCTGACGGGCATGGCGGCTGGCGCGTCATCGTGGCCATTGCGGACGTCTCAGCCTATGTGCGCGCCGGAACGGCGCTGGATCGCGAGGCCTATCGACGCGGCAACTCGACCTATTTTCCTGATCGTGTCTCGCCCATGCTGCCGGAGCATCTTTCGGCGGATCTCTGCTCCCTCCGCGAGAACACGCTGCGCGAGACGCTGGCGGTGGAGATGTTCTTCAACGCCGGCGGGCGCAAGACGAGACACCGCTTCATCCGCGGCAAGATGCGCTCAGCCGCCAAACTGTCCTACCGGCAGGCGCAAGACGCCGTGGACGGCCGGCCAGACGCCAGAACGCAGCCGCTGCTGGAGCAGGTGCTGAAACCGCTCTGGGGCGCCTATGCCGCCGTGTCGAAGGCGCGCGACCAGCGCCATCCGCTCGACCTTGACCTGCCCGAGCGCCGCGTGCGTATCGGGGAGGACGGCAGGATCGCCTCGATCAGCCTGCGTGAGCGATTCGACGCCCATCGCCTGATCGAGGAGTTCATGATCCAGGCGAACGTCTGCGCGGCGGAGACGCTTGAGGCCAGACGCACGCCGCTGCTCTATCGCGTGCACGAGGAGCCGAGCGAGGAGAAGGTGAACGCCCTCGCCAACTTCCTGCCGACCATCGGGCTCAGATGGACGCGCGGCGAGAAGATCACGGGCGCACGCTTCAACAGGCTGCTGGCGGACGTGAAAGGCACGGAGAACGAGGCGCTCGTCAACGAGATGGTGCTTCGCACGCAGGCGCAGGCCCGCTATTCCGACGAGAACCTCGGCCATTTCGGCCTCAACCTGCCCAGATACGCCCACTTCACCTCCCCCATCCGCCGCTATTCGGACCTCGTCGTTCACCGCGCCCTGATCCGTGCGCTGGACCTGGGGGCGGACGGCATGTCGGACCGGGACATGGTGCGGCTCGAGGAGATGGCTGAACACCTGACCATGACGGAGCGCCGCTCCATGGCGGCCGAGCGCGAGGCGACCGATCGCTACCTCGCCATCCACATGGCCGACCGCGTCGGGGCCGTGTTCGACGCGCGCATAGCCGGCGTGACGCGCGCCGGCCTGTTCGTCCGTCTTGTCGAGAACGGGGCGGATGGCTTCATCCCCGCCGCACGGCTGTCGGACGAGTACTGGATTCATGACGAGGCGGGCGCGGCGCTGGTCGCCCAACGTTCCGGCCTGCGCTATGAGATGGGTCAGGCCGTCCAGGTGAGGCTGATGGAGGCGGCGCCGGTCACTGGCGGCCTCCTGTTCGGGATGCAATCGCCTCCCAAGCCGCGACGTCGCGACCTCAAGATGCCCCAGCGGCAAACGGACCGTGGCGGCCCGGCCCGCAAGCGCACGGCGGACGGCGGCGGTCGCCCGCCCAACGTCCGCAGCTCCGCCAGGGAGGGGAAGGCGACCCGCGGCAGCAACAAGCCGAAGAAGGGCCGTTAGACCGGGCGCCCGTCAAGGTTGACTGTCCTTGCCTGCGGGTTCATCGCTGACACATGACCCGGCCCTTCGATCCCGATGACGATCCCGCGCAGGTCGCTGCAGCCAGGGCTGCCGCCGCCAAGAGCCTGAGCGAAGATGATCTCTTGCGGGAAGATCCGGCGAACCTCATCGCCAACCCCGCAACGCCGCGCGACGCGGCCACGCTGATCCTCTATCGCTTCACGGCGGACGGCCCGCGCATCCTGATGGGCTGCCGGTCCGAAGGGCATGACTTCATGCCGAACAAGTATGTCTTCCCCGGCGGCCGCGTGGACGAGGAGGATGCGCTGGCGCCTTCTCTCAGCGAACTGGCGGCAGAGGAGCAGCGCACGCTGGAAATCGGCGCGGCGCGCGCCGCGCGCGCCTTCCCGCTGACGGCTGTGCGGGAAGTGTTCGAGGAGACCGGCCTTCTGGTCGGCCGTCCTGCCAGCGGGCTGACGGACGTTCCGGCGAGCTGGACGGATTATTACGCACAGGGCGTGGCGCCCTCTCTCTCGGGTTTCCGCTTCGTGGGCCGCGCCATCACGCCGCCGATGCGCCACAAGCGGTTCGACGCCCGCTTCTTCATGGCCAACGCCGATGAGGCGCTGGTGGACGACCGTCCCCCCGCCGACAGCCGCGAGTTGGCCGACCTGCGCTGGTTCACGCTGGCCGAGGCAGCGCAGCTGGACCTGCCCAACGTCACGCGCTTCGTGATCGCGGAAGTCGAGGCGCGGCTGGCGGGCCAAGGCGATCCGCGCCCCTTTCACCTCTACTGGACGGAACAGGGGCACGTGCGCGAACGGCTGGGCTGAACAGCAGATGGGGAAGCAGGCGTAGCCCGGATTCCATCCCCGTGGCGGACCCTCAGGCGGACGGAACCCGCCCGCGCCCTTCTCTACCCCGATAACCTAAGTGTTTTCAGTATTTTAACCCCCGGGGTCAGACACTGTCTTGACTCCGGACGCCTACGCCTGTCTAAGCACGCTTCCGAATTTCCGACACCGACCCGGGACCGACCATGGCCAAGCCGACCACCATCAAGATTCGCCTGAACTCGTCGGCTGACACGGGCTTCTTCTACGTCACGAAGAAGAACCCTCGCACGCAGACCGAAAAGCTCGTTCTCAAGAAATACGACCCGGTCGTGCGCAAGCACGTCGAGTTCAAGGAAGGCAAGATCAAGTAAGCCTTCCTGGATCACAGGAATCGAAAAGGCCCGGAGCGATGCTCCGGGCCTTTTGCTTTGGCGTCCTACTGGGCCCCGTCCGGCAACGCGTAGGCGATCACATAGCCGCCCTCCGGCGACGGCGGGCCGAGCACGGACGGGTCCGGTCGCGGATAGCGCCAACTCGGCGTGGGCACGGTAATCAGGATGTACTGCTTGCCGTTCTTGCCGACATAGCTCATCGGCGTGGCATGGGCGCTGCCCGGCAGGTCCACCTGCCATTTCACCTCGCCCGTGCGTATGTCGAACGCACGGAAGGTGGCGTCCATCGAGCCAGCATGGAAGGCAAGGCCCCCGCGCGTCGCCAGCGTACCGCCCTGCAGCGGCGTGCCGACCATGAAGGGCAGCCCCGTCGCGATTCCGAACGGGCCCGACAGCTTCATTGACCCCAGCGGACGCTTCCACAGCAGCTTGTTCGTGTTGAGGTCGATGGCGCCGATCTGGCTGAAAGGCGGTTCGAAGCAAGGCAGGTTGGTGCCCAACAGCTGATTGTCGGAGTCCTTCAGCCAGGGAAGCGGCAGGCGCCAGTCCGACATGAAGGGGGCAGTATCCCCGCGATAGAGCACCTGGCTCTGGTCGAAGCGCTGCGCGTGGGCAATCGCCTCGGGGCTCTGCTGGCGTCCTCCGCGGCCGGCGGGCGGGGCCGGAGGCCCTTCGTGCTCGTCGCCCTTCGCGGCCGCCGCTGCGGCGCGGCGTTCGGCGTTGAAGGCCTGGTCCGCCGCCCGGTCTTCCAGGCTGCGCAACACGATCCGGTTGCCCATCAGCATGGGCGCGCCGATGAGGATGCCGTTGTCGGCGTCGACCGCCACCGATCCCCAGTTGAAACCGCCGGCATTACCCGGGTACTGGAAGGTCCCGCCCCACGTGTCCTCACGCTGGCCATAGCCGCCGCCGCCGCGCATGGGCGGCGTGAAGTGGCCGTCATAGCGCATCTTCCTGAACTCGATCCGGCAGTGAAGCATATCGAGCGGCGTCAGCCCCCACATGTCCTTTTCCGTCCGGTCGTCGCGGAAGTGCGGCAGCCGCGAGAAGGGTTGCGTCGCCGCCACTTCCTCGCCGGCCTCCGGGTTTTGCGGCACGGGCAGTTCGGGCGTGTCGTAGATGGGAATTCCAGTGCGCCGGTCGAGCAGGAAGATCTCCCCGCGCTTGGTTGCCTGCGCCACGGCGGGGATCGGATCGCCCACGCCATTCTTGCGCACGTCGACAAGCACGGGCTGGGAGGGCACGTCATAGTCCCAGATGTCCCGGTGCACGGTCTGGTACACCCATCGGCGCTGGCCGGTTGCCGCGTCGATCGCCACGATCGCGCTGGCATTCTCCTCGGATTCCTTCGAGCGGAGCTTCCCGTCGAAATAATCGGGAGAGGAATTGCCTGTCGGCGCATAGACGAGGTTCAGCTCCGGATCATAGGCCGTGTTCGACCACACGTTCGGCGTGCCGCGCGTGAACTCGCCGCCTTCGTCCGGCAGGCCCTGATAGCCCGGATTGCCAAGGTCCCACGCCCACGCGAACTGGCCCGTGATGGCGTCATAGGCGCGCAACACGCCCGAAGGGTTGCCGATTTGCTGGTTGTCCGTCACCCAGCCGCCGACCACCACCTTGTCGCCCGCGATCAGCGGCGTGGACGTGACCATGAAGTTGCCGAGCGGCGAATAGCCAAGGCCCGAAGCTAGGTTCACCTCGCCGCCGAACCCGAAGCTCTCGCAGCGGCGTCCCGTCAGCGCATCGACGGCGATGAGGCGCGCATCCACCGTGCCGTTGATGATGCGCTTGGCGCACTCGCCCGTATAGCCGGCGGGCGCCTCGTGATAGCCGAGGCCACGGCAGGTCCGCGCGAAGGTGGAAGCGTTCTCCAGCCCGCCGGGCACCTGCGTCCGCGTATCGTGGCGCCAGCGTTCCTCGCCCGTGTCGGAATCAATGGCGATCAGCGTATCGCCTGCCGTGCAGAGATAGACGAGTCCGTTGGCCATCTGCGGCGTCTGCTTGAAGTCGTAGGGAACGCCGGTGCGGAATTCCCATGCCTTCTCCAGCTTGCCGACATTCGCAACGTTGATCTGGTCGATCTGGGCGAAGCGCTGGCCGCCGGGCGTGCCGCCATAGTGGCGCCAGTCTGTGACGCCCGTTCCCGTAACCTTGTTGTCCGTCCCGCTGGCGACCGGATAGCCCTGCATCGCGCCCACAACCAGCAGCGCCGCGGCCACGGCGATGGCGCCGCCCACCCAACGCTCGCCGGCGTCGACAGGATTCTCCGCCGTCTTGCCCATCGCCGTGCGATGCCACGGCGCCACGAACCACAGGCCGACGACCATGAAGGCCGCCAGGCGGGGCAGCAGGGCCAGGAAGTCGAACCCGGATTCGATGAACGACCAGACGATCCAGAACGCCACCAGCAGGGCATAGATGATTGCCGCCAGCGGACGCTGCAGGATCAGCAGCGCGCTGACCGCCGCGAGCGCCACGCCCGACAGCAGGTAGACGAACGAACCGCCCAGCATCAGGAGGATGCCGCCATACCAGGCCAGGTAGGCCGCCACGAGGCCGAGGAAGGCGGCGAAGGCGATGTTGAGGCCGCTGGCCACGCCATGGGGCCTGTCCGACAGCGCGCCGCGCACGGCATGGACCGTCACCGCCGCAAACGCCGCCGCGGTGAGGAAATAGAACATAGCCGCCGTGAACATCGCCGGGTTGACCAGCAGCGGAAGCGGATCCGGGTCAAACGGAGGGCTCGGCGGCGGCGCGGGCGGGTTCAGCTGAACAACGCCGCCCCACACTGCAATCAACGCGACAATGCCGTACACGGCCGCAAACGCCCACCGGGCGACGCGCGAAGCCATTCTTTCCTCCCTCCGGCCGTGTGCCTGCGCCCATCCCCTGCGCGGCCCGACCCTCTGCCATAC
>CAZTMG010000030.1:8408-9525 GCA_964614815.1 uncultured Rhizobium sp. | reverse complement strand
GTGAAAAGCGCCTCAGACCCGCAACGGGGCTGATTTCGCTGCGTCAGGTTTCACAACACCGTGGGAAAGGCGATGCCGCGGCGCGGCGCCGTCAGGCGAAGGGGCGCATCGGCTCCGCCTTGTGCTCGGCATAGATGGTTTCATCGTCCGCCTCGATCAGGCGCACCTCATAGCCCCAGAGATCGGCCAGGTGCTGGAGCACGCGGTCCGCGTCCTTCTCCTCCAGCGTGACCCCATCGACCACGTTGTGACGCAGCTCCAGACGGCGGTCGCCCACAAGATCGACATCCACCACCTGGATATCCGGATCGCGCCGCGCCACGTCATACTGCCGCGCCAGAGCCCTGCGCACATCGCGATAGCCCCGCTCGTCATGGATGGCGGCCACCTCCATCTCCTCCCTCTCGTGATCGTCCACGATGTGGAACAGGCCGAGGCGCCGGATCAGGTGCGGCGAGAGATACTGCGAGATGATGCTTTCGTCCCGGAAATTGGCCCACACCTCCTTCAGCGTGCCGTAGGCGTCGCCGTTTCCGGCAATGTCCGGAAACCATGCCCGGTCCTCATCGGTGGGCGAGAGTGAAATGCGCTCGATGTCCTGCATCATGGCGAAGCCGAGCGCATAGGGGTTGATGCCGGAATAGCGGCGGTCATCGAACTCCGGCTGCATTACCACGCTGGTATGCGAATGCAGGAACTCCAGGTAAGCCCCGTCGCTGATCTGCCCCTTCTCGTGCAGACGCGTCATGATGCGGTGATGGGTCCAGGTGGCGCAGCCCTCGTTCATCATCTTGGTCTGGCGCTGCGGATAGAAATACTGCGCGATCAGCCGGACGATCCGCAGGATTTCCCGCTGCCAGCCGGCCAGGCGCGGAGCGGTCTTTTCAAGGAAGTAGAGGATGTTTTCCTCCGGCAGCTTCAGGATGGCCTTGCGGCGTTCCGCCTCCAGCCTCTTTTTGCTTGCCGGTTTCTTGTCTTTGCCCTGGGGCACGGTGCGCCAGAGATCGTTGAACAGCGCCTCGCCGTGCGCCCGGCGCTCCTGCTCGCGGCGCTCCTCTGTGGCAAGATCCATGGAGCGCTTGCCTGGATAGCGGTGGATGCCGTGTCTCTGAAGCGC
>CAZTMG010000030.1:1969-8321 GCA_964614815.1 uncultured Rhizobium sp. | reverse complement strand
GCGAAGGCGAGGTAGTCCGCGATCCCGCTCGCATCCGTCCACTGGCGGAACACAGAGTTGTTCTTGAAGAAATGGTTGTGTCCCATGGCGGCGTGGGCCAGCACCAGCGTCTGCATCGTCGCGGAGTTCTCCTCCATGATGTAGCAGATGCAGGGGTCGGAATTGATGACGATCTCATAAGCCAGCCCCTGCCAGCCCTTGCGGTACAGAGCTTCGTTCCGCGCGAAATCCTTCCCAAAGCTCCAGTGCTTGTAGAACAGCGGCATGCCAACGCTGGAATAGGCATCCAGCATCTGTTCGGACGTGATCACCTCGATCTGCGTGCGGTAGGTGTCGAGCCCGATCTCGCCTTCGCCGATCTCGCGCACGGCGTCGAAAATCCGTCCCAGCGTCTCGAAGGACCAGTCCGCTCCCGAGTAAAGCAGCTTCGAGTCCGGCGGCGGCGTCTCGACGATGCGTGACCTGCGCTTGCGGGTCAGGATGGCGTCGTCGCTCATGTCATGCCTCCGCCTTCACCCCGTCCTTCGCGAACAGCTCCCGGAACACTGGATAGATGTCGCGGCGATGGCCCACCTTGCGCATCGCCATGTGCTCCGTTGATCCGGCGACAAGCTCATAGGCCTTCCACAGCGAGGTCGGCTCCCCGCCGCCATCGTCGCGGGCATGGCCGACTTCGAGATAGGCATAATACTGGCACAGCGGCAGGATGGACGTCTTCAGCAGGTTGATCGTGGTGGGATTGTCCATCGGCAGGTTGTCGCCATCGCTCGCCTGCGCCGCATAGATGTTCCACTGCGTGGCCGGATAGCGGTCGTGAACCACCCGAGCCATCTCCTCCAGCGCCGTCGACACCACCGTCCCGCCGCTCTCGCGCGAATGGAAGAAGGTTTCCTCGTCGACTTCCTTCGCCTCGTGCGTATGACGGATGAACACCACCTCCACGCGCTTGTAGCGTCGCTTCAGGAACAGATAGAGCAGCGAGTAGAACCGCTTGGCGAGGTCCTTCATGTGCTCGTCCATAGAGCCGGAGACGTCCATCAGGCAGAACATCACCGCCCGCGCCACGGGCTTTGGAACCTGTTCATAGCGCCTGTACCGCACATCCAGCGGATCGATGAACGGCACCAGCTTCATGCGCCGCCGCTTGTGCTCCAGTTCGGCGCGCAGTGCGGCCGCCTTCTCTTCCTGGCCGCCTTCGGCGTCGAGTTTCGCGATCTCGTTTTCCAGCGCCGCAAGCTCGTCCGGATTGGGCCGCCTCAGCGCCGTGCGCCGCGACAGCGAGTTGCGCATGGTCCGCGACACCGACAGCGTCGCCGGAGAGCCGGAGGAGCGATACCCCGCCCGCACCGGCTGGGTCTCCTCGATGCCCAGAACCTGCTTCTTCGCGAGATCCGGCAGTTCGAGATCCTCGAGGAACAGGTCCAGAAACTCCTCGTCCGACAGCGCAAAGCGGAAATCGTCCTCGCCCTCGCCGTCAGCCGATGCGCTGGAGCCTCCGCCTTCCTCGTCGGGCCGCGGGATGGTGTCGCCCTTCACATACTTCTTGTTGCCAGGCAGCACATATTCCCGCTTTCCGCCTTCGCCGCTGCGCCGGAAAACTGGCTCGCGCACGCCGTCGGCCGGCACGACAATGTCGCCTCCCTTCTCCACATCCTTGATGGAGCGCTTCGCCGAGGCCTCGCGCACCGCCTGCCTCACCAGCGCCCGGGCGCGCCGGATGAATCTCTGGCGGTTCGCCAGCGACTTTCCACCCGGGTCCCGACGGCGATCGATGATATTCATGGGGAAGCGTCCTAGCTGGTCTGCTTGACCCTCATGTACCACTCGACAAGGCGGCGTACCTGCCGCTCCGTATAGCCGCGCTCGACCATGCGCTGCACGAACTCGTCGTGCTTCTTCTCGCTTTCCGAATCCTTCTTCGAACCGAACGAGATCACCGGCAGCAGATCCTCGACCTGGCTGAACATGCGCCGCTCGATGACCTCGCGGATCTTCTCATAGCTGGTCCAGCTGGGATTGCGTCCCTTGTTGTTGGCGCGGGCCCGCAGCGTGAACTTCACCACCTCGTTGCGGAAATCCTTCGGATTGGCGATGCCCGCCGGCTTTTCGATCTTGCTGAGCTCCTGGTTCAGGAGTTCGCGATCGAGCAGCTGGCCCGTGTCAGGATCCTTGAAATCCTGGTCCTCGATCCACGCATCGGCATAATCGACATAGCGGTCGAACAGGTTCTGGCCGTAGTCGTGATAGCTTTCCAGATAGGCTTTCTGGATCTCGTGGCCGATGAATTCGGCATAGCGCGGGGCCAGTTCGGCCTTGATGAACTCCAGGTAGGCGTTTTCCGTGTCCTCGGGGAATTGCTCGCGCCTGATGGCCTGCTCAAGTACATACATCAGATGGACCGGATCGGCCGCCACCTCCTCGGTGTCATGGTTGAAGGTCGCCGACAAAGCCTTGAAGGCGAAGCGTGTCGAGATGCCCTCCATGCCCTCGTCCACCCCCGCCGCGTCCTTGTATTCCTGAAGCGTGCGCGCCTTGGGGTCGACCTCCTTCAGGCTTTCCCCGTCATAGACCCGCATCTTGGCGAACAGGTTTGAGTTCTCGTGAGGCTTGAGGCGGGACAGCACGGAGAAGCGCGCCAGCATTTCCAGCGTCCCCGGGGCCAGCGGCGCATCCGCCAGTTCGGAGCCGCGAACCAGCTTTTCGTAGATCTTCATCTCTTCCGTCACGCGCAGCGCGTAAGGCACCTTGATGACGAAGATCCGGTCGATGAAGGCCTCGTTGGTCTTGTTGTTCTTGAACTGGCGCCATTCGCTCTCGTTCGAGTGCGCGAGCACGATGCCGGTGAACGGTATGGCGCCGATGTTTTCGGAACCGACATAATTGCCCTCCTGCGTCGCGGTCAGCAGGGGATGGAGCATCTTGATCGGCGCCTTGAACATCTCGACGAATTCGAGAACGCCCTGATTGGCCCGGTTCAGCCCGCCCGAATAGCTGTAGGCGTCCGGGTCCGACTGCGAATGCATCTCCAACTTGCGGATATCCACCTTGCCGACCAGAGATGAGACATCCTGGTTGTTCTCGTCGCCCGGTTCGGTCTTGGCGATGGCGATCTGGCGCAGCCGCGACGGCTTCACCTTCGCCACACGAAATTTGGTAATGTCGCCCCCGAATTCGTCGAGCCGCTTCAGAGCCCACGGACTCATCAGCCCGGTCAACCGCCGGCGCGGAATATTGTACTCCTTTTGCAACGTTTCCGCCTGCGTATCCGGATCGAACAGCGCCAGCGGACTCTCGAACACGGGGCTCAGGTCATTCCCCGCCTTCAGGACATAGATGTACTGGTCCTCCATCAGCGCCTTGATGCGCTCGGCCAGTGAAGACTTCCCGCCGCCCACAGGGCCCAGGAGGTAGAGGATCTGCTTGCGTTCCTCGAGCCCCTGCGCCCCCTGGCGGAAGAAGGCGACGATCCGCTCGATCGTCTCCTCCATGCCGTAGAATTCGGAAAAGCGCGGGTAGACGCGGATGGTCCGATTGGAATGAATCCGGCCGAGCCGGGGATCCTTGGACGTGTCGACCATCTCCGGCTCGCCAATGGCGGCGAGCAGGCGTTCATGGGGCCCCGCATACATCAGCGGATCCTGCTTGCAGCCCTCCAGATACTCCTGGATCGTCATCACCGTCTCCCGACGGGTCTCGAAGGCCTTGGTGTAGCTGTCGAACAGATCGCGCGACATCATCGCTCCCATCTCTGCCCGCGTGCGGGCGCCAGAAGGCACGTACCAGGCTCGACCGGAAACGCGCGGCGCGAGCCGTGCAGTCCCTCACAGGCTGCACCCTGTCGGGAGTAGCGCAACCTGCCTCAGTAGCGGGTGCGGCAGGCGCGACCCTGAGAGGTGCGATGAGGAACCGTCTCCTCAAATGTCGGCGCCGCGGATGGCGAATGTAAGAGGGACTCCTGCAAGCCGTCCCCGACGCCAGACGGAAAGATACTAGAAGAATCGCGGGATTGGACCAGCCCTCCCGACATTTCAACGACACGTGTCCCCGCGGCCGCCTGAGCGGATTCGTCCGCCCGCCGGCTGTGGCCGGATCAGCGGAGCGGCGAAATCCGGCCTTTCTTCCAAGCATTGGCGCGGCGCGCCCCGGATTGCGCACGATCATGCCCCGTGTTCCGGACGGACCGCAGGCGACAGATCGTGTGACGCCTTGCGTCAGCAGCCCGTCAGCGCCTCTGCCGCTTGACATGTGTGGGCGCCACAGGCTTCGGCGCGGTTCGCCGACGCCCTGCGCGACCTACGCCATCTCGCCGAGCAGCACCCTCTTTCGCGCCAGCATCCGCTCGCCGAGTTGCTTCAGCTCCGCGCGACCGATAATCTCGCGCGCCCTCGGGAACATCTCGTGCTCCTCCTCCTTCAGGTGATGATGGATGTAATCCTTCAGCACCTTGAGTTGTCCGGAGCATGTCACCGTCGACGGATCCGTGCGGTGCAGGTCGGGGATCACCTTGGCGTCGCAGGCGCGATGCTCCTCGATGCCTTCGGCCACCTTTCGCTTGTCCTCGATGTCGCTGGTTGCCTCAAGAAAGGCCGGATAGAATAGCTCCTCCTCGATCGTCGTATGCGCCTTTAGCTTCGCCTCCAGCCGCTTCAGCAGCCTCCTGCGCGTCTCAACGGCCCGTTCGGTCGTCTCCGACAGCTCGGTGGAGAGCTTGCGCAACAGCTTGTGATCCTCGCGAAGGAGGGTGATCGCATCCACGGCGGCGCTCCTGGGGCTGTGTCAGTGGTGATGATGCCGGCGACCGTCGAACCGCCAGACATGGTGATTGTGGGTCGCGCTCTCGCCCGCCCATTGCAGGTCATGCACCGGCGCCGGGGTCGCCGGATGGTCGGGGTCGGGCGTCTGCGGGCCCCAGCCGTTGAAATCATGCGGCAAGCCGTCGATCCAGGTGGGGTCGTGGGCGTTCGGATCGGGGGTGAGGACAAAGCCGCGGCGGAGCAGTATCCGGCGGGCTTCCTCAGGCGTCAGTGTCTCGGCCATGTGCATCGAGCTCCCGAAAGAGACTGTCTGGCGGGACGCACGGCGGCCTTCGCCGCGGTGCGGCGCGCGGTCGGGAGTATAACGCGACAGGAACGTCTTGGCTGCACGGCGCGCGCAGCGCCGCCCGGATCAGCCGCACAGAACCGTAATCCCTTCGGCCCCTTCCGGCAGGACTGGCGACCCCGGCAGGACTTGAACCTGCAACCACCCGCTTAGAAGGCGGGTGCTCTATCCAGTTGAGCTACGGGGTCAGGCGCAGAAACGCCGTCTTAGGCGGCTTCCCCGGCGCGCGCCAGCCCGGGTTCCTAATGGGTCCAGGGCTTCTTGCGATAGGCGGAGAAATTGTCGGCATAGGACTTGATCACCCGCTTCGCCTCGCGGGGCTCAGTCACCTGGAACGCCAGGCCGCTTTTCTGTGCGAAGGCGATGGCGTCCTCGCGCGTATCGAACGTCATGCGCACCTGCGTGCTGGTGTCGGTGCTGCCGATCCAGCCCATCAGCGGGTCGACCGTACGCGGCGCCGTGCTGTCGAACTCCAGCACCCATTTCTCCGACTTGGCGGCGCCGGACTGCATGGCGTTGCGGGCGGGACGATAGATTTTCGCAAGCATCTGGGCGACTCCGTGAAGGCCTCATCTGCCTGCAAAGGCATGAAAGTTCAACTGTGCAGGACGCCTCAGCCGCCAAGGCCCAGCCGCTCGCGCGCTTCCGCCGCGATCAGGCCCGGCAGGCCGGGCAACTCGCCCACGGTGAAGGCCGCCACGGGCAACCGCCGCGCGGTCGCGACCAGCACGTCGAAATCCTCCCCGCCATGCATCCCCTCGCCGAGGAACAGGCCAACCGCTGCCCACGGCGGCTCCATCGCGGCGGCGACATCCACGGCGTAGGGCGCCTCCTCCAGGAAGCCAGTCTCAATGCGCCCGTAGCGCGCCTGCATCGCCTGCGCGACCAGCCGGGCGCAGGCGGCCGAGCGCCCCGGCTTCTTCGATCCGTGCGCGGCCAGCAGCACGCGCGGATCGGCCGACTGGCTGATCGTGCGCAGCGCGAGGTTGTCCGCCAGGAACGGCGCAAAGCTCCGCCACAGCGCCAGCGGCGGCGCCAGCTCGCGCCCCCGCCCGGTCACGAACGGCTTCAAACGCTCCGTGTAGAAGTACCCGTCAGAAAACAGCAGCGGCAGAACCAGCAACCGCCGCTCTCCACAGGCCCTGACCGCCCGTTCCACCACGCCCTCGACATTGACGAGGATGGAGCCGACATCCGCCCCGGGAACAGCCGCGCCGACACGCTCGACGATCTGCGCCAGCCGCGCATTGTT
>CAZTMG010000030.1:0-1955 GCA_964614815.1 uncultured Rhizobium sp. | reverse complement strand
CCCGCCGCGCTCGCCATGCGCGGCAAGCAGGATCACAGGCCTTCCGGTCATCGGATCACGCTACTCGGGGGCGTGCGTCTGTCACGCCCTGTCATGGAACACGCGTGGAAACTGGTCGGAGTGGCTGGATTCGAACCAACGACCCTCTGCTCCCAAAGCAGATGCGCTACCAGACTGCGCCACACTCCGACTTGGCCGGGCTTATAACCCAAAGATGCCGGAACGGAAGTCAGGCTTCGGGGAACGACGGGCCCCTTGACGGCCGCGGCGTCTGTATTTAACTTGTAAATTAAATAACTGATTTGCTAAATGATGCAGACCGCCGACACCCTCTCCCAGACCTTCGCCGCGCTGGCCGATCCGACGCGCCGCGCCATCCTCGCGCGCCTCGCCAGCGGCCCCGCCACGGTCAACGAGATCGCCGAACCGTTCGACATCTCCCTTCCCGCCGTTTCGCGTCATCTGAAGGTGCTGGAGGCCGCCGGCCTCATCGCGCGCGGACGCGAGGCGCAATGGCGCCCCTGCACGCTGCAGCCGGCGCCGCTGAAGCAGCTCGACGGCTGGCTCGCGAAATACCGTCACTTCTGGGACGGCTCGTTCGACCGGATGGACGCCTACCTCACCCAGATCCAGCAGAAGCCCGAGAAAAAAGGAAAGCGGCAATGAGCGATGATACAGCCCGCCTCGCGCAGGAAAAGCGCAACCTTGCCACGCGCGATGACGAACTCCATCTCGACCGCACCTTCGATGCTCCCCTCGCGCTGGTCTGGCGCATGTGGGAGAGCCGCGATCACATGATCCGCTGGTGGGGCCCGGAAATCTTCACCTGTATCGACCTCGACTGGGAGCTCACGCCCGGCCGCCCCTGGCGGGCGGTGATGGCGTCGAAGCAGTTCAGCCGGAAGATCTCGCGTATGGGCGGCGTCATCCGCGAGGTCGAGCGAGGCAAGCGCATCGTCTTTACCTTCGCCTGGGATCAGGATTCCGGCCGTGATCTCGACACGGTGATTACCGTCGCCTTCCGGGAAACGAACGGAATGACCGTACAGAGCTTCCACCAGTCGCCGTTCTCCACCATCGCCCTTCGCGACAGCCATGCCGGCGGCTGGAACTCCCTGTTCAACAAGCAGCAGCTCTACGTGGAAAATCTCGCCATCGTGGAAAGCGCGCGCACATGAGCAGCATCGTCATCTGGACGCTCGACTGGGTTCCCGAAGGCCCGCGCGGTTTCGTCCGCGACCTGCGGCTCAGATGGGCGTGCGAGGAAGCCGGCCTGCCCTACACGGTGCGCACCGTGGCCTTCGACGACCGAGCGACCAATCACCTTGAACGCCAGCCCTTCGGCCAGGTTCCCTTCCTCGACGACGGCGATCTCCAGCTCTTCGAAAGCGGGGCCTGCCTGCTCCACCTCGCGCGCAAGAGCGAAACGCTGATGCCGCGCGATCCGGCCGCGGCCGCCGCTGCCGAACAGTGGTCCATCTCCGCGCTCAACTCGATCGAGATGGTCGCCGTGCCGTGGTGGTTCCTCAACATCACGGGCGCCAAGGAGAACGGCCTCACCAGCTGGCTGGACAGTCGCCTCGCCCACATGGAGCGCGTCCTGGCCGGCCGGGACTGGCTCGCCGCGGACCGCTTCACGGTCGCCGACCTCCTGATGGCCGACGTCCTGCGCGTTCCCGCCGTGCGCGCCCATGGCGATCGTCCGGCGACCGAAGCCTATATCGCCCGCGCCACCGCCCGCCCGGCCTTCCGGAAGGCCCATGCCGACCAGCTGGCGCACTTCGCGGCGGCCGACAGGACCCGCGCAGCTATTTCGCCGCCCGCAGCAACCTGAACACGCCGGTCCCCCGCGCGCGCACCGTTCCGCCCACCTTCACGAGGCATTCGGTCTGCGCCACTTCCCCGTCCTGGTCGACGGGGCGGGCATGCGCCGTCGGCCAGGCGCCCCCCCGGCT
>CAZTMG010000029.1:18794-19026 GCA_964614815.1 uncultured Rhizobium sp. | reverse complement strand
TGTCGCGCGCCGAGGCGAGCGGGTCAGGATTGCCGTCCGGCCCTTCCGGATTGACATAGATGAGGCCCATCTGGACGGCGCCGAGATTGCCCTGGAGCTCGCGATCGCCCGCATAGCGGCTGTTGGGCGCCTTGCTGTCGGCGAGCCACGCCTCTTCAGCGCCCCAGTTCACGTAGTGCTCAGGCTCGTAGACGTCGGCGCGTCCGCCGCCGAAGCCGAACACCGGCCCGCC
>CAZTMG010000029.1:7919-18713 GCA_964614815.1 uncultured Rhizobium sp. | reverse complement strand
GAGCAGGCGGCGGGCCTTGTCGAGGTTGCCGTTATCCGGCCAGGAATTGAGCGGAGCGAAGCGTTGCTGCCCGCGACCGCCGCCGCCGCGCCCGTCGCCGGTGCGGTAGGTGCCCGCGGCGTGCCAGGCCATGCGGATGAAGAAGGGGCCGTAATGGCCGTAGTCGGCGGGCCACCAGGGCTGGCTGTCCGTCATCAGGGCCTTGAGGTCCTTCACGACCGCATCAAGATCCAGCGAGTCGAACGCCTTGGCGTAATCGAAATCCTTTCCCATCGGGTTCGACGCAGGGCTGAACTGGTGGAGCACATCCACATTGACCTGGTTCGGCCACCAGTCGCGATTTGTCCGGCCGCGCACGTGGACAGGGCATTTGCCGCCGCCTTCATTGCCATCCATGTTCCAATCCCTTTGTGTGAATGCTGGTGATTGGCGCCCCGGCTGGGGCCACCCTCATTCCCCGACCTTAGAACCGTTCTAAATCGCCGGCAAGACGAAATTGGAATAATTCCAGAATTTATGGAAACGCGGTTCTGGCCGATTTTGCAGGAAGGACGGGCCGGAAACCCGGCGCGACAAGATCAGCGCGCCCGTTTGCCGCGGATCGAGTCGAGGGTTTCAAGGACGTACTCGCCCGGCGCGGGAGCGGCGGATTTCAGGCGTCTGGGCGGCTTCACCTGATCGCCCGAACGGCCGGCGAGCCATTGGGCCCACAAGGGCCACCACGAGCCGGGATGTTCCCTTGCATAGGCCATCCAGCCATCGCTGGTCGGCGGCAGGATGTCGGATGTCCAGTAGCGGTACTTGCTGGCCGCCGGCGGGTTCACCACGCCGGCGATATGGCCCGAGTCAGCGAGAACGAAGGTGACGTCGCCCCGGAACAGCTTCACGCCCTTGTAGACCGACTGGAAGGGCGAGATGTGGTCCTTGCGCGCGGCGTGGATGAAGGCGGGCGCCTTCACCGCGCCGAGATCGACGGTTGCGCCCTCGACCTCGAACGCCCCTCTCGCGAGCGCATTCTCCAGATAGAGCTTGCGAAGGCTGGCGACGTGCAGCGGGCCCGGCAGGTTGGTCTGGTCGGAGTTCCAGAACAGGAGGTCGAAAGGCCGCGCCTCGTTGCCGAGGAGGTAGCGGTCCTCGACATAGCGCCAGATCAGCTCTTCAGGGCGCAACAGGTTGAACGCATCGCGCATCGCCTCGCCCGGCATGACGCCATTGGCGTCGGCAATCATCTGCTCGATTCCGGCGATGGAGGCGTTGTCGATGAACAGACCGAGATCCCCCGGTTCGGAGAAATCGGTCTGCGCCGCCATCAAGGTCAGTGAGGCCATGCGGTCGTCGTTCGCGGCGGCGAGGCGCGCGGCGAGGATCGAGGCCAGGGCGCCGCCGACGCAATAGCCCGCGACATTGACCGGGGCCTTGTGGCGGGCATTCACCCAGTCGAGCGCGGCGCGTCCGCCGAGCCGCAGATAGTCGTCCCAGCCGAAATCCCGCGTCTCGTCGTCGGCGGAACGCCACGAAACCATGTAGACGGTGAAGCCCTGGTCGCGCAGCCACGCCACCAGCGAGTTCGCGGGCGTCAGGTCGAGCACATAGTATTTGTTGATCCAGGGCGGGAAGATCAGCACTGGATTCCTGTGGACGGTTTCAGTTGTCGGAAAGTAGCGGATCAGCTCGATCAGCGTGTTCTTCAGCACGATTTCGCCCGGCGTCACCGCGAGGTTGCGGCCCGGCTGGAAGGCGGTGGGATCGGATTGCGTGACGGCAAGCCGCCCATGGCCGGCGTCGAAATCGCTTTGGAGCTGGGCGAAGCCCTTCTGGATCGACTGTCCGTCGGACTCGAACAGGGCTTTCAGCGCGCGGGGGTTGCCCATCAGCAGGTTGGACGGCGCCATGGCGGCCGTAGCCTGACGGATGAAGAAGGCCGCGCGGCGACGCTCCGTTTCCGACAGATCCGGTGCATTCCAGGCGAGGTTCTCGGCCCAGCCGGAGGATGCGAGGAACACACGGCGGAGGAAATCGAAGAAGGGGTTCTCGCGCCAGCTTGGATCTGCAAAGCGCGGGTCGGCGTCAGCCTCCATGGACGGAAGGCCGGCAGACATCTCCTGAAGCATGCTTGTCTGGCGGCTGAACAGGTCCAGCTGGGCCTCGTTGAAGGCTTCCGGCCGTTTCGCGTAGGCGTCGGCGAGCGACTTGAAGGCGGCGGAGGCGGCTTCAAGCTCCAGCTTGCGGACGGCTGCGGTTCCCGCCAACCGGGTTATTTCCGAAAGTTCACGGCTGAGATCGGCGATGCGCTGGCCCAGACGCTGGAAGCTAGCCTCGGAAAAGTCTTCGCCGGGGGGCGGTTTTTCCGTCCCCTCAGCCGGTTTTTCGGGAGGTTTGCCCCCTTGCTCGCTCATCCGGGCAATAACCCCGCAACAGACGACAGGCTGAAACAGCCGCTCGCCAAATCCACTGACTTTCCCTAGGTAGTAACTCGGACAAGCGCAATGACGGGAACCACAGCCCCGTCGCATGGAATTTCAGCATGGTTCGCCCTGTCGCCCTCATCGCCGGTCTGGCCGCCGTGGCGACCGCGGGCGGCTGCGCCGATCTCATGCAGCAGTCAGCCATTTCCCGGATCGCGCCCGAGTGGTTCGAGGCAAAGGCAAGCGAAGTGAAGGGCGAGGGATATCCGAAACTTGCCGACATTCCCGAGGTTCGTCCGTTCGAGGGCAGCCAACGCGAGTGGAGGCAGGAAGCTGACACGCTGAAGGCGTCCGCCGCGGAACTCGAGGCGCGCAAGGCGGCCGAGGGTCCCTATCACACGCCGGACGAAATCCGAGCTACGGCAGCGCAGTGGCGCGCCCTGGCCGAGGGGGGGCCGGCCCAGCCGCCGGCGCCAGCTGGCCCTGAAACGCCTGGCAAGTAGCCCCCCTGGCCAGGATTTTCTCCGTGGATGCCGTTCCATAACGGCCCTACACACGATTTGCCCCGCCAGCGGCGATTCCCGCGCCGGGGTCCGGTACAGGTGAACCGACAATGATGCTGGATTTTCACAAGATCAGGCGGCTGCCGCCCTACGTGTTCGAGCAGGTGAATGTGACCAAGGCCGGGCTGCGCGCCAGCGGGGCCGACGTGATCGATCTCGGCATGGGCAATCCGGACCTGCCGACGCCGCCCCACATCGTGGAGAAGCTGCGCGAGACGGCTTTGAAGCCGGATGTGCACGGCTATTCGGCCTCGCGCGGCATCCCCGGCCTGCGCCGCGCGCTGAGCGGCTACTACGACCGCCGTTTCGGCGTGAAGCTCGACCCGATGAAGGAAGTGGTCGTCACGCTGGGGTCGAAGGAAGGATTTGCAAACCTGGCCCAGGCCATTGCGGCGCCAGGCGACACCATCATCGTCCCGAACCCTTCCTACCCGCTGCACTCCTTCGGGTTCATCATGGCGGGGGCGAGCATCCGCTCTGTCGAGGCCCATTCCCCCGAACAGTATCTCTCGGGTCTCGGCCGCGCCGTGCGCCACTCCATCCCGGCCCCGACGGCGATGGTGGTGTGCTATCCGGCCAACCCGACCGCGCAGGTGGTGGACCTCGATTTCTACAAGGAGGTTGTGAAGTTCGCGAAGAAGCATGACATCTGGGTGCTCTCCGACCTCGCCTACACCGAAATCTATTTTGGCGACCCGCCGCCCTCGATCCTGCAGGTCGACGGCGCAAAGGACATCGCGGTGGAGGTCACCTCGATGTCGAAGACGTATGCGATGGCCGGCTGGCGCGTGGGCTTTGCGGCAGGCAACGAAAGGCTGATCGCTGCGCTGGCGCGGGTGAAGAGCTATCTCGACTATGGCGCGTTCACGCCCGTGCAGGTGGCGGCGGCCACGGCGCTCAACGGTCCGCAGGACTGTGTGGACGAGATGCGCGAAATCTACCGGACGCGACGCAACGCGATGGTGGAAAGCTTCACGCGGGCGGGCTGGGAAATCCCCGAGCCCAAGGCTTCGATGTTCGCCTGGGCGCCCATCCCCGAACCGTTCCGCGAACTGGGCTCGCTTGAATTCTCGTTGCGTCTCATCAAGGAGGCGCATGTGGCCGTGGCGCCGGGCGCAGGCTTCGGCGAGCATGGCGACAATTTTGTCCGGCTCGCGCTGGTCGAGAACGAACAGCGCATCCGGCAGGCTGCGCGCAACGTGCGCAAGTTCCTCGAGGCCAATGGCGTCAAGGCGAAACCGGACAAGGAACCGAAGGCGAAGGCAGAGCCCGCGCCGATCAGGAAGGTGGCGGGATGACGGGTCCGGGGAAGACGCTGAGGCTCGGCGTGGCTGGCCTTGGCACGGTGGGCGGGGGCCTGCTGAAGCTGATCGAGCGGCAGGCGGAGCTTCGCCTTCCTGGCAGGCTGGAAGTTGTCGCCGTTTCGGCGCGCAACAAGAACCGCAATCGCGGCGTCGACATTTCTCGATTCCGGTGGACGGACGATCCTGTGGAGCTTGCGCTGGCCGATGACATCGATGTCGTCGTCGAGCTGGTCGGCGGGTCGGATGGACCGGCGAAGCGGACGGTCGAGGCTGCGCTGCGTTCCGGCAAGGCCGTGGTCAGCGCCAACAAGGCGCTGATCGCCGAGCATGGCGTCGAGATCGCGGCCCTGGCCGAGAAGCACAACGCGCACCTGCTGTTCGAGGCGGCGGTGGCGGGCGCGATCCCGATCGTGCGGGCGGTCAAGAACTCGCTGTCGGGCGTGCTGGTGAGCCGCGTGTCGGGCATCCTCAACGGGACGTGCAATTACATTCTTTCCGAGATGCTGCGCACGGGGGCTCCCTACGAGACCGTGCTCGCGGAGGCGCAAAGGCTGGGTTACGCCGAGAGCGACCCCTTCCTCGATGTCTCGGGCGGGGATGCAGCGCACAAGATCCTGATCCTCGCCGCCATCGCATTCGGCGCCCAGCCGACATTCGACCAGGTGCAAGTCGAAGGCATCGACAAGATCGAAGCGATGGACATCACCCTGGCCAGCAAGTTCGATTATCGCATCAAGCTGGTGGCGGAAGCCCTCCGCGCGAACGGCGGCGCGCGTTGCCGTGTCGCGCCTGTGCTGGTGTCGAAGGATCATCCACTGGCGCAGGTGAACGGACCGCTGAACGCCGTCGTTGTTGAGGGCGAGCCTGTCGGCCGCCTCACCTTCACCGGCCCGGGTGCGGGCGCCGGCCCGACCGCGGCGGCCGTGATGGGCGATCTGGCGCGCCTGTTCGAGGGGCCGGCCACGCCGCCGCTGGGCAAGCCGGCGAGCGCGCTGGCCGCCATCATCGCGAAGGCGGACAGCGCGACGGACCAGGGTTCGTTCTTCATCGGCGCAAAGCTGGCCGACAAGCCGGGCGTGTTCGCGGCGTTGACAGAAGAGCTGGCGGAGGCGGGCGTCTCCATCGACAAGCTGATCCAGGAGTCGGCGGGCGATACGGGCGCGGCGCCGGTGGCGATCATGACGCACCCTTGCCCGCGCGCCTCGGTCGAGAAGGCGCTGGCGAAGATCGCCGAGCTGAAGATCACGACCGACGAGCCGCGCCTCCTGCGGATCGAGACGCGGGCCTAGCGGCCATGCGCCTTGCCCTCGCCCTGATCGCGTCGATCGTGATTGCGGCGTGCGCGCACGCCCAAACGCCGTCGGAGATGGATCGCTCCGGCTTTGTCGACGCTGGACGGATGATCCCGGGGCTGGCGATCGACATGAAGTATGTCGGTCATGACAATTTTCTCGGCCGGCCGGTTGCGGGCTATGAGGCGCCAGCATGCCTGCTGACACGTGAGACGGTCGCGGCGCTGGCGCGGGCGCAGGAGAGGCTGCAGGCGTTCGGGCTCGGCCTCAAGGTTTTCGACTGTTACCGGCCGAAACGGGCTGTGGCGGATTTCGCGGCGTGGGCGAAGGACCTCGCCGACCAGCAGCGCAAGGCGGAGCACTATCCCGGCGTCGACAAGTCGCGGCTGTTTGAGCTGGGCTATATCGCGGAGCGCTCCGGCCATTCGCGCGGATCGACAATCGACCTCACGCTGATCGATGTGCGGACAGGCGAAGAGCTGGACATGGGCGGGCGGTATGACCTGTTCGATGAAGCGTCATGGCCATCGAATCAGGGCGTCAGCGCGCAGGCGCGGGCGAACCGCATGTTGCTGCAGCACGTGATGGCGGGTTCGGGCTTCCGGCCGCTCAGGGAGGAGTGGTGGCATTTCACGCTGCAGGACGAGCCTTATCCAGAAACGTATTTCGACTTTCCCGTCAGATAGGCTTCGTCACTCAAGGCCCTGCAATACGCTGCGGATCGTGTCGACGATCTGGTCGATATGCGATTTCTCGACGATCAGCGGCGGCGAGAGCGCGATGATGTCGCCGGTGACGCGGATGAGCGCGCCCCTGTCGAAGCAGGCGCGGAAGGCCTCCAGCGCACGGGCGGTCGGGCGGCCCGGACGAGGCTCCAGCTCGACGCCGCCGATGAGTCCGAGATTGCGGATGTCGATCACATGGCGCGCATCACGCAGGGAATGCAACGCATCTTCCCAGTAAGGAGAGAGGTCGGCGGCCCGTTCGAACAGGCGCTGTTCCTTGAACACCTCCAGGGTCGCCATGCCGGCGGCGCAGGCGAGCGGATGGCCCGTCATGGTGTAGCCGTGAAACAGCTCGATCGGCGTTTCCGAGGCGGCGAGCATCGTATCGTGGATTTCCCGCGAGACTGCGACGGCGCCCATGGGTACGGCTGCATTGTTTATCGCCTTGGCCATGGTGATGATGTCCGGCCTCACCTCGAAATGCTGCGAGGCGAAGGGCGCGCCGAGGCGGCCGAAGCCGGTGATGACCTCGTCGAAGATCAGCAGGATGTCATGCCTGGTGCAAAGTTCGCGCAGGCGCTGGAGATAGCCCAGCGGCGGCACGAGCACGCCGGTTGAACCCGCGACAGGCTCCACGATGACGGCCGCGATGGTCGAGGCGTCGTGCAGCTGGACCAGGCGCTCCAGCGCATCGGCATATTCGGCGCCGTGCTTCGGCTGGCCCTTGCTGAAGGCGTTGCGCGTGATGTCGTGCGTGTGCGGCAGGTGGTCGACGCCGCCGACCATGGGGCCGAAACTCATGCGGTTGCGTGTGATGCCGCCGACCGTCATGCCGCCGAAATTGACGCCGTGATAGGCGCGCTCGCGCCCGATCAGACGATACTTGTTCGGCTTGCCCCGCGCCTTCTGGTAGGCCAGCGCGATCTTCAGCGCCGTCTCGACGCTTTCGGAGCCGGAGTTGACGAAGAAGATGCGGTCCATCCTGTCCGGCAGCAGGCCGGCGAGGCGGTTGGCGAATTCGAAGGCCAGCGGGTGGGCGAGGTTGAAGTTGCCCGCATAGTCCAGCTCGCCCGCCGCCTTGCGAATCGCTTCGACAATCTTCGGCTGGTTGTGGCCGGCGGCGACGCACCAGAGGCCGGACGTGCCGTCGAGCACCGGGCGGCCTTCAGGCGTGTAGTAGTACATCCCGTCTGCACGGACGACCATGCGGGGATCGGCCTTGAACGCCTTGTTCGGCGTGAACGGCATCCAGAAGGCGTCAAGCGAGTTGGGGCGCGGAGCGTCGGTCATGTGGCGAGTCTTGGTCTGTCGGCCCCCGATCGGCAATAGGCGTGAAGGATGGCCGGTCCAGCAGTGAGCGTGTAAAGGGATGGTGAGGGCAGGACGGAGATCCGGCCCGCAAGGGAGAGACGCCATGAGACAGCTGTGGATCGGGACGATTGCACTGGCGGCACTGGCCGCGAGCGCGTGCACGACGGCGCCTGAGGCGCCGAAGCTTCCGAGCTACAAGGCGACGCTGGCGCCGGGCGCGGGCGTTGCCTCCAGCGGTTCGGGCATGGGCGAGTTCACCTATGATCCTGCGACCAGGGTGCTCACCTACAACGTGACGTTCGCGGGTCTGACCGGGCCGGCGACGGCGGCGCATATCCACGGTCCAGCCGAGCCGGGCGCGAATGCCGGGCCGGTCGTGCCGCTGGCCGGCGCGACAAGCCCCCTGACAGGGACGGCGACGCTGACGGACGCGCAGGCGGCCGAACTGGCGGCGGGCAAGTACTATGTGAACGTCCACACCAACGCCAACCGGGGCGGGGAAATCCGCGGCCAGATCACGGCCAACTGACGCTCGCACCTGCGTAAGCCCGAATGTGCGGCGCAGCATGAACAGCCCATGCCCGCTGCGCGAATTTCCTTGGGGTCAATGTCCGCCGGGCGTATGCCTGTGGGCAGCGATTCGCGCCGTCCGGTGATCCGGCGCGCCACAGCAGGAGCCGGCATGGGCAAGCTGACGACGTCGTGTTCCACCCTCGGCTATGCGATGGCTGGCGCAACGATATCTGCGGCGATGGCGGCCGAGGCCTGGATCGGACGTGGCGACGAGCAGGGGGCGGAAGCCGCAGCAGCGACCGCGATGCGCGAAGCGCTGAACGCGATCGACTTCGCGGGCCGTGTCGTTGTCGGCGAGATGGACATTTCCATCCTCAATGTCGGCGAGACAGTGGGGACAGGAAGGGGCATCGAACTGGACATCGCGCTCGAAGCCCTGGAAGGGACGACGCTGACGGCGAAGGCCATGCCGAATGCATTGGCGGTCATCGCTGCAGCGCCGCGCGGCGGGCTGTTACAGGTTCCGGACCTCTACATGGAGAAACTGGCGATCGGGCCGGGGTTTGAGCGCGGCGTGGTCGATCTGGACGCCGATGCGGGCGAGAACGCCATCCGGCTGGCAAGGGCCAAGGGGGTGGATGTACGCGAGATAACAGCGTGCGTCCTGGACCGGCCGCGTCACGAAAAGATCATTGCCGACCTCCGCAAGGCTGGCGCGCGCATCAACCTGATCCCGGATGGCGACGTGGCGGGCGTCATCAACACGGCGATGCCGGAGACGGGCATCGACATGTATGTCGGCCAGGGCAAGGCGCCGGAGGGGGTGCTGGCGGCGGCGGCGCTCCGCTGCGTTGGCGGGCAGATGCAGGCGCGCTTCGTATTCCGCAGCGAGGCGGAGAAGTTCCAGGCCCAGCGCAGCGGTCTCAAGGATGCCGGGCGACGCTATTCGCTGGAAGATCTGGTATCGGGCGATGTGATCTTCGCGGCGACAGGCATAACCAAGGGCACGCTGCTTGACGGCGCGGCGCGCCGACGCGGCGTGATCGAGACGCATACGATGCTGATGTCGTCGGCGGACGGCGTGGTGCGGACGATCCGGTCGGTGACGCCGGTGCGGGCGTAGCGCCGGAAAGGAGCTGGCGACTGTCGCTCGCCCCATCCCGAAGGGGCGCGCTCGCATTACCTCTGCGTCTCCCGCCATGCCGTTGCGAGCGCCCTGAACTCCGCCTGCGTCAGCGTTTCGGCGCGGCGGGTGGGGTCGAGGCCGGCGGCCTCCAGCGCCTCGACCGCGCCGGGCAGGGATTTGAGAGCGGCGCGGAGCATCTTGCGGCGCTGGCCGAAGGCTGCGGCTGTGACCGTTTCGATTGCGGCGATATCGGCGAAGGCCTCGCTGGCGGGAAGCGGATGAAGGACGACGACGGCGCTGTCGACCTTGGGCGGCGGACGGAAGGCGCCGGGCGGAAGCGTCATGGCCAGGCGGGGCTTCGTCACGGCCTGGCTGAGCACGGCGAGGCGGCCGTAGTGATCGTCGTCCGGCGCGGCGCAGATGCGCAGGGCGACTTCCTTCTGGAACATCAGCACCATGACGCCGCGCCAGCTTCCCGCCTTCAACCATTCGACCAGCATGGGCGTGCCGACATTGTAGGGCAGGTTCGCGACGATCATGGCGGGCGTCTCGCCGCCGGCCTGCGCGATGAGATCGGGAATGTCCGCTTTCAGGGCGTCGCCGTGATGCACGGCGAGGCGCCCCTCGTGCGCTTCGGGCCAGAGGGCGAGACCTGCGGCGAAGCGGTCGTCCAGTTCGATGGCGATCAGTTTGCCGACGCCGGAGTCCAGCAGGGCGCGCGTGAGGCCGCCGGGGCCGGGGCCGACTTCAATGACGGTCTTGCCTTCGACGCTTCCGCCGGCGATGGCGACGCGCCTCAGCACGCTGGGGTCGAACAGGAAGTGCTGCCCGAGAGATTTCCTTGCGGGGCCGGGCGTCAGCGGCGTGCTCATGACTGGCCCGCACGGGCGATCGCCATCTCGTCGGCCAGCCTCAATGCGGCGATGAGGCTGTCCGGGCGCGCATCGCCTTTGGCCGCCGCATCATAGGCGACGCCATGATCCGGCGATGTGCGGATGAAGGGCAGGCCCAGCGTGACATTGACGCCGCCCCACATGTCCAGCGTCTTCACCGGGATGAGGCCCTGATCGTGGTACATGGCGATGATCGCGTCAAAGCGGCCGCCCAGCATTTCATGAAAGATCGTATCTCCCGGCCGCGCATCGGAAATGTCCACTCCGCGTGCGCGCAGCGCGTGCGCGGCGGGGTTGATGACGGATATTTCCTCGCGGCCAATCTCGCCGTCTTCGCCCGCGTGCGGATTGACGCCGCACAGGCCGATGCGCGGGGCGGCGATCCCGAAATCGCGGCGCAGGGCGGCCTGCACGGTCAGCCCGACCTCCTCGATCACTCTACTGTCCAGAAGGGAGGGAATGCGGGCCAGCGGCTGGTGGATGGTGACGAGCGCCACACGCAGCCCCCCGCCAACAAGCATCATCACCGGGCGAGGCGCGGGGCCGCCATCGGCGGCAAGCTCGGCGAGGTATTCGGTGTGGCCGGGGTGTGGAAAACCGGAGCGGTAGAGCAGCGCCTTCGCGATCGGGTTGGTCACGACGGCGGCGGCCTTGCCGGCCCG
>CAZTMG010000029.1:2301-7882 GCA_964614815.1 uncultured Rhizobium sp. | reverse complement strand
GGCGGGGACGGCGGCGGCGTCGGGGCGGCCGGGGGCGGCGACGGGGCCGTCGATGGGCATGACAGGGAGGGCGCGGGCGAATGCCGCGAGCGCGCGGCTGGCTTCGGAAATGGTCTCAAGCGGACCGGCGCCGGCGGCGCGCGCCAGCACCTCCGGCGGCGCGATGACGTAGAAGGGACGGCCACGAACGGCTCGCGCGCGCTCCCACGCCTTCCAGACGATAGCGGGGCCGACCCCGGCGGGATCGCCCATCGTTACGGCGAGCGGAAGGAGGCTGGCGGGCATGGTCGCGGTCGCTGGCTTTGTCGTGCCTGCCCTTACCACAGATTACTGTTCTGGCGACACGCGCGAGACGCCGCGTCCGGCGTCGCGACAGTCCTTTCGCGACCTCGGACGGCAGGCCGGCGCGGCGGCCGCCAGCGGCCTAACGGCGGACGATGGTCGCCTCGCGCTTGAGGTCGCGGAGATAGCGTTCGGCGACCAGAGCCAGTTCCTGGTTGAACAGGCGGTCCTTGATCTCCTCGCGGGAGGGAAGGTCGGCGTCGCCCGAGCGCGAGGCGCAGACGAAGAACACCATCTTGCCGCCGTCCGGCAGGTCGACGATCGGAGAGGACTGGTTCGGGCCGACGCCCTCGAGCGGCGTGCGGAACTGCGGCGCGATCTGCATGAAGCCGACGCCGTTCATCGGCGTCCGGGTGAGGCCTTCCACGCCCTCCATCGCCTTCGGCAGGGCTTCGCAACTCGCGGCGCTGGCCTTCAATGCTTCAAGCTTGGCCGAGGCGCCCTCGCCGCGCGCGATGACCTGCTCCATGTCGAGGATGATGGATTGCGACGGATCGGTCGGTTCGCGCTTGCCGGTGAGGGCGATGATGTAGACGCCGCTGTCGCTTTCGATGGGCGGCAGGATGACCGGCGGCTCCGGCGCCTTTTGAACGGCCTCAGCGATCTCCGGCCGCATGTCTCCAGGCGAGAGCCAGTTGAGGTCGCCGCCGGCGGAGGCGGAGGGGGCGGCGGAGAATTGCTGGGCGAGGGTCTGGAAGTCCGCGCCCTGCTGCACGTTCTGGATCAGCGTGGCGGCGCGGGCCTTGGCGAGGTCGCGCGAGGCCTGGTCCGGCGCATACAGGAATATCTCGGCCAGGCGATATTGCGGCTTGTCGAGCGAGGACTTGATCCGGTTCAGCATGTCGTCGATGCGCATTTCGGACACACGGACCGTCTTGAAATAACGGCCGCGGATGAGTGCGGTCCAGGCGATCCTGGCCTGCTCCATGTCGCGGATGTGCTGGAGCGGGATGCCCGACTCGGCCAGGGCCTTGGCAAACTGCTCCGGCGACATGCGATAGCTCCGTGCGACATCGGCCACGCTCTCGTCGATCTCGGCGGCGGAGATTTCCTGATCCTTCACGAGTTTCTTGAATTCCAGAAGCTGGACCTTCTCCTCGATGAGGCTTTCGAGGGCCTGCTGCTGGAGTTCGAGAAGGATCTTTTCGTCCTGCGGGGGTTCGGGGAAACGCAGAAGCATCCAGCGCATGCGGTTGCGCACGTCGGACTGGGAAATCACCGTGTCGTTCACGGTGGCCATGACCCCGTCGACAGTCCGCCCGCGCGCCGCCGCTGGCTGGGGGGTCTGGGTCGTCTGCTGGGCCAGCGCCACGAGGCCGGAAGTCGCCACGGCGGCGGCCACTGCGAGAGCAAGAAGTCGTTTCATCGGTCACCCTTGGCCCACGACCCTGCTTGAGGGTGAAGGCGAAAACATGGCCGCCGCCCGGGCGCCCGCCCGCCGATATACCGGCACGTTCCAGCAAATGCGAGCCCGCCCACGCAGGCCGGAACATGCCGGAATCAGTCGAAGTCGCCGGGGGTTACGCCGCCCAGCCCGGTGAGGGCGAAGGTGAACCGGATCGCCTCGGACGGGCCGAGCGTCCGGTCCTGCCCGCCCGACCGCTCATAGGCGATCAGGAAGAAGGAGCACTCATCCCGATAGCGAATGCCCGCGCTGAACCGGATGTCCTGTTCCTGGGTAATGTTGCGTGTCTGCTGCACGACGGCGGCCCAGCGATTGTCGATGTCGAATGCGCCATTCCAGACGAGGCCTTCGTCTTCCGTCCCCGACGCGGTCTCGGATACCTTGAAGTAGCGGGCGTCGCCCCGGAAGCGCCAGATGTCGACGGCCGCATCGACGTCGATCCGCTTCACGGTCTGCTCGTCGTCGATCCGGAAGCGCGCGCCAACCTCGAAGATCCGGCCCAGGTCCGCCCGGACAGAGGCCACATAGTCGGATTCTTCGCCCGACAGGTTGGACAGTTCGTTGAAGGCGGGGTCGGCGTCCTCCCGCCAGCGCCGTCCGACGAGGGCGGACAGCTCCACATCCTTGCCGATCTTCGCGACCGCATTGACGCCGACAGCCGCGCGGGCCCCGCCCTCCCAGAGGTCGTAATTGGTGACGGCGTTCGGCTTGAACAGATTGGTCTCGTCCTGTTCGAAGACGATCGAATCCTCGTTGGGGATGAGCGGGTCGTTGCCGTCCGGCGTGCCATAGGCAAGCATTGCGATGGGCTCGACGATGATGTCCATGCCGGGGCTGCGGGCGATCCAGGGATAGCTGACCTGGGCGCCGGCGACGCCGAGAAAGCGCGAGAGGTTCTGGGGGCCGGTCCCCAGGCCGTCGTCAACGCGATAGAAGTCCCCACGCGCAGAGGCGAAGGGCTCGAACACGAGGCCGGGGCCGAAGATCGTCTGCGTCCCCCAGTCCGCCGAGGCGGTGGCCCGCGCCGTGTCCAGCGCAAGACTGCCATCGGGCAGCGTGGCGCTGACATCGCGGAACAGGCCGACCGCGCTGAAATCCGTCGCCAGCTGGCCGGCGCCGCCGAAATCGAACACCTTCTGCGTATAGAGGGAAGGCAGGACCTGCGGGATCTGCGCATCGTCATCGAAGGCGCGCAGGCCCTGGAAGAGGAAGGCGCCAGCCTCGAAATAGAAATCCGGGGTCTGGCCGGTGGCGTAGACCTGGCTCAGCAGCTGCCTTGGCTGGGAGGCGATCAGCCCGCGCAGGTCGTTCTCGCCGTCGATGTCGTAACGCTGGTCGTACAAGTCGTCCGTCTGGCGCTCGACGCCAAAACCCCACTGCCAGTCCGAATTGATGTCGAAGATTCCGACCGCGTAGAGATGGCTGCGCCAGGTGTCGTCGCCGAACTTGTCGCCGTCCGAGTCGAACTCCTGCTCATGCGTCAGACTGCCTTCGGCTTCGATGAAACCGGAGAAGAACCGGCGGCGCCAGTCGAGCTTCAGGAGGGGATTCATGTTGGCCGAAATCATCGGAGCGATGGTGAGATCCTCCGATGGCGAGATCACCCACAGATAGGGCTGCTCGTAGAACAGGCCGAGCTTGGACGAGACGCCGGCGTCAGGCACCAGCAGGCCCGAACGGCGCTCCGAATTGGGGTCCGGGTGCGCGAAGTAGGGAACGTACAGGATCGGGATGCCGGCGAGTTCGAGCACGGCGTCCTGGTAGGTGAACATCTGGTCGTTCTGGTCCAGCGTGGCGCGACGCGCGCGCAGGGCCCAGGTCGGATCAATGCCCTTTTCCTCGCACACGGGACAATTCGTGAAGACCACCTGTTCGAGCGAGTTGCGCACGCCGTCCGTACGGACCGCGGACGAGGCCGTGACGAGGCCCTGCGGCGTTCCCTTTTTTCCGCCGATCCGCGCCGAGAAGCGCGTCGCGAAACCGTTGCGGAAGTCTTCGTCGGCCTCGATCTCGTCGGCGAACTGGACCTGACCGTTCTCGTCGGTGATCTGGACATTGCCCTGCGCGCGAACCGTTTCGGTGGCGCGATCATAGATCACCCGGTCGGCCAGCAGGGTGCGCGCGCCCGGCACGGCCCGGCTCAGAAGCTGAACCGCGCGCCGACGCGGATCTGCACGTTGCCGGATGCCGTGACGACGCTGGTGTCGCGGTTTTCCTCGAACTGGTCCGCCTTGAGAATGACCTCGTCATCCTCGGCGGGCGCAACCGGGGTGGGGGCGGATTGCGTCGTCGGCTGCTGGGCAAGGGCGGGGCCGCCGGCGGCGAGCGCGGCGACTGCGACCGAGGCCAGGCAGCTTAGTCGCAGAACCATTCAACTCCCCTCGCGAACAGGATGCGAGCGATTCCCAGCCCGGAACCGATACGCAAAGGGCGGGAATCCGTAAAGCCGGGCGGCGGGGGAGAGGCATTCCCCGCGGCGGCGCGGCCCGGAAGCCACAGGCTTTCGGATTGCCGCCCTGTCATCCGTCCTCGACATGCGCCAGCAGGGTCAGCACGGCGAACAGGGCGAACAACGGCGGACACCAGGCGGCGGCTTCGGGCGGGGTCGAGCCGGAAGCCGAGAGGCCCGAGGCCAGACGCGTCGTGAAAAACAGCACGAAACCGGCAAGCGCGCCGGCTCCAACCAGCCGGGAGAGGCCGCCCGACCGGGCCAGCCGGAGACACACCACGGCCCCGATCAGCGACATGGCCAGCATGAACACGGGGGTGGCCAGCAGGGTGTGAAGCTTCAGGACGTAGTCGCCCGTGTCCATGCCGGCGGATTTGCCGGCCTGGATGAAGGCTGGCAGCTCCCAGAACGGGATCGTCTTGGACGAGGCGAAGCGGGACAGGAGCGTGCCGCTGTCGAGATTGGTTGGCAGGGCCAGGCTTTCGCTACGCTGGATTTCGCCTCCGGGGCGATTCTCGACCACGCCCGTAAGCTGCCAGAAGCCCGGCGTGAGCTGGGCGCGCTGGGCGTCGATCCGGTGGGTGAATTCGCGGTCGGCCGGGCCGCCCGGGCCCGGGCGGAAATACCAAAAGGTGACATTTTCCAGCGCCTGGCCCCGCCCGATGACGCGACGGCCATGGATGATGGCCTGCTGGTTGGAGGCGGGCAGGGCTTCCGTCGGCGCTCCCCCGATGCCGGCCTCAAGGTCGCCCTGGCTCAGCCAGACGCCTTCATTCGCCGGGGAGCCGCCGCCGAGCAGGCGCTCGCGCGTTGTCGCGAATTCCTCGTTCAGGCGGGTCGCAAGAGGGTCCAGCACCGTGACCATCAGCACGCCCAGCAGGATCGAGAGCGCCATGGCCGGGCCGAGGAAGCGCCAGGCCGACACGCCAGCCGCACGGATCGCAGGTATCTCGCTGCGGCGGCTGAGCCGTGAATAGGTGAGGATGGACCCCACCAGCATGGCGAAGGGCAGGGTTTCGAGAATCAGTCCCGGCGTCTTCATGAGCGTGAGCGAGAAGGCCGTGCCGATGCCGATCTGCGTGCGCTCGCCGATGGTGCGCATCTGTTCGACCACGTCGACCAGCAGGATGGCGAGCAGGATGACGCCCAGCGTGAGCGCCAGCGACGCCAGGCATTCGCGGAAGATGTAGCGCTGGATGCGGCCGGCGATCACCATGTCAGGCGGGCCCCGCGGCGGGACGGATCTGCGGCCCCATCTGCGGCCCCATCCTCGGCGAGGCCATGCTGGGGCCCGGTCCGCCGCGCCGCCCGATACGCCGGCGCCTGAGGATGGGCTGCACGAAGAACAGCCAGGAAATCACCGCCACGACAAGGACCGGGAGAAG
>CAZTMG010000029.1:0-2207 GCA_964614815.1 uncultured Rhizobium sp. | reverse complement strand
GGCGATGCGGCGCGCATAGCCTCGCCGGCTGAAGTCCCCGCCGAGCACGGCGTAGACGCCCAGCATGGCCATGGCGATGTTGAGCAGCGGCGTTGCGAGGCGCGCATGGCCTTCCGCCAGCAGCATCTCGGCGTTCGCGTTGTCGTAATAGTTGGTCATGTCCGGGTAGAAGAGTTCGGGAAGGAAGCGGTCCGACTCTTCGAGTATCACGGCCTTCTGGTCGTTGATGAAGGCGCCGAGGTCGAGCGGCGACTGGGCCGAAGCGAAGATTTCCAGCGCGCCGCTCGGGCGCAGCGTCTGGCGCTGGCTGTCGCGCATGATGAGCGTCGGCGTGCCCTCCACTTCCGAGAGGAAGGCGGTCTTGGCGATGTAGGTCACCTCGTTGCGCGGATTGCGGCTGTCATTGGCCACCAGGAAGGTGATCTCCGACCCGTTCACGTCGCCGGCGAAAGTGGTGAGCCCGTCGCGGTGGGTCATGAACGAGCCCTCGCGGACGAGCGATGCGGCCAGGTCGGTCGAGGCGGCGGAGAGGGTGGTGCGCAGTTCGCGCGAGGCCGCCGGCTGGACCCAGAGATTCAGGCCGAGATGAAGGATCGCGGCCAGCACCGCCAGCCGCAGCACGGGCGAGGCCACCTGCCAGTTCGACATGCCGGAGGCCTGGGCCACCACGATCTCGTTCTCGCGATGGGCGACATTGAGCGCCGCCGTCGTGGCGATGAAGATCGCGATCGGCATGAGGAGGGAGATGATCTGTGGGGTCGCCAGAAGGGACGCCCACAGGAAGGTGAGCATCGAGGAGCGATTCTGGACGATCGTGTCCTCGATCTGGCTGAGCCCTTGCGTAAGGATCGCGATGAGCGCAAGACCGCCCACGATCGCGATGAGGGTTCTCAACACGTTACGAAAAAGATAGCGTTGAAACCCTGACATGCGAAAATCCGGTGTCGGCCAATCCCCTGGCGACATGACCCCAGCGGCCTGGACCAGTGCTAGCGGCCTCCGGGGCGTTCGTCGATGACCATGTGTAGACAATAGTCAGGACTGTTTTCCCCATGCAGATCAAGTTTTCCGCTGAGCCGACCGGTGACGCCATCGCCTACCTCGTCTTCGAGGGCGACAAGGGGGTGGAGTTTGCGGGCGAAATCGAGAAAGTCGGGGAAACGGCCATCCGCCGCGCCATTGCCGCAGGATCTTTCAAGGGGGCGGCGGGGCAGGTGATCGAGATTCTCGCTCCCGAATGGTCGGATGCGACGCGCGTGCTGGCCGTCGGCGTTGGCCGGAAGGCGGCGGTCGCCGACCTTGCGTGGCAGAAAGCCGCGGCCGGAGTCGTCAAGCGTCTGCTGACCAGCGGGGCGAAGGCGCTGTCGATCGTCGGCGCGCCGGACCGCGCGGCTGCAGCGAATCTGGGCTTCGGCGCCCGCCTGGCCGGATATCGCTTCGACCAGTATCGCCCCAACCTGAAGCCGGAGAAGAAGCCGACGCTCGCATCCGTTTCCATCGTGACGGATTCGGCGGCCGGCGCGCGGTCCGACTTTGCGCCGCTGGCGGCGAAGGCCGAGGGGGTCGAACTGGCGCGCAATCTCGTCAGCGAACCGCCAAACGTGCTGCACCCGGAAAGCTATGCCGCGCGCATCCAGGAACTCGCCGAGCTGGGTCTTGAGATCGACGTCCTCGACGTGGCCGCGATGGCCAGGCTTGGCATGGGTTCGCTGCTGGGCGTCGGCCAGGGCTCCGTGCGCGGCTCCCGCCTTGTGGTGCTGAAATGGAATGGAGCAAAGGACAAGAAGTCCGCGCCGGTCGCCTTCGTCGGCAAGGGGGTGACCTTCGATACGGGCGGCATCTCGCTGAAGCCTGGTCCCGGCATGCAGGACATGAAGGGCGACATGGGCGGTTCGGCGGCCGTGGTCGGCGCGATGATGTCGCTGGCCAGGCGCAAGGCGAAGGCGAATGTCGTCGGCCTTGTGGGCCTCGTGGAGAACATGCCGGATGGCAATGCGCAGCGCCCGGGCGACATCGTCAAGTCCGCCTCAGGCAGGACGATCGAGATCCAGAACACCGATGCGGAAGGCCGACTCGTGCTGTGCGACGTGCTCTGGATCGAGATCCAGAACACCGATGCGGAAGGCCGACTCGTGCTGTGCGACGTGCTCTGGATCGAGATCCAGAACACCGATGCGGAAGGCCGACTCGTGCTGTGCGACGTGCTC
>CAZTMG010000028.1:18889-19500 GCA_964614815.1 uncultured Rhizobium sp. | reverse complement strand
CACCCGCCCCGTCCCCGTCTGCGCCAGCCGAGGCGCCGGCGACGCCCGCGCCGGAGGGCCAGGCCAGCGCGCAGTCCGAAGCGCCCAAACCGCAGTCCGCCGAGGATCGCCTGAAGGCCGAAGCCGAGAAGGCCATCAACAAGCTGTTCGGCGGCAACTGACGGCTGCAGGGGAAAGCCATTCAGATCCAACCGCTTGTCGCACGCGCGCCGACGCGGAAAGCGGCGCTTGCTCCCGGGCGGGTTGACCGCTAATACCCCTGCTTCGCGCGCACCCGTCGCCGGACCGGTCGCCGCCATAGCTCAGTTGGTTAGAGCGCTAGATTGTGGATCTAGAGGTCCCCCGTTCGAGCCGGGGTGGCGGTACCATCCATCTCCGCAGGCAAGTCGGGCCATGGGCGGTCTCGCCGGGTCCGTGATGTGCGCCAGCATGGCAAGGATCATGCAATCGCTCGCCGGGGACTGCATCGCGCCGTCCGTCTCGAGGCGGGCGGCAGGAATTGCAACGAGGACGTGACCGGATTCGCGGCGAGTCGCCTCCGGCCGTGACAGGGTGAAAGGCGGAGCGCGCGGCGGCTCGTCCGCAAGGCGCCGAAGCCCGGATTGAAGCGG
>CAZTMG010000028.1:255-18874 GCA_964614815.1 uncultured Rhizobium sp. | reverse complement strand
GGCCGCCCCCCACCACGGCCACCTCCGCCTTCCTGGTCTTGCCGAAGCTGCGTTCAGCGAAGGGCCGTGAATCCTTGCCGGCAGGGAACCGCGCCCGCCGCATCAGGCAGACTCTCTCCCTCATCGAGCCGCCCCTGGACGAGGCGCAGGATGGTTGGCGCGCCGGCCGGATCAAGCGGGCCTTCAACCACGGCCTGCCTCACATACACGGCGCCCGACGCCGTGACGGCAAGCGCGCGCACATTCATGAGCGACCCCTCGAACGGCGGCGGCCCGCCGCCGTCCGCCTCGACGGCGGCCTCCGAACCGCCGCGCAGGACTGCCCGGTCCAGCGCGCGCCTCACCAGCGAAGCGCCGATCCACGTCGAGCGCCCGGCCATGCACCGTGATGTCCCCGGCGATCGCGCGGAACAGCCCCGCTGTCATGCCGGGCACATAGCCCAGCTCCTCGATCGTTTCGAAGGGCCCCGGCGCCGGAAGGCCTGCGGCAGGCGTCGGGGCCATGTCGTCCAGCGGCGCCGCGATGTCTTCCTCGTCCTGCTCGCCATGGGAGCGGTAGGCGACCGTCGCCGCGGCCAGCTTCTGGGCCCCGACAGGATCTTCGCCTGCGGCTTCATACAGCGCCGCGAGCATGTCCTCGGTGGCGGTGTTGATGTCGATGCGCGACGTCTCCGGCCTGATGCGGACGAACAGCGCATCCTCGCCGCTCCGGCACGCCCATGTCCGTCCCAGTTCGCTGATGCGGCCATCGGCAAAGGCGGTCCACCCGGCCCGGACCCCGCCATCGGCCAGCGCGCGGGCGCGCGTCAGCTCAGCTCCGGCGTTGACCACAACCGCCGTTGATGTCGCCTGCCGCGCCGCGGCGGCGGCGATGATCGACATGACCACCGCCCCCCACAGCACCATGATGAGGGCCGCGCCCCTGTCCTTCGGCGCCCTGGCGTCCGGCGCCGCGCCCTTTGCCGGACGCAGGAAGCGGACCCCCTTCATGGACTACGGGACCGACAGATAACGCCGCTGTGACGTCTCGATCGCCTGGCTGACGCCGCGCATCTTGTCACGCAGTTCCTGCGTCACGCGCTGGGCGTCATCCGGTCCGCCCACCACGCGGGGCGTGATGAGGACAACCAGCTCGGTGCGATCGTTACGCGTCGTCGTGGAGCGGAAAAGCTGACCGAAGCCGGGAATGTCGCCCAGCAGCGGAATCTTGGTCGCGCTTTCGCTGACACGGTCACGGATCAGGCCGCCAAGGGCGACAGTTGCGCCGTTGTCGACCGCAACGGTCGTGCTGATCCTGCGCTGCTGGATCGTCGGGGAGTCGATGCCGGACGTGCTTGTTTCCACCACATCCGAGACTTCCTGTTCGATCTCCAGCATCACGCGGCCGCCATCGTTGACGCGCGGCGTCACCTTGAGGATCACGCCCGTGTCGCGCAGCTCGACCTGGTTCACGATCGGGGCGTCCGGATCGATCGTGGACACGGCGGTCTGCGTCACGATCGGAACCTGGTCGCCGACCTGCAGCGTCGCGGTGCGGTTGTCCAGCACCATCAGCGTCGGCGACGACGGCACGTTCACATCTGTCAGGCTGGCGACGGCGGACAGCACGGCGCGACCGTCGGTCCCGCTGAACAGGACCGACAGGCCCGGATAGGTCGGCGCAACGGCGCCGTTGTCGGCGCTGCTGAAGGTGAAATTGAACTCGCCGGATTCGAGGAACCAGTTGAGGCCGTAGGAAAGGTCGTCACGCAAGGTGACTTCCGCGATGGTCGCTTCCAGCATCACCTGGTTCGGCGTCACGTCGAGCACCGTGACGACCTGTTGCAGGAGCTGGAACTCCTCGCTCGTGGCGAGGGTGACGAGGGAGTTGTTGGCCTCGTCCGCCCGGATGCGGATGGGACGGGCGACGGGCGAGTCCTGCACGCTGACCGAGACGGTTTGGGCCGGCGCGCCCTGAGCGGATTGGCCGGGCTGACCCGTCTGGGCGACAACCGGCGTCAACGCCGGATTGACAGTTCCGGCTTCCGCCTCCGTCGCGCCCGGATCATCCGAAAGCGTCCTCCGAAGCAGCTCGGCAACTTCGCTCGCCGCACGATTCTGCAGCGGGATGACGTGGAAACTCTGACTGGCGAGACTGCCGGAACGGTCGAGACGGCCCATCCACTCCTGCACCTGGTCAAGGTGCTGCGGCTGGGAGGAAATCGCCAGGACCGCGTTCAGCCGCTCGATCGGCATGAAGCGGACAAGGCCGGCCATGGGCGAGTCCGACTTGGCGCCGAACAGCTGCTCCAGTTCGTAGACGAGGCTCGAGGCCGCGGTGTTCTTCACCGGGATAAGGGCGAATGACATGCCGGCCATGTAGTCGACATCGAACAGGTCGATCAGGTCGAGCATGCTGGCGATGTTGCGCGAGTCTTCCTTGAGGATGAGGAGATTGCGCGCCGTGTCGACGCGCGCGATTGCGCCTTCGCCGGCGATCGGGCGGAGGATCTTCTCCATCTCCGTCGCGGAGATATGACGCAGCGGAACGACCTGCACGCCCGGACCCGGCCGGAGATCGGAGACGGAGGCGCCATAGCCGACGACGCGCGAGGCGCTGCCGGCGGCCTCGAGCGGGGCCACGCGATAGAAGCCGCCCTCATTGATGAGAACCGCATTGGCGCTGGCCAGCGCGCCGCCCAGCATCTGGAGCAGCGTGCGCTGGTCAACGGGCCGCGTCGTCTGGATGGTGACGTTGCCCGTGATGTCGCCCTCGATGACGTAGTTCAGGCCCAGCGTGTCGCCGAGCACCTGCTGAACGGCGGCGCCGACTTCCACATCGACAAGCTTGACCACGATGTTGCCGCGGCCCGAACGGTTGATGCCGGCGGCAGTGTCCACAAAGCGGCCGGTGCCCTTCTGGACGGTCGGCTCGATCACGTCTTGGCTGCCTTGCGTCAGGCGCACCTCGGTCGGCCGTTGCGGCGCACCGTGGACGGGCGCCAGCGATGGCGAAGGGTTGCGCGGCGTGTAGGGCGCCTCAGCCGAAACACAGCCGGCCAGCGAGACAACCGCCGCCGACGAAATGGCAAGCTGGTAACGCAGGAGCGCCTTCCCCAGAACAGCCGCCCCCTTGGTCGCATTCCTGTCAGACATACCCGACTCCACCTTACTGACCCATTCCCTGTATCTTCAGTTCGACGACTTCATCGCCGTTGCGGAGCCGAACCCTGCTCGAGGTGATCGACTCCACCTTCCACCCATCCACCGTGTCCCCGACGCCTACCCAGGTCTGGTCGGGGGCCGTATTCGCCTGCAATGCAGCACGGGCGCCCCGTTCGCCAATGATGACGCCCTTGAGAGAGAAGTCCGCCGCCCTTGCGTCGTTCGTCGTTTCCGTCGCTGCGCCATCGGCCGGCGCCGCGGGGGGGCCGTCGGGGCCCGGCGCGCGATCGCGGCTGAACATCGGTCGCCGGAAGGCTTCGTCGCCCGGCTCCGGCGCCGTCTGCGTTTCCGGCACGGCCGGAATCGCGACTGTCGCCTGACCGCTCCCGGACGACGCCAGGGGATCGGTGGTCAGGAAGATGACGCCGGCGCCGAGCAGGGCTACAATCGCCGCTCCTGTCAGCAGGCTGATGATGAAACGCGGGGCGGATTGGCCGAGCATGCTAGCCGTTCCTCGCGAAAGCATGGATGTCGAACGTGGCCTGCAGGTTCGGCGCACGCGTCTCGCCGCTGACCGGACGTCGGGCGTCGCCCATCGTCTGGATGCTGCCGGTCGAGATCATGAGAACCGGCCTGGCGTCGGAGATGGCCTCGAGAGCGCGGTTGATCTGGTTGCTTGTTCCGGTCACCGCGATCCGGACGCCGACGCGCCTGACAGCGCCTTCCTGCACGACATCGAGGGTCTGCACGGAGCGCACGGTCGCGCCGGCCCGGCTGAACACGCGTTGGGCCGATGCCTGAACGGCGGCCTGGGCCTGCGCGTCGCTCGAAGGCGGATACATGTCGACAGCCAGACGCGGATCGCGTTCAAGCCGCGCCCAGGCGGCGCGCCATTGCGACATGGAGCCCGCCATTGAGCTGAGACGGTTGACCCGCTGCTGCGCCGCTTCCGCCCGCTGATCGAGGTCGAACACGAAGGATGAGGCAAACCACCAGATCACGGCCGCGCCGATGGCGACGGCGCCGGCGAGCAGCCCGGCCGCGATCATGCGGCGCGTCTGAAGGGGAAGCGTCTGCAGGTTCATTGGACACGTCCTGCGGTCGGCGTCGCCGGGGCGGGGGCGCCCGGCGCCTTGAAGGTGACCTCAAGACGGAAGCGTTCCGCACCCGTCGCCGGATCGGTCACGGTGGGCGAGGCAAAGCGCGCGCCCTGCACCATGTCCGAGGACTCGAACGCCTCCACCAGCGTCGCTGCGTTGGCGGACAGGCCAGTCAGATAGGCGACGGGCCGCTCATAGCTGAACTCTTCCAGCCAGGCGCCATCGGGCAGGAGCCTGGCGGCAAGATCGTACACGCGCAGAAAAGACAAGGCGTCAGCCTGCGCGGCCGCAAGACGGCCGATGCCTTCAATGCCCTGGCTTACACGCGTACTGACTTGCATGGCCCCCGCCGCCCCCCCCTCGGCGTCAGCGACCAGGCTGTCCGCGACGGCGATCCGGCGCGCCTGGAGGTCGCGCCAGGACATGCCGGCGAAGATGGCCGCGCCAACCAGGGCAAGGAGCATCAAGCGTACGCTCCAAATCTGTCCAGAAGCTGTCCGCTGGCGCATCGCAGGCGGCAGGAGGTTGAATCCCGCCCGTCCGCCGTCGGCTGTTGCATCCGCGACATCAATTGCGCTGAGATCGATCGCGTAGTCGCTCTTCAGGCGAGCGATCAGCTCGTCAATGACGTGGCGGGGCGCCAGCGCCTGGGAAACCATGATCTCCCGGGAGCCGTCGAATTCTCCCGTGACGATGGAATCCGAATAGACCTCGTCAACCGTGAATGGCGTTTCGGACGCCATCTGGAGGTTCATGATCTCCTGGATATGCGCCCGCGAGGCCGCCGGCAGCCGGCGATCCCGGCGCAGCGCCTTGTCCGGCGGCAGCAGGTAGACGATACCGCCTTTCGGCACGCCGCCGGGCGGCCGCCCCCCCGGCGCCAGCACGCGGCCGGTTGCGCCGGGGCGCGACTGGAAAACCAGACGGCCATCAATCTCCTGGATGATCGCGACATCCCTGCTGACAGTGCGGCGACCGCGCCAGCCGGCCGGCATCATGCCGGCGAGTTCCTCGCCCCACCACGCCAGAAAGCCCTGCTTGCCAGCCATGGCGCCTGCTTCCGCAGCGCCGCTGGCGTCGCCGGCCACATTAACCGTATCGCGATCACCGTCGCGGGTAACAGACACGATGAACTTCTCCCAACCGACGTCCTCCGGGCGAGGCGGCAGTCGCCTCCTGCGCGCAAGTTTCGGGCCACCTCGCCTCAATGGGTCTTGAATGGCCTCGATCTTGCTGGCTCAATCCCGCACACACACTCATTTCGCTTCGGCCCGGAGGGATGGGCCACGGTGGCAGACAGGGACGTCATGCAAGACCCGTCGCGTAGCCGGCCCGGGGCCGAAGGCGATCCTGTGTCGCTTCGCGACAGACAGGTTGCGGATGCTGTAGCATGGCTTGTCGCCAACGGTCTGCTGTCACCGGATAGACACAGCCGCGCGCTGGCCATGGCGCAGCACTCGGCCGAGCGGCTCGACCAATTGCTGCTCAAGCTGCATTTCATTGATGAAGCGCACCTGGCGCAGGCGCTTTCCGTCGCCTGCGACCTGCCGCTGATCCGCCGCGACGATTTTCCGGCCGAGCCGGCTTTCAGCAACATTTTCCCGAACGATTATCTGCGCGCCCAGCGTGTCGCCCCCATCCATCAGGCGGACGGCTCCATCCGGCTGGTGATGGCCGATCCCCTGAACGCCGACACTGTCGCCGCCGTCGCGTTCAAGACCTCGAAACGGGTTTTTCCGGCGGTCGGGGTCGGCAGCGAGATCGATGGCTGGCTCTCATCCATCGTGGCGAACAGCCGCGACATGCCGGAAGCCCAGGTCAAGTCCGCCGTCGAGGCCGACCATTCCGACCTGCAACGCCTGAAGGACCTGGCGGCCGGCGCGCCGGTCATAAGGTGGGTTGACCAGATGTTCGAGGGAGCCGTCGCCGCGGGGGCTTCCGACATTCACCTCGAGCCCGGGCCGCGCGGGCTGCGTGTCCGCTTCCGGGTCGACGGGCATCTCCGCGAGGCGCCTGCGCCTGACAGCTCCCTCACCGAGGCCGCAATCTCGCGCATCAAGATCCTCGCCAAGCTCGACATCGCCGAACGCCGCCTGCCGCAGGACGGCCGCACGCGCATCACCATCCAGGGAAGAGAGATCGACCTGCGCATCGCGACGACCCCCTCGCTGCACGGCGAAGGCGCCGTCCTGCGCCTGCTGGACAAGTCGGCCGCGAGCCTCTCGCTCGACGGTCTCGGGCTGTCGCCAGACACGGTGGAGCGCCTCCGCCGATCGATCCGCCGCCCCAATGGCGTCACCCTGGTCACCGGCCCCACGGGCTCCGGCAAGACGACAACTCTCTATGCTGCCCTGCGCGACATTCTCACGCCCGAGCTGAAGTTCGTTTCCGTGGAAGACCCTGTCGAATACCAGATCGAGGGCGTCTCCCAGATCCAGGTGCGGCCCGCCATCAATCTCACCTTCGCCGCCATCCTGCGCTCCGTACTGCGACAGGACCCCGACGTGTTGATGATCGGCGAGATCCGCGACCGCGAGACGGCCACCATCGCCATCGAGGCCGCGTTGACCGGCCACCAGGTTCTTTCCACCGTTCATACCAACAATGCGCCGGCGACCGTCACGCGACTGCTGGAAATGGGCGTTCCCGAATACCTGATCGCCTCCACGCTCAGTTCGGTGTCGGCCCAGCGCCTCGTCCGCAACCTTTGCCCATCCTGCTCAGAGCCTTGCCAGCCCTCTCCTGCACTGCTGCAGCGGCTGCCCGGCGCAACAGACATGGTCAATCCCCAGTTCCGCAGGCCCAGGGGCTGCAACGCCTGCCGCGGCACGGGCTATCGCGGCCGTGCGAGCATCGCCGAGATCATGATGGTGACGGACGACATCCGCGAAATGATCCTGCGCCGCGCGCCAGAGCGCGACATCCGCAATCGCGCCATCGAGGAAGGCATGGTTCCGCTGTTGACCGACGGCCTTCGTCGCGCCGCTGCAGGCCTTACCTCGATCGAAGACGTCATCCGTGTCGCAGGACTTGAGTAATGCCCGACTTTGCGTTCAAGGCGTTTGCAAAGGACGGGGCGCTCGTCACGGATCGCGTCGTAGCGACCAATCGGGCCGACGCGGTGCGGCAGATTTCCGCGCGCGGTCTCGTCGCCTTCGAAGTTCTGGAAGGACGCGCCAGGCGCGACGCGCGCCCTTCGCGCATGCCCCTGCGCCCTCTCGCCGCCTTCTGCCGTCAGATGGCCGCCATGGCGGAAAGCGGCCTGCCGCTGGACGACGCCCTCTCGCTGCTCGCACGTGACTCCAACAGGAAGACGGCCGCAATGGCGGCAAGGCTGCGCGAGTCTGTCCTGGGCGGCGCGTCGCTGTCGGCCGCGCTTTCCTCGCACCCGGAAAAGATGCCGGACGTGATGATCGGCCTGGTCGCCGCCGGCGAGGCGGGCGGCGCACTCGGTCCCGTCTTCCATCGCCTCGCGGACGGTTTCGAGACGGATATCCGAACGCAGGACGCCCTTCGCTCCGCACTGATCTATCCCGCCGTCCTGGCCATCACGGCCATCGCCTCGCTCGTGCTTGTGCTGACAGTCGTGGCCCCCGCGCTGGCGCCGGTGTTCGCGGGTGCAGGAGACAGGACGCCGCTGTCGGCGCGCCTGCTGATCGGCGCGTCGGACCTGCTGCGGACCTATTGGTGGGTCGCCGCACTGGGCCTCCTGCTGTTCCTCCTGCTGCTGATGTCGTCGCTGCGGACGCCCGCGGGGCGGGCGGGGATGGCGCGGCTGGCGATCAGCGCGCCGTTCATCGGCCCGATCGTCAAGACGACAGAGACATCGCGCTTCCTCCACTCGCTGGCCGCCCTGCTCGACAATGGCGTGACCGTTCTGAACGCGCTGGAAATTTCCCGGCGCGCGACGGGGAATCCCGTCATCGCAGCCGAGATCGACCGGGTGGCCGGGCGTATCCGCATCGGCGAGCGGCTGGGCGACACGCTGGCGCAATCGAAGGTGTTTCCGCCGATGGCGGGTCAGCTGGCGGCGGTGGGAGAGCGGTCCGGCAGCCTCGCCAGGATGCTGCGGCATGGCGGACGGATGATGGAGGAAACAGCGCAGCGCGATGTCAAGCAGCTCATGACGGCGGCCGCGCCAGCGCTCACCATCCTGCTCGGCGTGCTCGTGGGCGGCGTCGTGCTGTCGTTGCTGAGCGCGATATTGAGCGTCAACGAACTCGCAGTCTGAGACCGTCATGGCGAAATCCGCGACAGGAGAGACCGATCTGAGGCGCAGAGAGGCGGGTTTCTCGCTGCTCGAACTGCTGATTGCGCTCGCCATTCTCGCGCTGGCGACGACGATCGCGGGCGTGGCCCTTTCGCGTTCCAGCGCAGGCTTCCGCTTCGACGCCGCCGCACAGGAGCTTGCGCTCAACTTGCGCGAGGCGCAGGCGCGGGCGCTCCGTTCCGGGCGGGACGTCGCCCTCGCCATTGATCTCGACAGGCGCGCCTACCGCGTGCAGGCCGACCCGGCCGTGCAATTGCCAGCCGATATCGAGCTTCGGGTCGTTTCGGCCGGCGAGGTCATGGCCGGGGATCGTCCCGCCATCGTCTTTTCGCCCGAGGGCGGATCGACGGGCGGCTCCATCACGATGCGGCTGCAGGACCGCAGCGCCGTCATCACCGTCGACTGGCTGACTGGCGCCGTTACACTCGCGGAGGGAGCGGCCGATGACGCCGACGCCTGATCGCGAGGCGGGGTTCACCCTGCTCGAAGTGCTCGTGGCCTTCGTGATCCTGGCCATGGTCGTCACGATGTGCCTGCAGGTCTTTTCCATGAGCACGCGGGCCGAGGCTTCCGCCCGCTGGTCCGAGGCCGCGCATGTCCTCCTGCGCGACAGGATCGCCGCCTTTGAAACGCTGGGGCTGGCCCCCGGGCAACAGACCAGCGGCGCGGCGGCGGACGGCATGCGCTGGACGCTGGCCGTCTCGACGTCTGCGGGGTCCGGAAGCAGTGCGAACACCGGCCGCGGCGTGATCTGGATCACCGCGACGGTGACCGACCCGTCCGGCAGGACCTACGCGGCCTCCACGGCGCGCTGGCAGGGCGAGATCTTCACGGAGTCGCCGCAATGACGCGCGTGAACGGGGACGCCGGGTTTTCGCTGCTCGAAACATTGCTCGGCCTCACGCTCACGGCGATGATCGGCCTCTTGATGATGGGCTCCCTCCAGATGGGCGCGCGGATCTGGGAGCGGGGCGACGCCATCGTGCAGCCGGGCGTCGAGCAGCTGGCGATGGGACAAGCATCGGACTGGCTTGCTCATGCGATGCCGCGGGCGATGCGCGCACAGAATTCCGAGCCGCTGGCGCCGTTTGTCGGCGATGGCGACAGCGTCTCCTTCCTCTATCCGGCCCAAGGCATGGGCGCGACGCCAGGGATCTACGCGGTTGACCTCGAACTCGTGGACGCGGATGGCTGCGCGAACGGCAAGAGACTGATGCTGCGCGCGACACGGATCATGGTCGTCGCGAACGAGAAAGACGCGCCGCAGGGCCCGGTGGAACGGCGGAAGCTGGCGACCTGTCTCGAACGGCCCTCCTTTGTCTTCTGGGGTGCGACCGCCGGCGACGCCGACGCGGGATGGCGGGATGGGTGGTCCCAGCAGGCCGAACTGCCGATGGTCGTGCGGCTGCGCAGCCTCTCGGCAGACGGCAGCGAGCACGCCGTGTTTACCCAGCGTCTGTTCGCCGGCGGGATCGAACGCTGACGCGTCGCGGCAAGGGCAGAGGCGCCCTTGCGTCACGCATCACGCCTTGTCGCTTGCGGCGCCTGCCGTTTCGATCCAGTCTGACGGAAGACGCGGGACGCACGAAGAAGAACCTGCGCTGAGGGAGGCCGACATGACACCACGCGAGCAGGGCACGCGCGAGGAGCGGACGTTCGACGCCATCGTTGTGGGCAGCGGCATCTCCGGCGGATGGGCCGCGAAGGAGCTGTGCGAGAAAGGCCTCAAGACGCTGGTGCTGGAACGGGGCCGCAAGGTCGAGCACGGCAAGGACTACAAGACCTTCGCCATGAACCCCTGGGACTTTCGCTTTCCCAATGGCCGCACGCCGCAGGACGAGATCGACAAGCACTATTTCAAACAGATCCGCACGGGCTACACGGTCAACGACCAATGGAACCACTGGTTCGTGAAGGATGACGAGCATCCCTATACGGAAGTGAACCGGTTCGACTGGATCCGGGGCTATCATGTCGGAGGAAGGTCCATCACCTGGGGACGCCAGAGCTACCGCTGGAGTGATCTCGATTTCGAGGCGAACGCAAGGGAAGGCGTCGGCGTCGACTGGCCGATCCGTTATGCTGACCTGGCGCCCTGGTACGATCATGTGGAGCGCTGGATAGGGGTAAGCGGCTCCAGGGAGGGTCTGCCGCAGCTTCCGGACGGCGTGTTCCAGCCCGCGATGGAATTCAACGTCGTCGAGAAAGTCTTCAAGTCCCGGGTCGAGTCGAAGTTCCCGGAGCGACGGATCACGATGGGCCGCACGGCCCACCTGACCCAGCCGACCGAGGAACAGATGAAGATCGGGCGTGGCACATGCCAGACCCGCAACCTGTGCATGCGCGGCTGCGCCTTCGGGGCCTACTTCTCCTCGAATGGAGCGACGCTGATCGCAGCGGACCGCACCGGAAACATGACGCTGGCGCCGGATTCGATCGTCACGGAGGTGGTGTTCGATCCGAAGTCCAACAAGGCCACCGGCGTTCGGGTGAAGAGCGGCGTGACCGGCGAGATGACGGAATACTACGCCAGGGTGATCTTCCTGTGCGCCTCGGCGCTGGCGACCACCTGGATCATGCTGCACTCGAAGAGCGAGCGCTTCCCGAACGGCTTCGGCAATGACTCCGACGAACTGGGCCGAAACGTGATGGACCACCACTTCCTCGCCGGCGCGCAGGCGGATGTGGAAGGCTATGAAGACCGCTACTATTCGGGGCGCCGGCCCACGGGGATCTACGTCCCGCGTTTCCGCAATCTCGGGGACAACGCGACCCGGCAGAAGGATTTCACGCGCGGCTATGGCTATCAGGGCGGCGCCAGCCGGTCGGGCTGGCAGCGTCTCGTCGCGGAGATGGGTTTCGGCAAGGCGCTGAAGGAGGAGATCTCCGAGCCCGGCAACTGGTCGATAGGCCTCACCGGATTTGGCGAGATGCTGCCCTACCGCGACAACCGCGTCTGGATCAACGAGGACGTGAAGGACAAGGACGGCCTGCCGACCCTGACGATGGACGTCACCATCCGGCAGAACGAACTCAACATGCGAAAGGACATGCAGGCCGCCGCCGCCGAGATGATGGAAGCCGCGGGCTTCAAGAATGTCCGCCCCTTCGACCGTCCCTACGCGCCGGGCCTCGGCATACACGAGATGGGCACGGCGCGGATGGGGCGCGATCCAAAGACCTCGGTGCTCAACGGCTGGAACCAGGTTCACGCCTGTCCCAACGTCTACGTGACGGATGGCGCGGCGATGACATCGGCGGCCTGCGTGAACCCGTCGCTGACCTACATGGCGCTGACGGCGCGCGCGGCGGATCACGCCGTTGGCGCGCTGAAACGCGGCGAACTCTAGACGGAGGCCCGGACATGATGGACCGTCGCGAACTTCTTCACCGCGCCTCGATGTTGCTGGGCGGAGCCGTCTCCGCCAGCGCCGTTGCAGGCGTCCTCGCGGGCTGCGCGGCGACGCCCCAGGCTGAATCGACGCCAGCCGGCGCGGCCGGCGCCTTCCTCACGGCAGAGGAATCCGCCGCCGTCACGGCGATGGCGGACCACATCATCCCCCGCACAGACACGCCCGGCGCGCTGGATGTGGGCGTCCCCGCCTTCATCGACCGCATGCTGGCCAGCTTCTACCAGGACCGGGAGCGTGAGGCGATGCGCGCCGGGCTTGCGCGGGTCTCCGCCGATGCAAGGACGCTGCGCGGCAAGGCGTTCGCCGCCTTGGCCGCCGACGAGCAGGTCGAACTGATGAAGCGGTATGATCGCGAACAGTTCGATTACTCCCGCAGCAATGCCAGCGGTCCGCCGCACTTCTTCCGCATGGTGAAGGAGCTGACGATCATCGGCTTCTGCACCTCCGAGGCGGGCGCGACCCGGACGATGAACTATGTGCAGACACCCGGCCCCTTCCGTGGCGATGTTCCGCTGTCGGATGTGGGCAAGGCGTCCGCCCTGTAGGCCTCCCAGCGTCCGGAAGCGTGCAGATGGCCGTGGGGCAAACGGTGGAGGACATGAATGGCGACCGCGGGAGCAGGCAGCAATCCGGAGACGCTCGACATCGCCATCGTCGGCGCAGGCTTCTCCGGCCTCTACATGCTGTACAGGGCGCGGAAACAGGGTCTTTCGGCCCGCGTGTTCGAAGCCGCTCCCAGTGTCGGCGGCACCTGGTACTGGAACCGCTATCCCGGCGCGCGCGTGGATATCGAGAGTCACGAATACTCGTATTCGTTCGACGCCGACCTTGAGAACAGCTGGGACTGGAGCGAACGCTATGCTGCCCAGCCCGAGCTCCTGCGCTACCTGAACCACGTGGCGGACCGGTTCGACCTGCGCCGCGATATCCGTTTCGAGACCCGGGTGACGGCCGCAACGTTCGATGAAGCCGCCCATCGCTGGCTGATCGCGACGGACAGGGGAGATCGCATTTCCGCGCGCTATTGCGTCATGGCGACCGGGTGCCTCTCGGCGCCCAAGCAGATCGACATTCCAGGCGCCGAGACGTTCCGGGGCGAGACGTACAGCACGTCGAGCTGGCCGACAGAAAAGGTTGATTTTCGCGGCAAGCGGGTCGGGATCATCGGCACGGGTTCATCCGCCGTGCAGACGATCACCGAGATCGCGCCGGAGGTCGGCAGCCTGCATGTCTTCCAGCGCACGCCGCCCTTCAGCGTTCCCGCCCACAACGGTCCGGCCAATCCGGATGTCGTGCGCGACTGGCGCGCCCATCGCGAGACCTATCGCGCGGCGGAACGTGAAAACCCGATCGGGATTGTCGCCGCGGTGCAGTCTGACCGGATGGCGCTCGATACGCCGCCGGACGAGCGTCGCCGCGCCTATGAGGAGCGCTGGGCGCGCGGCGGTTTCGCCATCGGCGGGGTTTTCGCCGACATGCTGATCGTCAAGGAAGCCAACGATACCTTTGTCGACTTCGTCGCAGACAAGATCCGCGAGATCGTGAAGGACCCGGCGACGGCGGAACTCCTCATTCCGAAGACCTATCCGGCCGGCTCGAAGCGGATATGCGTCGATACCGGGTATTTCCAGGTCTACAATCGCGACAACGTCACCCTGGTCGACATTTCGAAGTCTCCCGTGACCGTCACGCCCACAGGCGTCAGCACGGGCGGCCGGGAGTACGAGTTCGACGCCCTGATCTTCGCGCTCGGATTCGACGCCATGACGGGCGCATTGTCGAAGATCGACATCCGGGGCCGCGGGGGCGTCACGCTGAAGGAAACATGGGCGGACGGACCGCGCACCTATCTCGGCTTGATGGTTGCAGGCTTTCCCAACCTGTTTCTTGTCACCGGACCAGGCAGTCCGTCCGTCCTCTCGAACATGGTCGTCTCGATCGAACAGCATGTGGACTGGATCAGCGACTGCATCGCCGCCATGGGCGAACGGCAGATGGATGCGATCGAAGCGACTCCGCAGGCCCAGGAATAGTGGGTGGCCCTTGTGAACGAGGTCGCCAACATGACGCTCTATCCGCAGGCCAACTCTTGGTATGTGGGCGCAAACGTCGCCGGCAAGCCGCGCGTCTTCATGCCCTATCCCGGCGGCGTCGGCGTCTACCGCCAGATCTGCAATGATGTCGTGGCGAAGGGCTATGAGGGATTCGCCATGTCATCCTCGGCGCAAGGCTAGGGCGACGTCCGCAGTATCTCGATCTTCCTGAACTCGATCGGATGGCCTTCGCTCTGCAGCGAGATCGTGCCGCCATCGAGCTTCAGCCGCCCGCCCGCCGCTTCGACCAGAGGCCGGGAATTCGCCATGCGGCCCTCAGGATCCAGCTGGACATCCGAATAGACGATCGTGGTCTGGCCGTTGATCTTGTGCGTCACTGTTCCGTCAGCCGCCACCTCCACCTCGAACGCCGTCCACACCCCATTGGGGCCGGAGGGCGTTTTCGAGTTGATGCAGTGCGTTGTCTCCAGCCGGCCGTTCATCACCACATTCGTGCCGGGCGAGCACATGTTGCCGTTGAAGCGTGTCTGGCCGGGAGCGGGGCCAAGCAGCTGGGCCTCGACCGAAACCGGAAAGCTGTCGTCGATGGCCATGCCCCGGGGGTCCTGGCCGAAGATCATCACTCCGGAATTGGCGATGGCCCAGGCAGGCGTATCCGCCGGATGCCCCTCCAGGAACCTGTATTCCAGTCTCAGCCGATAGGGACCATGGACCGGCGTGTCGTAGAACAGATGGCCAAACCGCTCGCCGAACTGGTCATACTTGTCGTAGCTGACGACGATCGCCCCATCCCTCACCCGGAATGTGTCGCGATAGTTCTCGCCCAGCGGGAAGCCGCGGATCTTGGGCGTCCAGCCGGCGAGCGTCTTCCCGTCGAACAGCGGCTGCCATGTTTCGCCGCCCTGCGGCAGGGCCGCGCAGGACGCGGCCGCAAATGCTGCAAGCGCGATGGCGAGCTTCCGCACAGGACCAGCCATTGGCGTCTCTCCTTCTTCGGCCTTACCCGTGGACACTGGCGGACTCGCGGGTAACACTCCCTCCCGTTATGGGCCGAACGCTGACCCAAGACCAGCGGGGCATGGGAGGACATCACGTGATTCAGGCGCGTCTCTTTCTGATGATGCTGCTGCAGCTCGCCATCTGGGGAGCCTACATGCCGAAGCTGTTCCCCTACATGGGACAGCTGGGGTTCGAGGCGTGGCAGCAATCGCTCGTCGGCAGCGCCTGGGGCGTCGCCTCAATCCTCGGCATCTTTTTCTCCAACCAGTTCGCCGACCGCAATTTCTCCGCCGAGCGTTTCCTTGCCGTCAGCAATGTCATCGGAGGCGCAGCCCTGCTTGGCTGCGCCAATTTCACCGAGTTCTGGCCTTTCTTCTGGTCGTATCTGGCCTTCAGCCTGGTCTACGTTCCTTCCATGTCGGTGGCCAACGCCATCGCCTTCGCCAATCTCCGCGAGCCCGCGAAGCAGTTTGGGACGATCCGCATGGGCGGCACGATCGGCTGGATCATGGTGAGCTGGCCGTTCGTCTTCCTGCTCAGCGCCGACGCCGGCCCGGATCAGGTGCGGCTGATCTTCGTCGTGGCCGCCATCGTCTCCTTCGCCTTCGCCGCCTACAGCCTGACGCTGCCGCACACGCCGCCAAAGCGCGATGCAGCCGACAGCGACCCGCTGGCCTGGCGGAAGGCGATCAGGCTGCTGGGCATTCCGTCCATCGCGATCCTCTTCATCGTCACCTTCATCGACAGCGTCGTCCACAACGGCTATTTCATGATGGTGGACAACTTCCTGGCCCATCGCGTCGGGATCGACGCCAACCTGACGATGATCGTGCAAAGCCTCGGTCAGGTCGCAGAGATCGTGACGATGTTCATCCTCGGCTTCGTTCTGGTCCGTCTGGGCTGGAAGATGACGCTGATTGTCGGCATCCTTGGCCATGCCGCGCGCTTTCTCGCCTTCGCCTATTTCCCCGACAGCGTCCCCACCGTGATCGCCGTGCAGATGCTGCACGGCATCTGCTACGCCTTCTTCTTCGCCACCGTATACATCTTCGTCGACGCCGCCTTCCCGAAGGATGTGCGCGCCAGCGCGCAGGGGCTGTTCAATCTCCTGATCCTCGGCATCGGCAATGTGGCGGCGAGCTTCCTGTTTCCGCCGCTGATCGCGTACTGGACAGATCCCGCCACCGGCGCCGTCGACTATCGCACGCTGTTCATGGTTCCGGCGGGGATGGCGCTTTTCGCCATCCTGCTGTTGGCCCTGTTCTTCAAGCCTGCAGAGCGGGCGCCCGCCAGCGTCGCCGCCGCATGATGCCCTGTCACGGAGTTCAACATGACCCGTCTTTCCCGCCGCAGCTTCGTTCAGGCCCTGTGCGCCGCCGGCGCCGCAACACCCCTCGCCGCAGCGTGCCAGACCATGGCTAGCGGCCCGTTCTTCCAGCGCGTCGGCGCGCCGATCGGCATCCAGCTCTATACGCTGTCCGACATGCTCGCGACCGACCTCGAAGGCGCGGTCGCCGCCGTCGCGCGCATCGGCTACAAGACCGTCGAGATACCCGGCTACATGGGCAAGACCGCCGCACAGATGCGCGACATCTTCAGCCGCCATGGCGTCGCCTGCTCCGCCGCCCACATCCAGATGGCGCCCGGAACAGCCGAAGCGCCCGGTCTGCGCGGCGATCTCTCGAAGCTCGCCGCCGACATGCACACGCTGGGCGCGGGTCATGTCTATGCGCCCTCGATGCCGGTCCCTGCTGACATCGGCCTGACGCCGGGCGCCGGCGAAGGCTATGCCTTCATCGTTCGCGTGGCCGAGGCGATGGGCGCAGATCGCTGGAAGCGGTTTGCCGACGAACTGTCCGAGGTCGGCCGCAAGCTCAATGCCCACGGCATCAGGTTCGGCTACCATAACCACAATTACGAGTTCGTCAGGGTCGGCGACCGCACGGGCTTCGACATCCTCGTGCAGGAAAGCGATCCGGCAAGCGTCTCGTTCGAGCTGGATGTCGGCTGGGCCGCCGCCGCAGGCGAAGATGTCGCCGCCCTCTTCGCGAAGTATTCCGGCCGTTATACCGCCATGCATGTCAAGGACGTGAAGGCGACGACACAGCCCAACATCAGCCTGAAGATGGATCCTTCCGACGTGGGGGCGGGCAAGCTGGACTGGAAAGCCATTCTCCCGGCGGCGCACAGGGCGGGCGTCCGGAACTTCTTCCTCGAACAGGAGCCGCCCTTCGACAAGCCGAGGCTGGAAGCGGCGGAAAACGGGTATAGGTTCCTCAGCACACTTGAAGCCTGAGGACGCTCCACATGAAGACCATGAAAGGACCCGGCATCTTCCTGGCGCAATTCGTCGGGCCGGAGGCGCCGTTCAACTCCCTGCCCGCCATCGCGAAATGGGCGAAGGAGAAGGGATTCATCGGCGTCCAGATTCCCACGGGCGAAGCTTCTCTCTTCGATCTGCGCAAGGCGGCCGAAAGCGACGCCTACTGCGACGAGATGAAGGGGATGCTGAAGGACATGGGGATGGAGATCACCGAACTCTCCACCCACCTTCAGGGCCAGCTGGTCGCCGTGCATCCGGCCTATGACACGCTGTTCGACGCCTTCGCCCCTCCGCAGGTGCGCGGCAACCCCAAGGCGCGGCAGGAATGGGCGGTCGAGCAGCTCTACCTCGCCGCGAAGGCCTCCCGACGCCTCGGCCTCAAGGCAAGCGTGACCTTCTCGGGCTCGCTGGCCTGGCCCTATTTCTTCCCGTGGCCGCAGCGCCCGCCTGGCCTGTTTGAAACCGCATTCGAGGAGCTGGCGAAGCGGTGGAAACCCATCCTCGACGCCTATGACGACGCCGGCGTCGATCTCTGCTACGAGATCCATCCGAGCGAGGACCTGTTCGACGGCGCGACGTTCGAGATGTTCCTCGACCGTGTGAAGGGCCACAGGCGCTGCAACATCCTGTTCGATCCAAGCCACTTCTGTCTGCAGCAGCTGGATTATCTCGCCTACATCGACCTGTACCACGAGCGGATCAAGATGTTCCACGTCAAGGACGCGGAGTTCAATCCGACCGGCCGGCAGGGCGTCTACTCCGGCTACGCGCCATGGCTGGAACGCGCCGGGCGTTTCCGGTCAGTTGGCGACGGGCAGGTCGACTTCAAGGGGATCTTCTCAAAGCTCGCCCAGTACGACTACGACGGCTGGGCCGTGCTCGAATGGGAATGCTGCATAAAGCATCCCGAGGACGGCGCGCGCGAAGGCGCGGCCTTCATCCGCGACCACATCATCCGCGTGACGCCGCGCGCCTTCGACGATTTCGCGGCCAGCGGCACGGACGAGACGGCCAATCGCCGCCTTCTGGGGCTTGATCGTTGAGGCGCCTGCGCCTGGGCATGGTGGGCGGCGGCGAAGGCGCGTTCATCGGCGCCGTGCATCGCATGGCCGCGCGGCTGGATGGTCACTGGGACCTTGTCGCCGGCAGCTTTCAGTCCGATGCGGAGAAGTCCATCGCGTTCGGCAAGGCGCTGGGCCTGGCGGATGATCGCTGCTATGGCGACTTTGGCGCCATGGCGGCCGGCGAGGCGCGGCGGACAGACAGGATTGACGCCGTCGCCATCGTGACTCCGAACGCCACGCACCACGCGATCG
>CAZTMG010000028.1:0-232 GCA_964614815.1 uncultured Rhizobium sp. | reverse complement strand
GTGATCTGCGACAAGCCGATGACGATCTCGCGCAGGCAGGCGGATGACCTCGCCGCCGTTGTCGGGCGAACCGGCCTGCCTTTCATCCTCACCCACAACTATTCCGGCTACGCCATGGCGCGGCAGGCGCGGGCGATGGTGGAGAGCGGCGAACTCGGCGCGATCCGCATCGTGCAGGCGGAGTATGCCCAGGACTGGCTGGCGACCGCGCAGCCCGGCAACAAGCAGGCCG
>CAZTMG010000027.1:14148-19518 GCA_964614815.1 uncultured Rhizobium sp. | reverse complement strand
TCGCGGCCGGGCTTCACGAGCTCGGCGATGATGTCGGTCACGGTCGGCACGCCGAACTGCTCGTCGGCGAAGCTCTCGGGCTTCAGCATCGAGAGGAAGGCCTTGTCGCCGATAAGGCTCTTGAGCGGCCGGCCGGACTTCTGCGCGATGCGTTCGGCCACAGGATAGGCCTCCGGGTGAACTGCGGAAGCGTCGAGCGGGTTCTTGCCGTCCATGATGCGCAGGAAGCCGGCGGCCTGTTCGAAGGCTTTCGGACCCATGCGCGGGACCTTGCGGAGCTCGGCGCGCGTCTCGAAGCGGCCGTGCTCGTCGCGCCAGGCGACGATGTTGGCGGCGACGGCCGAGTTGAGACCGGAGACGCGCGCGAGGAGTGCGGCTGACGCCGTGTTCACATCGACGCCGACGGCGTTGACGCAATCCTCCACCACGCCGTCGAGCGAGCGCGCCAGCGCATTCTGGTCGACATCGTGCTGGTACTGTCCGACGCCGATGGCCTTCGGTTCGATCTTCACCAGCTCGGCCAGGGGATCCTGCAGGCGACGTGCGATGGAGACGGCGCCGCGCAGGCTGACGTCGAGGTCGGGAAATTCCTTCGCGGCGAGTTCCGAGGCGGAATAGACAGACGCGCCGGCTTCGGAAACGGTGACCCGCGTGCAGTTGAGGTCCGGCGTCTTCGCCAGCATCTCGTTGACCAGCCTGTCCGTCTCGCGGCTGGCCGTGCCATTGCCCACGGAGATCAGCTGGACGCCGTGCTTCCTCGCCAGAACGGCCAGGGTGGCGAGAGAGCCGTTCCAGTCCTTCTTCGGTTCGTGCGGATAGATGGTGGCGGTTTCGAGCAGCTTGCCGGTTGCGTCGACCACGGCGACCTTGCAGCCGGTGCGGATGCCGGGGTCGATGCCCATCACCACCTTCGGGCCGGCGGGCGCGGCCATCAGCAGGTCCTTCACATTGCGCGAGAAGACCCTGATGGCGTCGGCGTCAGCCCGTTCCTTGAGCCGGTCGACGAGATCGGTGTGGGAGGAGGGAGCAAGCCGCTGTTTCCACGCCTGACGCGCGGTCTCGATCAGCCATTTGTCGGACGGGCGGCCGCGGTCCTGGATGCCGAAGGCGGCCATGATGGAGGCGACCGCCGGATGGCGGGCCTTTTCATCGTGCGGAATGTCGAGATCGATCCTGAGGACGCCCTCCTTCTCGCCGCGCAGCAGGGCGAGCGCACGATGGGACGGCATGTTGGCGATGTTCTCGCTGAAGTCGAAATAGTCGGCGAACTTGGCGCCTTCGGCCTCCTTGCCCTTCACGATGGCGGATCCGAGCTTGCCGCTGGCCCACACCTTCTCGCGGATCTGCCCGACCAGGGCGGGTGCTTCGGCCATGCGCTCGATGAGGATGTTCCGGGCGCCCTCCAGGGCCTTGTCGGCGTTCTCCACGCCCTTCTCGGCCGCCACGTAGGCCAGGGCTTCGGCGACGGGGTCGAGGGCGGGGTTGGCGAGCAGGCGATCGGCCAGGGGCTCGAGTCCGGCTTCGCGGGCGATGCTGGCCTTCGTGCGGCGCTTCGGGCGGTAGGGAAGATAGATGTCTTCCAGCTCCACCTTGTTCATGCAGGCGCGGATCTGGCTTTCCAGCTCCGGCGTCAGCTTGCCCTGGTCGCGGATGGAGCGGAGGACGACGTCCTTGCGGTCGCTGAGAGCGGCAAGATAGTGCAGACGGTCGGCGAGACTGCGCAGCTGCGTGTCGTCGAGGCCGCCGGTGCGCTCTTTCCGGTAGCGCGCGATGAAGGGGATGGAGGCGCCTTCCTCGATCAGCTGGATGGCGGCGGCGACCTGTCCCTCGCCGACCCCGAGTTCCTTCGCGATGATGCGGGCGATCTCGGCGACGACCAGCGGATCCTTGGCGGCCATGTCAGTACCTCAACGAGACGTCTTTCGGGTCAGTCGGAATGCGGGAAACAGCCTGCGCCGCCGCGCCCAACGTGTCGCGCGGGAATGGTTAGCGAGTGGTTAGAGGGCGGGTTTGTGCACAACAACGCTGCGGACTCCGGTCTGCTGGCGAAACGCTCCGGCTATGGCGCAAGCGTCTTCGTCGTGATCGAGACGTCGCCCATGTGGATGGGGAGGGCAGTCTCTGGGCGCGCGGCGGCGAGGGGAGCGGCGTCGGGCGGCAGTTGGGTCCAGTAGCCCTGCACCAGCCAGGGCGGGGGGGCGACCGTCGCGCCTTCAGGTTTCGGGGCGAGGGTGACGTCGACGATGGCGCCGTTGGCGGCGCGGCCGACGATGTCGACGATGTAGGTCTCGGCGGGGCCGGATTTCAGCGCATAGTCAGCCCCGGCGAAACGGACGCTGACAGGATTGGCCGCGCCGGGAATGCGCAGGCGGATCATGCGCGCATCGGGCGCGGCGAGCTGCAGGGAGATGGTCCGTTTGCCGTCCTCGGCGGTGGTGTCGGCGAGAACGGCTGCGGTCGCAGGGCCGGGCGGCGCGAAGGCGATGGCCCTGCTGGCGAGGTTTTGCGCGGCGCCGGGGGGCGAGGTGTTTTCGCCGACGGTGAGTTGGTCGCGGATTGCGGATGGCAGGGAGCCGGGCGGCGCGCCGGCGAAGACGGCGGCCTTGCCCTCGTCAATGTTGTAGTGCGCCGTGAAGTTGAGCGCGAGCGGGCGGTCGGCGCTGTAGGCGGGCAGCAGCGCGGTCGCCGTGATTGCGGCGAGCGTGACGGCGGCGAGCGGGATGACGACTTTCAGCCTGCCGGTCGGGATGGCGCCGACCATGGCGAGCAGCGGGGCGAGCGCCATCGCCTCGACGACGCCGAACATGGCGGCGAGGCTTAGCCCCATGGCGACGTCCAGCAGGTGGATCAGCGGAAAGAAGACGAGAACCAGCATGGCGCTGGCGATCCCGTGGAAGATCAGCTGGTAGCGAGGGAACAGCCAGGCCGCGCCGCCGGCCAGCACGAAGACGACGCCGGGGATCAGGAAGATCATCGCGAAACCGGGGATGGCGAAGCTCAGTCCCATGCCGACGATGAGAAGCCAGAACCAGCCGGAGGCGTAGAGCGCCTCGCGCGCCGAATGCGGCGCAAGCCAGCCGAGGGCGATGGCGCCGAGCAGCGCGGTCTGGGCGAAGATCGCGATGTTGAAGGCCTGCGGGTAGGCGCTCCAGAACGCGGCTTCCGGGCGAATGAGGGAGAGGAGCTGCTGCAGGACGAAGGCGGCGAGGCCGGCGGCGACGATGAGGATGGGCGGCAGGACGAGGGCGCGGATATCCAGCTTCTGCCAGCCGCCGTCGCGCGTGGGGCGCACCAGCAGCATGATGGCGATGCCGAAGCAGAGGCCCAGCAGGACGAGGGCGAACACCTGCGGCAATGAGACGAAGAGGCGCGAGGCGATGTCGGAGTAGGCGATCTCGCCGGCGGACGCATCCGTACTCCAGTCGGCCGCGAGGAAGGCGCGCGCGGCGCCAAGCGCCTGGTCGCCCATGTGCTGCACGCTCGCGCGGTCGAGCATGGCGAGGTCGTCGCGGGCTGTGTGATAGAAGTCCAGGCCATCGGATATGGCGATGTTGACGCCGTTGAAGCCTGCGTTGAGAAAGACCGTGAGGTCGGTCGAGTTGGGCAGGAGTTCATAGATCGCCGTCATCATCGAGTTGGAGTAGGGCCGCGCGCCGCTTCTGGCCCAGTCCGAGACGACATTGGCGTTTGGACGGCCAGTCTCGAACATCATGGCGGGGCCGCGCACGCCGCGCGCCTCAAGGTTGATGATGCGGCCGATCGTGAAGGGATAATCCGCCTGGTTGCTGGCCAAGGCCTGCGCGCCAAGGAGGCCGGCTTCCTCACCGTCCGTCAGCAGGAAGACGACCGGCTTTGACGGCGGGGCCTGTTTCAGGTGATGCGCGACTTCGAGCCAGACGGCGAGGCCGATGCCATCGTCGCCGAAGCCGGGGCTGGCCTCGACGCTGTCATAATGTGCGGCAAGGACGAGGGCGGGCCCGTCCGCGGGGCCGGCCGTGAAGAAGATGTTCTGCACGAAGGCGCAGCGGGCGGCGAACCCGGAAAGGTTCTGGCAGACATTCGTGGCGCGCAGCTCGGGCGTGTAGCCCAGCGAGCGGATCTCCTGCATGAGACGCGCGCGGGTTTCATCGAGAGCGGCGCTGTCGACCGGGTGGGGCGCGCCGTCGAGCACGCGAGCGAGCCGGTCGATGGCGCGCGCCGTGTCGAACTGGTCGGGGGCGTTGACGGCCCGGACGGGGTCGAGCGTCAGCGGCGCGGCGCGGAGGAGGAAGAGCGCGAGCAGCACGGCGAAGACGGCGAGAGCCCAGGGCGCTGCGCTGCGGCCTGTGGCCGGTTGCGTGGAGTCGGAGTTCAGCATGGGCCCCTGCCGGTCGCTACCCCCCCCCCGGGGGCGGACGATAGGAGAGGTCTGGCCTCAGCGCCAGCGCAGGGTTTGGCTGGCTTCTTCCTCCTGGCGCTGCGTCAGCTTGCGAAGCGCCAGGGATGCGATGAAGCAGCAGACCAGACTGGACGCGCCGACCGCGGCCGAACCAGACAGTTCGACCACAAGGATGGTCGCAGTCAGGGGCGCATTGAGCAGGACGGCGACGCAAACCGCCATGCCGACAAGGCCCATGAAGACCTGCGGAGCCGGGATTCCCAACACAAGGCCAACGAGGACGCCGAGCGAGGCGCCGATCATCGCGCCGGCATAGAGCGCAGGCGCGATGGCCCCGCCCGCCCAGCGGAAACCGAACGTGATCGCCGTCGCCGCAAGCTTCGCAACTGCGAGAATGGGAAGAAGCTCTGCGCCATAATTGCCGCTGAGGCCCGTGGCGAGCGGTTCATAGCCGATGCCGAGCACCTGCGGAAAGGCGATCGCCATCGCGCCCAGCAGGAGGCCGCCCGGCAGCGGCAGCAGCCAGAGCGGCAGGCCGATGCGTCCGGCGCCGTCGGCGACCATGTCGGGAATCCGCGACCAGGCGAGCCTGCAGATCCAGGCAAAGCCGGCGAGCAGCGGCAGCACGACGAAAACGGCGAGATGGACCTGCGGGGACGGCGTTTCGGGCGCCGGGACGGCGATGATGGCGCGGCCATCGGTCATCCACGTCGAGACGAGCCAGGCGATGCCCGAGGCGACGGCGACAGGGCCGAGGGAGGAGATACGCTGGTTGCGCAGGATCATCTCGCGCGCAAGGAACACTCCGGCGATGGGGGCATGCAGCGCGGCGGCGATGGCGGCGGCGACGCCCATGCCGACCAGCATGCGACGCGCCGCGATGTCGAGGCCGAGCAGGCGTCCGTTGAGCACGGCGAGCGTGGCGCCGAGGTGGGCGACCGGCTCCTCGCGCCCGGCGCTGCCGCCCCAGGCAAGGGAAACGATCGCAGCCA
>CAZTMG010000027.1:0-14092 GCA_964614815.1 uncultured Rhizobium sp. | reverse complement strand
CGGCGGTTCTGCACGATGTCCTGCAGGCCGAAGGCGCGCGGCGCCTGGCCCCACCCCATCGCCATGCCAAGGCGCAGCAGCAGGCACAGGATCGCGCCGCCCACCAGCGGTCCGACCAGCCTGTGCCACCAGGGCAGTTCGAAGAGGCGCGAGGCGAGTCGGCCCGGCACGTTCCCGAAGGCGAGGAACTGTCCGTACATGACCAGGGTGTGGAAAATGACGACGGCCGACGCGACCAGCAGGCCGACGAGGATTGCGAGCCACCAAAGATGAAGACCGCCCCGTTTGGGACGGCTGACAATCTCCCCGGCTGGCCGGACAATCGCACGCGACATCAAGGCCTGACGTTCTGCGGGCCTTGGTTGACGGGTCAAGCCGTCACGCGGGTGCGTGGACAAAAATTCAGTATTGGTCGATGCGCATGCGAGGCAGGCAGGACGCCTGCGGCAGTCGGCGTCTTGTGGATTGGGCGTCCCCGTCCCACTGTGTCGCAAGGGCAGATAGCTGGAGGCCCAGATGAGCCGTCGCTTTTCCGTCACTCTCCTTGCGGGTTGTTGTCTGGTGCTGGCCGCGTCGTGCGGCGGAGGGGGAGATTCAACTGGCGCGGGAGAATCGACCCGCGCGAACCGCATGTCGAACGCGGCCGGCGCATCCGCCGCCGAGGTGAACCTGACGCTGGGATGCGAGGGACCGTTCACTCCGGAAGCGACGCCGGCGACGCTGGCCGCCGTGTTCGGGCCGGAGAATGTGATTCCTGAAACGGTCGCCGGGCCGGAAGGGACGCAGATCAACGTGACCGCCATCTATCCGAAGGATCCAGCGCGGCGCGCCGAGGTGACGTTCCGCAACGAGGAGGAGCGGACGGGGCTGATGTCGGTGCGCATCGCAGGCGCCAACTCACTCTGGGTCGGCCCTGGCGGCGTGCGGATCGGCGATGGCGTCGAGGCGGTCGAGGCCGCAAACGCCGCGCCGTTCCAGATGGCCGGTTTCCAGTGGGACTATGGCGGCTATGTCACCGCGTGGAATGGCGGCAGGCTCGAGAATGTCGGCGAATGTCTCGTGCAGGCGCGGCTTTCGCCCGAGGGCGAGGACATTGCAGCCGGGATTGTCGGCGACGGCGTGCAGCCGCTGTCGAACGACCCGGCCGTGCGGGCGGCCAAACCGCATGTGACCGAGTTCGGCATCAGCTGGGCGCGGTGAGGCCTGTCATGGCTGCGAGGCCTTGAGCGCGCCTCATTCTGGTCTAGGCTGGCGCATTGGACCTTGCAGGGGGCAGCGATGGCCGCATGGACGCGCAGGCAATTCGCGGCTGCAGCGGGCGGCGGCGTGGTTCTGGCCGGCTGTGCGACGGGGACGATGCGATCCGGGCCGGCGCCGAAACTCTACTACCTCGGACCGGCGAAGGTGCATGTGCGCGATGTCGAGACAGGGGAGGCGCGGACCCTGGTGGACCAGTCGCCCGCGGATGGATCGCGACCCGCAGGCGTCAATGACGGCATCGCCATTCATCCGGCGACGGGACAGATTTTCTGGACCAACATGGGCCGGGCGGCGGAACGCGACGGCTTCATCATGCGCTGCGAGAAGGATGGCTCGGGGGTGGCGACCGTGGTGCCGCCTGGCGGGGCGTTCACGCCAAAGCAGTTGAAGCTCGATGCGAAGGCGGGCAAGCTCTACTGGGCCGACCGTGAAGGCATGTCGATCCAGCGCTGCAATCTCGACGGCTCGCGGATCGAGACGCTGTTCCAGGCGGGAAACCCCACGGTTGATGCGGGCGATCAAAGCCGCTGGTGCGTCGGCATGGCGCTCGATCCGGCGCGCGGACATGTCTACTGGACGCAGAAGGGCGGAGACAATGCCGGGCAGGGCGTGATCCGCCGCATGAACATGACGGCGCCGCCCGGCGCATCGCCCAGCAACCGGACCGACATGGTCACGCTCTTCTCGCGCCTGCCTGAACCGATCGATCTCGATCTCGATCCCGCAACGCGCATGATCTACTGGACAGACCGGGGGGACAACACGGTGTCGCGTGCGCCGATGGACCCGCCGGCGGGATTCAACCCGGCGACGCGTATCGACCGGCAGGTGCTGGTGCGCGGCCTCAAGGAAGCGATCGGCGTCACCCTGGACCTGCCGCGCCGGCGGATGGCGTACACCTCGCTGGGAGGCGAGATCGGCGTTGCGGAACTCGACGGGGCAAACGCGCGTATCCTCGCCGTCGAGGCCGGCATGCTGACCGGCGCGAGCTGGGGTTGAGCGGATGTCGTGACGCTCTATCTTCAGACGGATCGCGCCTGATCCCGTTCAAGGCGGGCGCGCCCTGCGCAGTGCGGGAAATCCTGGCGTACAGAGGATCGGCGAGGACATTCATGGCCAGAATCCCGGAAGATCTTCGTGCGCGCGTGTATGCGTCTCTGGAGCTGACGCTCGACGTGCTTCACGCGGCGCGAACCTTTGCGAAGGTCGATCTCGAAAGCCTGATGATCTATCTGTGCGTGGCCGAGGCGACGATGCGGCCCGTCATGGCGGATCAGGAATTCGCCCGGCGGATCGCAACCGAGGACGTCGCGCCCGAAGACGTGCGCGGGTCCATCACCATGCTGATGGCGGCCGACAGGCTGGACATGCCGCGTGAGACCGTGCGGCGGAAGGTGAAGAAGCTGATCGACCTGGGCCTGCTTTACGAGGACGCGAAAGGGCGGATACGCTCGACGCCGAATTTCAGCGATCCCCGCGTCGGGCAGACCGTTCACGCCATCCAGGGCGCCGTCGACCGCTACCGGAACAGACTGTCGCGGCATGGCGTGCGGGGCTAGCTGTCCCCGGTTGTGCTTCGCGATGGGCTGGGCCACACAGGCCCGGCGAGTCATCCGGAGGCAGGCATGCGTACTTTCCCGATTGTCCCGAGCCTTGGCGCAATGGGCGTGGCCGCTGTCGCGCTGTGCGCCACAAGCGCTACGGCGCAGCAGGATGACGCCGGACGCGCCGCCTTCCGGGCCCTCTACGAGGAGATGGTGGAGATCGATTCGTCGCCGACCACTGGATCGTGCACGAAGGTCGTGCGGGCGGCGGAGAAGCATCTCAGGGCGGCGGGCTATGCCGACGCCGACATCAAGGTGATCATCCCGCCGAACCGGCCGGACGACGGGAACATCGTCGCCACGCTGCGCGCGCCGAATGCGAGCCGGAAGGGCGTTCTGCTGATGGGGCATATCGACGTGGTCGATGCGCGCCGCGAGGACTGGGAGCGCGATCCGTTCACGCTGTTCGAGGAGAACGGATTCTTCTATGGCCGCGGCGCGGCGGACATGAAGGGACAGGCCGCGATCTGGCTCGACCTGATGATGCGCCTGAAGCAGGAGAAAAACTTCAAGCCCAGCCGCGACCTCGTGATGGCGTTGACCTGCGGGGAGGAGACGTCGAACCGCATCAACGGCATCGATTACATCCTCACCCACCACCGCGACCTGTTCGACGTGGCGTTCGCGCTGAACGAGGGCGCGGGAGGCCTCCTTTCCGATGACGGCAAGCCGCTGGTCCTGCAGATCCAGGCGGGGGAGAAGATCCATCAGGTCTATCAGCTCGAGACGACAAATCCGGGCGGGCACTCCTCCCGGCCGACGCCGGACAATGCAATCTACCGGCTCATGGCGGCCACGGAGAAGGTCTCGAACCTGTCCTTTCCGATCCAGGTGACGCCGGTGACGCGCGAGTATTTCCGCGTGACCGGACCGTTGCTCGGCGGGGAGCTCGGCCAGGCGATGACGGCGGTGGCGAGGAATCCGGACGATCGGGCGGCGCTCGCCGTGCTGCTGGCCGACCCCACCTACAATGCCGCGCTTCACACCACGTGCGTTGCGACGCAGCTGGAAGCGGGGCATGCGCCCAACGCGCTGCCGCAGCGGGCGGCGGCGACGCTGTCCTGCCGCGTGATGCAGGGGACTACGCCGGAGCAGGTGAAGGAAGCGCTGGAGGCGGCCATAGGCGATCCGGATGTGAAGGTGTCGATCGTGCGCCGCCGCGATGGGTCGACGGCTCCGCCGCTCACCGACGAGATCATGGGACCGGTGAAGGCGCAGGCCGCCAGAATGTGGCCTGGCGTTCCGGTTGCGCCGGTGATGATCGCCGGGGCGACCGATGGCCGCTTCACCATGAACGCCGGCATCCCGACCTATGGCCTTTCGGGCATCTTCTCCCAGGGCGGGGAGACCAACGCGCACGGGCTCAATGAAAAGGTGCGGGTGAAATCGCTCTATGACGGGCGCGATTTCCTCGACGGCGTTGTGCGGGCGTATCTGAAATAGCCCGTCCTTCCCGTGAACGGGGAAGGCCGGGGAGGCTACTTGGCCTTGGCCTCCTGGATCCGCGCGCCCTGCAGGATGTTGTAGAGGGCGTGGTTGCCTTCGTGGCACGCGAATTCGTAGACGGGGCCGGATGACGGCCTGAAGGTCATCTCGCCTTTCCAGGTCTGCGTGTAGAAGCCGGGATCGTCGATCTCGAACGCGTAGGTCAGTTCGTCGGGCCCGGTGCGGGTGAAACGTTCGGTGACGGCGGCCTGTTCGGAGAGGAACACCGGTTCATAATCGCCGTGCCAGCGGTTCCAGTTCTTCGTCACCACCACCAGCGTGTCGCCCTCCCAATGTCCCACGCTGTCGCCCAGCCACTGCCTGATGGCGGCGGGCCTGTGCTCCTGCCCGAGTCGCACGATCCGGGCGTCATGCATCATCTCCACCTCGATCATCACATGATCCGGGGTCTGAACGATGCGGTAGGTATTGTTGTAGATGTTGTTCAGCATGGGCGGCCCGCCCGAACCGCGCGAGCCGACGAGGCAGCGGTCAGCGGGGTTCATGCCCTCGGGGCCTTCCTCGCCGCGCCTTGCGAGAATTGCAGCGATGCGGGCCTTGCCCGCCTCGGACACCGGCATCCTGCCGTTGGGCGGATCGATGATCCAGGACGAGCGGGGCGCGCCGTTGACGACCCCGACCTTCATTCCGCGGTCTAGCCAGAAGGCGTTGTAGCCGCCGATGGCGCCGCCGGCCTGGGGCGCGCCCTCATCAGGATCGGTCCGGCTGCTTGCGGACACTTCCTGCTGCATGCGCGCGCGCTCCATGCGGGCGACCTGCTCGGCATCGAGCATGAGAGGAAGGGAAGGATCGGCGCGTTCGAGCAGCGTGATGCTGGAGTTGGTCCATGTGCCCTGCAGGTCGGGCCTGCCGTCCGGCGTGCGGGGCGGCGAATAGGCTTGCGCCAGCGCGGCAGGCGCCCCGCCAAGGCCGAGGCCGATGAGCAGGGCGATGAGGCGCGCGCAGCTCGACATCATGGCGTCAGGTCTCCCGTCCGTGTGTGCTGAAGGTAGGCCAGCACGCCCGGCGCGGGAAGCTCGGCGCCTTCGCGGAACGATCCGGCGCCCAGCCATCGCCCAGTCTGAAGAAGTCTGGTCGAGCTTCGGGCAGGCGCGCGCAGGATTTGCGCAAACCGTGCGATGGGGACGAGACGTGCGCATTCGTCTGGCGGCGTGTTGTGCATGGACGCACAAGGGATCATCAGCCGCCTGTGGTCCTGCCTACTTCTTCAAACTGTCCCGGTAGTCCTCCGCAGCCTTCAGCAGGCGGATGACGTTGCCGCCCCACATCTTGGCGAGGTCGGCTTCCGTGTAGCCTTCCCTGAGCAGGCGCTCGGTGATCTTCGGCAGGTAGGTGATGTCGCGGAAGCCGTCGAGACCGCCGCCGCCGTCCCAGTCGGCGCCGAAGCCGACATGGTCCACGCCCACGAGCCTGATCGTGTAGAGAACCTGCTGCATGTAGTCCTCGAATGTGGCGCGGTTCTCGGGGAATTGCCGGTTCACGGCGGCGAGGTCGTCGAGATAGGCCTCGTAGCGCGCGCCTTCGAGCACGTTGGGGTCCCCGTACCGCGCGCGCAGCGCCGCGAGCGCGTCCGTGCGTTCCTTCGCCTGCGGCAGCGGCTTGAGGAAGGCTCCCAGCGCGTTCATGTGAATGACGCCGCCCTTGGCCGCGAGCTTCTTCAGCAGGGCGTCGGGCGCGTTGCGCGGGTGCTCGTTGAGATGGTCCGCGCCGTGGTGGGAGAGGATGATCGGCGTGGCTGACAGATCGATCATCTGCTCGATGGCGGCGTCGGAGGCGTGGCTGCCGTCGAGGACGATGCCGAGTTCATTGGCGCGCTTGACGTAGGCCTTGCCAAGCGGGCTGAGCCCGCCCCAGTTCACCGGCGGGTTGGGGCCGGGGTTGGTCGAATCGGCCAGCTGGTTCGAGCCGTTGTGCACCGGCCCCGCCATGCGCACGCCGAGCTTGTAGAAGGTGTCGAGCAGGGAGAGATCCTCGCCAAGCTCGTAGGAGTTTTCCATCGACATGTAGACGATCTTTCGGCCGGCGGCATGGATGCGCGCGGCGTCGGCGGCGGAGAGGGCGAGTTCGAACGTGTCGGGGTGGGCGGCGACCATCTTCTGGATCGACATGGCGCGGATGAGGGCCGTGTCGCGGATCTGCTGATAGCCTTCCGGCGTCAGGGGACCCTGGGGCATGTAGATGACCCAGAAGCCGCCATCGAGCCCCCCTTCGACCATCCGGGGGTAATCGACCTGCGATCCGTCGCGCTCGACGTCGTGGCGCTTCATGATGTCATAGCCGCGCACCGTGTCGAAGAAGGCCGGCGTGTCGAGGTGGGTGTCGAGCGTCATCAGGCGCTGATGGATCGCCCAGGCCTCCGCGCTGACGCCGTGGGGCGGACCGCCTGAAGCCGGATCGCCCAGGCTCTGGCAGGCGCCCACGGTCGCGGCGCCGATGAGGGCCAGTTTGAGCCGGCTGATGAAGGCCATGATGTCCTCGTCGCTTGAAAATGGAAGGGCTGCGCCACCATGCACGGCCCGGGCGCCGCCTCAAGCTTGACGGGGCCGGCGTCGGGCGAACGGGTGCTGTTGCCTGAGGGCTGGACAGGTCGGGGCCAGGGGACGCGCGGCGTGGCTGCTGCAAATCGTTGTGAGACAGCCGGGTTTCGATACATTTTGCGAATGAGACTGCGTTGCAAGTAGACCGCGCCTCGCGTAAGGGTCGCTGCGTAAACGGGCGCCGGGGCGCCCGATGGACTTGATGTCCGGTCGGCTGGCCGGGCAGGGAAGCTGGATGCCCGAAGGGTCGGACACTGCGCGCGCTGTATCGGAAGCCGAAAGGCTTGCCGCGGAGAAGGCTGCCTTGAAGGCGCATCGGCGGAAGATGCGCCGCCTGTTCTGGATGACGCAGGCGCGCATCTGGCACTGGATCACGGGCGCGGCGACGCTGGCGGGCATGCTGCTGTTCGCGGTCACCGGGATCACGCTGAACCATGCCGGACAGATCGAGGGGACGCCGGTTGTGGTCGAGACAACGGCGGTGATGCCGCCCGACATCCTGGCGCAGCTGGGCGAGGCGCCCGCGGACGGCAGGACGGCGATCCTGCCCGGGCCGGTTGCGGCATGGCTCGAAAAGGAAACCGGCGCGCCTGTCTCGCGCAGGGCGGGCGAATGGTCCGACACGGAGGTGTATGTCGGGATGCCGAAGCCGGGCGGGGACGCCTGGCTGACCATCGACCGCGAGACGGGCGATGTGATCTACGAGAACACGGATCGCGGGGCGATCTCCTTCCTGAACGATCTTCACAAGGGCAGGAATACGGGGCCGGTCTGGTTCTGGTTTCTCGACATCTTTTCGGTCGCGGCCATCCTGTTCTGCATTACCGGCCTGGCGCTGCTGTGGATGCATGCGCCGCGGCGGCCGCCGACCTGGTTCCTTGTCGGCGCCGGCCTTCTGGTTCCGGCGCTGATCGCGGTTTTTCTGGTCCATGTGTGAGGCGAGGATAGGCATGCGCAATGTTCTGATGCTTGCGGTTCCGGTGGCGATGGCGGGGGCGGCGCAGGCCGGCACGCTGGAGCTGACCGTCGAGATACCGAAGCTGAACGTCGCCGAATACCATCGCCCCTACGTCGCCATCTGGATCGAGGATGCGGCCGGGAAAGTCGCGGCCAACCTTTCGGTCTGGTACGACATCGACCTCAAGGATCAGGAAGGCGAGAAGTGGCTGAAGGACATCCGCCAGTGGTGGCGGCGCACGGGCCGCACGCTCGACCTGCCGATGGACGGCGTATCGGGTCCCACCAGGCCGCCGGGCAAGAACGCCATCCGTTTCGACACCGACGCCGGGCCGATCGCGAACCTTGCGCCGGGCGACTACAAGGTCGTCGTCGAGGCAAGCCGCGAGGTGGGCGGCAAGGAGCTGGTCGAGATTCCGTTCAGGTGGGCGCCCGGAACGGAAGCCACGGGCTCGGCCGCCGGCAAGGAAGAACTCGGCGCCGTCACGCTGAAGCTGTCGAAATAGTCCGCACGCAACGCTCAAGTCCGTGGAGTGACCTCATGAAGACCCTCGCCAAACGCCTCCTGATCGTTTCCGCCGCCGCCGCGCTTCTCGTCGGCGCAGCCCATGCGCACCGGGCCTGGATCCTGCCTTCCGCCACCGTCGTCTCGGGCGACAAGGCCTGGGTGACGCTCGACGGGGCGGTGTCGAACAACCTGTTCTTCCCCGATCATCGCCCGATGCAGATCGAGGCGATCACGATCACCGCGCCGGACGGCGAGACCGTGAAGCCCGTGAACGCCACGGTCGGCCAGTATCGCACCACATTCGACCTCGAACTGAAGCAGAAGGGCACCTACCGCATCGCCCAGGCCAGTTCCGGGCTCAATGCGTCGTGGAAGGAGGGAGCGGAGATCAAGCGCTGGCGCGGCACAATGCAGGAGTATCTGGCCCAGGGCATCGACAGGAAGCCGGGCGTCGAGCTGACGGCCAGCAGCCGCCGCGTCGAGACCTTCGTCACCAACGGCGCCCCGACCCCGCTGAAAGCCACGGGCAAGGGCCTTGAGCTTGGCGGGGCGACGCACCCCAACGATCTCTATTCGGGAGAGGAGATCAGCTTTGCCTTCACCGACAACGGCAAGCCGGCGGCCAACATGGAGGTGACCATCATCCAGGGCGGCGACCGCTATCGCGACGAACCGGGCGAGATGGTGCTGAAAACCGGCGCGGACGGCGTGCTGAAGTTCACGCTCGGGACCGCCGGGATGTACTGGCTGGAAGCGGAGTCGCGCGGAACTGTCTCCATGGAAGGCAGGACGCTGAACTCGGTGTCGACCTATGTGGCGGTGATCGAAGTCCTGCCGGGCTGATCGCGTCTGCGCTATGCTTGAGCCGCCGGGTCCGTCAAGGGCCCGGCGGTTTGCGTTTCCGGAGCCCCATGACGCACGAGCGCCTCCTCATCCCGGTCGGCCTGAAGCCCGCTGCGGTGCGCGCCTCGCGCATCGATGCGCCGGTGCGCCGCATTGGCGGCGAGACGATGGGCACGGGCTGGTCGCTGTCCTTTGCGGCGGCGGAGGCGGTGACGCCGCTGGCCGCCGGGACGGCCATCGAGGACGCGTGCAATCTGGTGGTCCGCCAGATGAGCGGCTGGGAGCGTCAATCCGATCTTTCGCGCTTCAACCGTGCGCCGGTCGGCTGGCATCCCGTCGCGCCTGAGTTTGCGCATGTGCTGAAACGCGCGCTTGAAATCGCCGCGCTGACGGAGGGCGCCTACGACCCCACGCTGGGGGGCGATGTCGAGGCTGCGGGGTTTGGCTCCGGGCTGCTTGCCGGGCAGGCGGCGGGCGAGCATGACTGGCGCCATGTGCAACTCGACGCCGATGCGCGGCGCGTGTTCCAGCCGGGCGGCGCGGCGCTCGATCTCTCCTCCATCGCCAAGGGCTATGCCGTCGATCTCTGCGCGGAGCGGCTGCGCGGACTAGGCATCCCGAGCTTCCTGATGGAGATCGGCGGGGAATTTGTGGGGCAGGGCGTGAAGCCGGATGGACAGCCCTGGCGGGTGCAGCTCGAACTGTCCGACATGATCCCGGCGCCCGGCGAGCCGCCGCATACGGATGTCGCGCTCATCAATCTCGCCGTGGCGACCAGCGGGGATTTCGTGCGGCGGGGCCCGCGCGGCTCGCACCTGCTGGATGGGCGTACGGGCGAGCCGGCGACGGGGCCGCTGTCGGGCGTGGCCGTGATGCATGCCAGCGCGATGGAGGCGGATGCGTGGGCGACCGCGCTGTTCGCGCTCGGGGCCGAGGCCGGTATTGCGATGGCGGACGCGCAGGGCCTGGCTGCGGCGTTCGCGATGCGCACGCCGGAGGGGGCGAGAACCATGCTCAGTTCGCAGGCGGCGCAGATGCTGGGTTAGGGTCAGGCGAGTTTCCACGTCGCCAGCGCCTCATAGTGCGGGCGGGCCTCGTCCGCGATGCGCTGGAGATGATCGGGAAGCTGCAGCGGCGTTTCCTCCGGCGGCGGACCGAAGCCGGTGGACCGTTCGACCGCGTCATACCAGGCCGGGGCCCAGACGCCGTCCGTCTCGCGGCGGCCGGGGGGCCAGCTGAGCATGCGCGGGGTCCACGGGATGTCGAGCGCGGCGCAGAGTTTCGACAGCGTGGCGGCGGGATCGCGCAGGATGTCGACGCTTTCGACGACGGGCGGGGCGCGGCCGAGTCGATCGGCTTCGCGCGCGAACAGGCCCGCCTGCCGCGCGAGTCCGATGTCGGCGAGGGTCACATCCTCGCGCTTCTGCGTGTAGGAGGCGAGCACGCGCGCCGGATCGCGGATCAGGAAGGCGTTGCGGCGCCGGGCCATCCAGTCAAGTCCGAAGCCGGGCAGCATGTGATGCGTCATGTGCTTTTCATAGACGATGGGCTGGCCCCCGGGCGCGGGCTGTTCGAGGTGGCGGACGACATCGCGCCAGTCGTTCGGCTGGCTGGCCAGCACCTCATCGTTCATCGGATGGGTGAGGCCCGTCTGGCGCAGGAAGGCGGCGTAGAACGGCTCGTCCACGACATGGCAGTCGCCCCGCGCCTCGAAGGACCGCATCATCGCCGTGGAGATGTTGCGCGGGCCGGACCACATGGCGATGCGGATCGGCGCATCGCGTCCCTTGGCGTTGCGTAGGGTCATCCGGCCTCCGCATCCTTCAGCGCCTCGTACAACTCCCGCAGCCGCTGTGTGAGCGGCCCCGGCGTTGGCATCCTGTGGCCATCGACGGCGCTGACGGGCGTAAGGCCGCCGAAGGTTCCGGTGACGAAGGCCTCGTCGGCGGCGTGGACGTCGGCGAGCGGGAACCGGTCGAGTCGGAGCGGGATGCTGTTGGCGTTGCAGAGCCTGATGACATTGCCGCGCGTGACGCCGTTGAAGCAGAATTCGCCGGTGCTGGTGCGGACCTGGCCGTCCTTCACCCAGAAGAAGTTGGTGGCGTTGCAGCTGGAGACGAAGCCGGCGGGGTCGAGCATCAGGGCCTCGTCGCCGCCTTTCGGGATCACGTCGAGCAGGGCGCGGATCAGCGGCAGCCGGGAGTGGGAGTTGAGCCGCATGTCGAACATGTCGGCGGGCGTGCAGCGTATGGCGCTGGTGACAAGGTTCAGGCCCCGCGTCACGATCTCGGGGCTGGGCTGCTTGTATTCGGCGACGATCACGATGGTGGCCGCGCCCAGCGCGTTGCGCGGGTCCTGGTTGACGGCGGCCTTGACGCCGCGCGTGGCCATCAGGCGCAGGTGGGCACCGTCGGTCATGCCGTTGGCGGCGCAGGTTTCGCGCAGGGCGGCGATCATCTGCTCACGCGTGAGGCCGAGATCGAGCGCGATGTCGGCGGCGCCGCGCCAGAGACGGTCGAGATGGGCGTCGAGAAACAGGAGGGCGCCCTTGTGCAGGCGAAGCCCCTCCCACACGCCGTCGCCCAGCACGAAGCCAGCGTCGAAGACGGAGACTTTCGCGTCCGCCTTCGGCACGAGCGCGCCATTGAGCCAGACCCTGAGGTTGGCGTTGCGCGGATCGGCGGCGAAGTCCTGACTGCCGGGCATGGCGTCCTCTGATTGGGCGGTTGAGTGTGCACCCGGGCCTGCCGCTGCGCCAAGGCTAGCAAGCGTCATCCGGCGTGATATGCACGCCGCTTGCCGCGGGGAGCGTCGTCGACATGCAGCGTCTGATCTTCATCGGCCTGATCGTGGCCATGATCCTTGGCGTGATCGTCGGCGCGATGGTCTATGGCGACCCGGCCGCCCGGCTCGCCGCGGCGAATCAGCGGGTCGCCGCCTTCGATGCGGACCGCAGCGGCGCGCTCAGCGAGACGGAGTTCGATGCCTCGCGGGCCGGGGCAGACATCACGTTCGCGCAGGCCGACCGCAACCGGAACGGCGAGGCGACCGCCGCCGAGATCGAGAAGGCGCCCACCCGCGCGCAGGCGGACCTGGCTGGCTATTTCAAGATCCTTTCGGACATTTTTCTCCGCCTTATCAAGATGATCGTGGCGCCCCTCGTCCTGACCACGCTGACGGTCGGGATCGCCCATCTGGGAGGCGGTGCGGCCGTGGGGCGAATCGGGGCGCGGACGATGGGCTGGTTCATCACCGCCTCGCTGGTCTCGCTCGGCCTGGGGCTGGTGATGGTGAATGCGCTGAAGCCGGGGGTGAATTTCCCCGTGACGCTGGACACGGCCGTTGCGGATGTGTCGACCGTTTCGACCGGCGCGTTCTCGCTGGCCGAGTTCATCACCCACGTCTTCCCGACCTCGATCGCGGACGCGATGGCGCGGAACGAGATTCTCCAGATTGTGGTGATTTCGCTGTTCCTGGGGGTCGCGCTGCAGGCGCTGGGGCAGAAGACCGCGAAGGTCACCGAGCTGATGGAGCAGGTGGCGTTCCTCATGCTGAAGGTGACGGGCTATGTGATGGCGGCGGCGCCGCTCGCGGTGTTCGGCGCGCTGGCCTATACGGTCTCGCTGCAGGGGCTTGGCGTCATTGCCGACTACGGACGTCTGGTGGGGACGTTCTTCATCGCCCTGTTCGTGCTGTGGGGGCTGCTCATTGCGGTCGGTTTCCTGATCCTGGGGCCGCGCGTGTTCAGGCTGATCTGGGATGTGCGGGCGCCGGGCCTGCTGGCCTTCGCGACGGCAAGCTCAGAGGCGGCCTATCCCCGCCTGCTGGAACAGCTGGAGCGGCACGGCGTCGCCAACCGGGTGGTCTCCTTCGTCCTGCCGCTGGGATATTCGTTCAACCTCGACGGCTCGATGATGTACTGCACCTTCGCCGTCATGTTCATCGCGCAGGCGATGGGCCTCACGCTCACGCCCGAACAGCAGGTCGGCATGCTGCTGCTGCTCATGGTGACCTCGAAGGGAATCGCCGGCGTCCCGCGGGCGTCGCTGGTCGTGATCTCGGCCACGCTTCCGGCCATGGGCATGAAGCCGGAGTGGATCGCGCTGGTGCTCGCGGTGGACGCCTTCATGGACATGGGGCGCACGGCCACCAACGTGATCGGCAATTCGATCGCCTGCGCGGTGATCGCGAAGTGGGAGGGGCTGCTGTCGGACCCGAAGCAGGACCAGCCGGTTGTCGAGGCGGTTCTCGGATCGGGGGAATCGGCGGAGTCAGCGCCCGCGCAGGCCGGTAAACGCTGAGCGGTTACGGGCGCTTTTTGCGCACCCGCCAGTTTCCGCTCGGAAAGTTGACCAGGGTGGCGTTTGGGCGCGTTGACGCAGGATAACGTGCAGGGCATATCCCCGGCAAAAGAGGGTCGTCGGCTCCCCCCGGCGGTGCAGCATAGACATTAGCACAGCTGCTCTCAGACCCCGGGCCAGACGTCGTATTCCGGCTGGAATGCGACGACAGCGCGCAACTGTGTTCTGCAAAAAACGATGCAGCCAGTCTGGCGCTTGGGGCAAAACGAAGGCATAAAATTCGGGTCTCGCCACCAATGGCCTTAGATGCCGGGGCTGGGACCTTGGGGCGTCGAGAGCGAGAGAGACATGTATTACGCTACAAGGCGGAATAACACGAAAACGCGCATCATTGGTGTGGCGGGCGTGGTCGTTGCGCTTGGGGGCTCGGGTTACGCGATCGCCAACGGCTTTGGCCTGATCGAGAACAAGGAGCTGGTCGAAACCGAGGTCGTGATCATCGAGGAGGTCGTCGAGGAAGAGGACGAGCCGCCGCCTCCTCCGCCCGTCGATGTGGCCCTGCCGCACTACAAGCCC
>CAZTMG010000026.1:17197-20653 GCA_964614815.1 uncultured Rhizobium sp. | reverse complement strand
CCTCACCGACATCGCCAAGTCCATGAAGCCGGCAACGCTGGCGGCCGTCATGTCGGCCATGGCGCCCAAGCGCGCGGAGGCCCTGACGCGCCTTCTCGCGGATCTCGCCAGGCCCCCCGTCGCCCTGACGGGCGCTCCCCTGCCGGCCAGCGCGCCCGCAACGCCCGCGTCCGGCGCTGGCGCCTCGCCGACATGAGTTCCTCGCGCCCTCCTTCGGGCTGGGCGTTCCGCCTCTCCCTCATCGGAGCGGCGACGATCGGCTTCGCTGCGCCCGCCTTCGCCGATCGTGCGGTGCAGCTCTCCTTCGCCGAGAATCCCGGCTATGCACGCATCATCGCCAGGTGGGCCGATGGCGATGAGGCCGCCCCGCGCATCAGCGCTAGCGTCGCCAACCAGGTCCTGATCCTCGCTTTCGACCAGAAGGTCACGCTTGACCTGGAGAAGCTCAGGGAGTCCCTGCCGAACTGGGCCGCCGTCACCCGCATGGACCCGGACGGCATGACCGCGCGCATCGGTCTCAAGCGGACGCCGAAGCTTGCCGTCTCCACCTCGCTTGACCTCGTCGCCGTCGATCTGATCGCCGAAACGTCAACCGAGACGCCGCCGAAACTCGTCTCGCCCCTGGTCGCCAGGAAGGCCGCCGAGGCCGAGGCCAGGCGCATAGCCGCTCTCCCGCCGCTGCCGCCGCTCACGCCGCTCGAGGTGCGCGGCAGCCAGTCCGGCGAGTCGTCGCGCATCGCCTTCTACTGGGATGCGAGGACGGCCTACCGGGTCGTGTCCGACAAGCCCGGCGAGCTCAAGCTGCAGTTCAACCACCGCGCCAAGCCCGATCTCGCCTACATCCGCATCACGCCGCCCGCCAATCTCGCCAGCTTCACGGGCGAGAACAACGACAAGGGCTATCTGGTCACCATCGCGTCCAGGGACGGCCTGCCGATCCGCCATTTCCTCGAAGGCGACACGCCCGTCATCGACATCACGAAGCCGGGCCCGCCCCAGGCCTCCACGCCCGCCAATACGCCGGCGCCCGCCGCCAGGCCGAAGCCGGACGAACCTGCGGGCGCGATCATGCTCGCTCCGCCGAGACAGCAGGCCGTCGCCGACGAGCTGCCCGCCCCCGCCGCCGAAACCCATGTCCTCGGCGGAGCCGGGCGCGTCACCGTCCTGTCGCCGAACTGGCGCGATCCCGCCCCGCCGAACGGCGTTGTGCTGGTGAAGGCCGCGCCGATCACGGGCGGTCTCGAACTGTCCTTTCCCTTCATCGCGCCGGCCCCCGCCGCCGTCTTCGCACGCGGCTCCGTCGCCTGGGTCGTCTTCGCCGCCGACGCCGATCTCAAGCTCGATTCGGCGAGCCTGCCGGCCGGCTTCCGCGCCCGCGCCATCCACAGCGGCGAGGCCACCCTCATGCGCATCGAAATGCCCCGGGGGCTGAGCGTTTCCGCCGAATCGGACGGCGCCGCGTGGACGATTCGCCTGGCGCCCGCCGCCCTCAAGCCGCAGCGCTTCATCAAGGCCGACCGCCGGCCCGGTGATGACGGCCGGGCTCGCATCGAGGCGATGCTCATCGGCGCGGCCGGTATCGTCTGGTTCGAGGATCCCGTCGTCGGCGACCAGCTCGCCGCCGCCGTCTCCTATGGTCCGGCCACCGCCTTCGCCACGCCGCGGGACTTCGTGGAGGCGTCGCTGCCGGTCTCCGCCCATGGTCTCGCCATCGCGCCGAAGTCAGACGATGTCCAGGTCACGCTGGAAGGCGAGCGTGTTGTCATCTCCATGGCCGCCAGCGGGCAGACGGCGCCGGACGCCCCGCTCGGCGCCTCCTTCACCCAGGCCGCAACCGACCCGGCCTTCATCGATTTCGCCGCCTGGGGCGCCGCACGCGGCGTGCAGTACATCCGCCAGCTCGAATCGCTCGAAGGCGCCGCCGCCGCGGCCGATCCCGCTTCTCCGGGCGGCGCTGAGGCGGCCATGAATCTCGCCCGTTTCCATGCCGGCCACGGGCAGGCGCACGAGGCGCTGGGCGTCCTCCGCTCCGCCTTGCGTCAACGGCCCGAGATGGAGATCGACCCGTCCTTCCTCGGGCTGCGCGGCGCCGCCGCCGTCATGGCCGGCCGGTACAGGGAAGCCGACGCCGATCTCGCGCGCGGTTCGCTCCGGGCGGACGCCTCCGCCATGCTCTGGCGCGCCATGGCCGCCGCCGGCCTTGGGGACTGGCAGCGCGCGATCGAGCTCTTCCGCGCCACCGGCCGTCACATCTACCAGTATCCAACCGTCCGCAGCGCCGACTTCGCCGTCGTCTGGGCTGAGGCCGCGTTGCGGGCCAACGACTACGACGCTGCGCGCCGCATGGCCAATCTCGCCGTCGCGAATGGCGAGCGCGAGACCAAGGAAAGGGGTCAGCTGGTTCTCGCCAATCTCGCCGCCGCCATCGACGGTCCTGCCGCGGCCTGGCCTGAGCTCAAGCGCCTGTCCGAAAGCGCCGTCGAGCCGGTCGCCGTCCGCGCCGAACTCCGCCGCCTCGAACTCGGCGTTCCCGCCGGCAAGATTTCCGCCAACGAGGCGGCCCAGGAACTCGAAAGCCTGCGCTTCCGTTGGCGCGGCGACGAGGTCGAGATGTCAACCGTCGGCATCCTCGCCGACCAGTACATGCGCGTGGGCCGCTTCCGTGATGCGCTGCTGCTCGCCCAGTCGACCGCCATGCGCGACGCCAGCGCCCCCGGCGCGCGCGAGCTGCGTCTGAAGCTCGCGGACTATTTCCGTCGCCTCTTCCTCAACGGCGAGGCGGATCGCCTCGACCCCATCCAGGCTGTCGCCCTGTTCTATGAATTCGATGACATGCTGATGCCCATCGGGCCGGACGGCGACCAGATGGTGCGCAAGCTGGCCCAGCGCCTCGTCGCCTTCGACCTTCTGGAGCCGGCCAGCGCCCTCCTGCAATACCAGGTCGACAATCGCCTGCGCGGCCTGGGCAAGGCCGCGGTCGCTGTCGATCTCGCTTCGATCTATCTGTGGGACAAGCGGCCTGACAAGGCGCTCGCCGCCATCAACACCACCCGCATCCCCAACCTGCCAAAGGATCTGGCGCTCGAACGCCGCCTGCTGGAAGCCGCCGCCTATCGCGATCTCGGCCGCTTCGATCACGTCATCGAATTGATGGAGCCCCTGGAAAGCCGCGAGGCCAGATCGCTGCTGGCGGACGCCTACTGGCGCGACCGCAAGTGGCCGGAGGCCGCCCGCGCGCTGCTCGCCATGCTGCCGCCCGCGGGGCAGGCGACCGGGAAGGAGGCTGACCTCGTTTTCAAGGTCGCCATCGCCGCCCGCATGGCGAAGGATCCGGGCCTGATCGCGCAGGCGCGGGCCTATGCGAGGGCGATGGAAGGCTCCGCCAACAAGGCCAGCTTCGATCTCATCACAGCGCAGGCCGATGTCTCCGGGGCCAGTCTCTCCGAAGCCGTCCGG
>CAZTMG010000026.1:9577-17176 GCA_964614815.1 uncultured Rhizobium sp. | reverse complement strand
GCGCATGCCTTTGCCGCGGCGATGAAGGCGCGCTGCGAGGCTCCGAGGACAACGCCGGCCGGTTAGGGTGAATCGACACCCTCCGGTTGCGGATCTGCTGGACGCGCGCGTCCGGATTCCGACAGGTCGGGAAAAATCTTCCGTCGGCTTTTCAGGGCGTTGGCTCTGAAAAGTGTTGGAAACACGCGACCGGATCCGGCCGGGCGGTTTTCGGGCGTATAATCGCGCCCATGACACGGGCACGGACACGCACATACGGCTTGGGCGACCCGCCGCTCATCCAGCGTTGGCTGGAGGCGGCGCTGTGCGTCTTCGTGGGACTCGTGGCGAAACTCGTCCAGACCAGAAGGACCCTTCCCCCCGCGCCGCGTGCATCAGCAGCCACGCCGCGCCAGACCCTCCATCCCGCTCACACGCGCGCGCGATCCGCCTCCCCCACTTGCGTTGCAAGTGAGGCATGCAAGATCTTGCCTCTCTCAGTGCAAGGCACTGGCGGGGTGAGGAGTGGTCCGCGCAGCGGACGGATTGGTCCAGTGGACCAATCCGAACGACGAACGCCCGAAGCGACAGCGAAGGGCAGCGCGCGACGTCTTCGTCGCGTGACGGAGGGGGTTGTCTCGACAACGGGACTCTATGCGGCCCACGCGCCGGCGCGCGCATTCTGCACATAGCCTGACCCCCAGCCCAGGCCCGCACCCCGCCCATGGCGGGGAACGCGCGCGCACGCCTAGCGACCCAGCTCGCGCGTGGCGTCCTCGACGCCCTTCACGGTCATCGGAAACATGCGGTGCGGGCCGATGATCTGGCGGATGATGTCGGTCGATCCCGAATACTCCCACCCCGAGGGATGGGTCGGATTGAGCCAGACGAGATGCGGATAGATGTCGACCAGGCGCTGCAGCCAGATCGCCCCCGGCTCTTCGTTCCAGTGCTCCACCGATCCGCCCGGATAGGTGAGTTCGTAGGGGCTCATCGAGGCGTCCCCGACAATGATCACCTTGTAGTCGGCCGGGAAGCGATGCAGCACATCCCAGGTCGGCGCCTTGTTCACGCCCCGCCGCCGGTTGTCCTTCCACACGCTTTCATAGATGCAGTTGTGGAAATAGAAGAACTCCAGGTTCTTGAACTCCGACCGCGCCGCCGAGAACAATTCCTCGCAGACCTTCACATGGGGGTCCATCGACCCGCCGACGTCGAGGAACATCAGCACCTTCACGGCGTTGCGGCGCTCCGGCCGCATCACCACATCGATATAGCCTTCCTTGGCGGTCTTGCGGATCGTCGCGTCGAGATCGAGTTCTTCCTCGGCGCCGTCGCGCGCCCACTTCCTCAATCGCCGCAGCGCGACCTTCAGGTTGCGCGTGCCGATCTCCACCTGATCGTCGAGATTCCTGAACTCGCGCTTGTCCCAGACCTTCACGGCGCGCTGGTGGCGGCTTTCCTTCTGCCCGATCCGCACGCCTTCGGGATTGTAGCCATAGGCGCCAAAGGGAGACGTGCCGGCCGTCCCGATCATCCTGTTTCCGCCTTCGTGGCGCTTCTTCTGCTCCTGCATCCGCTGCTTCAGGGTTTCCATGAGCTTGTCCCAGCCGCCCATGGCCTCGATCATCTTCTTCTCTTCCTCGGTGAGATATTTCTCCGACAGCTTCTTCAGCCACTCCTCGGGAAACTGGTGGACGTCGACTCCCTCGGAAAAACTGTCGAGCCCCTTGAAGACATGACCGAACACCTTGTCGAACCGGTCGAGATGTTTCTCGTCCTTCACCAGCGCCGAGCGGGCGAGATAGTAGAAATCCTGCACCTCGTTGCCGCCGTCCCCGCCCAGCACGCCCTTGTCCATCGCCTCGAGCAGGGTGAGATACTCCTTGAGCGTGACCGGCACCTTGGCGGCGCGCAGCTCATGGAAGAAATGCTGGAACATGGAGGCTCTCCGGCAGGCTGGATCAGCCTAGCCGCAAGGCGCGCCGGGAGCAAAGGGGGCGAAGGGCAGGGGTCAGCCTGCATCCTCGATGGTCGGCGGTCCGCCGGATTCGTACTGCATGGCCTGTTCGAGCGGTCGCACCGTCTTGGTCGGCAGGGCCTCGAACGTCGCCAGCTCGATCTCGAACCAGACCGACCCGTTGCGCTCGGCCTTGATATGCCTGGGCCATTTGACCCCGTTGGAAACGATCTCGCCGGAGAAGGTGTAGACCTCGGCCGTCGCCGCGCCCGTCTTGGGGTCCGTGCCCGTAAAGCCCGCGCGGACCAGCTTGCCGTCGGCGTTGAATTCAAGCTCTGTCGCCGGCGCGCCCGCCCTCGCCGCCTGGATGGCCCGCGTGCCGTCCGCGCCCACGGGCTGCTCGGTCACGGTCACGCCATCGGCCTTCAGCGGCGTCAGCAGCATCAGGCTGAACAGGCCCAGTTGCTCATTCTCGGCTTTCGCGCCGGCTTCCTCCATCGGATTCCAGCTGACGCGGTTCACGTTCCACGCCTTGCCCTGTTCGGCCTGCGTCGTGCTGGCCGTGCGCGGCTCGGCGCCCTTGGCCCATGTCGTCACGCGATAGAAGCTGAAGGGGCGGACGAGAACGGCGGCGTTCTTCTCGGCCGACTTGCCGTCCGTGGTCACCGTGGCCATTCCTGTCCAGTAGAGTTCCTGCACCCTGGCGAGCGCAGCCTCGCCGCCGGCCGCATCGATCGCCGCATCCAGAACGCTCTTGCCTGCATAGACGCCGCTTGCGGGCGCTGCCGTGTCCTGGGCCGCTGTCGTGCTGCAACCGCCCAGCGCGGCCAGGGCCGCCGCCGCCATCAGCAGGTTTCTGGAAAAGGTCATGAATTCACTCCCCGTCATGCTGGTCTCGCCGGCGCTGGCCCGCCGATCCGGTGCATGCCTTAGCGCATCCCCCGCCCCCCTGCGAAGCGCCCCGGGCATGCATGCGGCACAAAGCCCCGTGATCGGGCCGGGATTGCTGTCCTGTCGCCTTGCGCTGGATCAAGGCTTTCGGGCGCGATGCGCCGGTCGTCAGCCAATCTTCTCTTTCAGGGCGGCCAATGTCTGTTTCGCATCGTACGTCTTCGGCCCGCCGGCCAGCGGCTCGCCGCGCCCCATCACGATCACCAGCGTCTGCGTGTTTCGGTCACCCAGCCTGCCATCGATCTTGCTGGCGATCTCGAACCACTCCTGGCCCCTGTCGAGCGTTGCCTGCGCCGCCCGCGCCAGCGTCCGGTCGGCCACGAGCTTGCGGCTGACCTCGGCCGTCGGCGCCTGATAGACGATGCGCATGCGCCCCCCCGGCATCGCCTCCTCGGTGAAGCCCGAGAGCTCGGACGACCCGAAGGGCAGGGCGGGCATGGACGAACAGGCTGATACGGCAAGCGCGGCGAGGGCGACGGCAAGATGCGGCTTCATCCGGACAATCTCCATGTCTCCCTCGCCCGAGGGGGTTCTACACCCGGATCGCCGCCCGGTTCCATCCTCAGGGCGAGTGCGGCAGGAAACCCGGCGTCTTCCGCGCCCTGGCGCGCTGTTCGTAGGCGAAGGCGAGGCCGAGCAGGGTCTCCTCCGACCAGGCGGGACCGAAGAAGGAGAGCCCCACCGGCAGGTTGCGCACCTGGCCCATCGGCACGGTGATGTGCGGATAGCCGGACACCGCCGCCAGCGCGGAGGCGGAGCCGAGGAAATGGTCGCCCGTCACCAGGTCCGCGGTCCAGGCCGGCCCGCCCGTGGGCGCCACGATGGCGACGATGTTGTTGTCGGCAAGGAACCGGTCGATGCCTTCCTTCCCCGCCAGGCGCTTCGCGGTCGCCCTGGCGTCGAGATAGGTCTTTTCGGTCAGGGCAGGGGCCTTGGCCGCTTGTTCGAACAGATCCTGATCGAAGAAGGCCAGCTCGGCTGGGGTCGCCGCATTGAACGCGATCACGTCCTCCAGCGTCCGCGTCGTCACGGCCGCCGGGGTCGTCGCGAGATAGGCGTCGAGTCCCGCCTTGAACTCCGCCAGCAGGATCGTGAATTCGGCCCCGGACATCTGGCTGCGCGCCGGAAACGACTCCAGATCAACCAGCACCGCGCCTGCCTCCTTCAACTCTTCCAGCGCTTGCTCGAACACGGCATCGGTCGGGCCGTGATAGCCTGCGAGGAATCGCGCAACGCCGATCCGCTTGCCCTGCAGGGCGTCGGGATCGAGCGCCCTGGCATAGTCCGTCTTGCGCGCATCCGCCTCAGCCGTCGCCGGATCGCTGGGGTCGCTGCCCGCCATCACGGTCAGCATCAGGGCTGCGTCCGTCACAGTCAGGGTCATCGGCCCGGCCGTGTCCTGCGTCGCGCTGATCGGCACGATGTGGGTGCGCGGGATCAGGCCCACGGTCGGCTTCAGTCCCACAATGCCGTTTGCCGCGGCGGGGCACACGATGGATCCGTCCGTTTCCGTTCCGACCGCCCCGGCGGCCAGGCCGGCCGCCATCGCCGCTCCCGAACCGGACGAAGACCCGCACGGATTGCGATCGAGAACGTACGGGTTTTTCGTCTGCCCGCCCACGGCGCTCCAGCCCGAACTCGACCCGCTGGAACGGAAATTCGCCCACTCGCTGAGATTGGTCTTTCCCAGGATCACCGCGCCCGCTTCCCGCAGCCGTGCGGCGAGGGGAGAATCCCGACCGGTCAGATTGTCCCGGAGCGCCAGCGATCCCGCCGTCGTCGGCATCGGGTCCCGCGTCTCGATATTGTCCTTCAGCAGCACGGGCACGCCGTGCAGCGGCCCGCGCGACCTGCCGGCGGCCAGTTCTTCATCCAGCGCCCTGGCGTCCGCGAGGGCGTTGGGGTTGACCGCCAGCACCGCATTCAGCATCGGTCCGGCGTCGTCCACCGCCGCGATGCGGTCGAGGAAGGCCTGGGTCACGGCGGCAGAGGTCGTTCGGCCGGAGCGGATGTCCGCTGCGATGTCCCCCAGCGTACGGGGCTCCTGGACGAGGGATCCTGCATCCGGCGTCGACGTGACCATGGACTCCGGCTGGCACGCGCCGGCGATCGACAGGACCGCAAGCGTCATGAATACGTTTCGCATCGCCCTCTCCGCCATCATGCGGAGGACCTGATCACCGGACCCTGCAAGAGTCGAGACGCCATCGGGCGACCGGCTTCCGGCAGGGCCGGGCAAGACGTGTCGCCATGCCTGATCGTCTCCGCCTGAATGGCCGCAGTGTGGTTGCCTTGGTTGCGAGACGGAATGTCTCGCGATCGTCCGCGCGGCGTCCGCGCCGCCTGATCAGTCGCGGTCGCTCAGCCGGCGCACCAGCCAGTCGGGCAACAGCAGGCGCAGCGCCTCCCTGTTGCCGCGCAGCGCGCCATGCCGCCGCAGCTTGAACCATGTGCTGATCCGCGCGCCCAGCGGCAGCACGCCGAGATAGCCGCGCATCAGCGCCCACTTGCCTTCACTGGAGAACCCGAAGATCTCATAGAGACTGCGATCCGGCTCGCCATGACTGAAGGCTTCGCGCGCATCGGACGCGAACATCGTCGCGCTGTCGATCGGCGGCAACTCCTCGGCCAGACGATAGGCGCGCTCGATGAAAGCCAGCCAGCCCGGGGGCGTGTGATAGTTGAGCACCGCCTCGCGGGCTTCGCGGCCCTTCGCCTCGCGGAAAGCCGGGTCGGAGATGAGCCGGTCGAGATGGTCCGTGAACTGCTGCTCGCTGGCGGCGTGCAGCGTCGGCTTGTCGATGCCGGGATGGTTGATCGCGAAGATGCGAGCCTCGCGCGGGCCATAGAAACGCGACACCAGCGGCACGCCGAGGCCGGCCGCCTCCATCATCGAGGTCGATGAGACGAATGGATAGCTGTCGACATATATGTCCGCCGCCTCGTGGAAGACGCGGGCGTTCGGTTGCTCGGCGAAGCTCTGGATGCGCCCGCCGACGGCGTCGATGTCCGCCTTCCAGTCGGGCTGCTCGCCGGCGCCCAGCACGATCAGCTGCGTCCTGGGATGTTTCTTCAGCAGGGGCACGAAGGGCGCGGTGTAGGGAACCCCGTCGACCGTCCGGTATTTCATTCTGCGCGCCGCCGAAAGCATCACGATCGCATCTGCGGGAATGCCCAGCGCCTTGCGGGCGTCTTCGCGGCTGCGCGTGCGCACCGGCGGGGCGATCACGGTCGGCACGACGACGTTGCGACGCTGCTCGATCCCGCGACGCGCGACCGAAAGGTCCGCTGCCGCCTCGCGCATGTTTATCACGACATCGGCAATCGCTGCACCCATCCAGAAGATGTGGTCGGCATGGTTGAGCAGCAGGACGGGCGGGCGCCGCGTCGGCTCCGCGAAGGCGATCAGCGGCGCCGGATCCTGTCCGTGGACGTGCAGCACCACCGCGTCATGGTCCTGGGAGATCCGGCGCAGCCTCTGCGCCCAGGCGACCTGGTGTCCCCTTGTCTTGTTGATACGGAAGATTTCACCGCCGGAGTTGCGGATCGACGTTGCGATCCCCTCGGGAATCTCGTGACGGTGACGGATCATCGCCAGCGAGTGGGTGCGGGCCGAGTCCGCGCCCAGCCAGTAGGCGAGATTGTTCGTGAGACCTCCCACGGCCTGGATTTCGGAAACAACGTGCAGCACCCGGCGGATGCGCGGCTCGGGCGGACGGCGATAGTCGGTCGGGTCGGCGGTCCGCCGCCCGATCTGCAGCAGCATCCGTTCCAGGCGCGGGCTCACGAAGAAGCCTGCATGCGGCTGCATGGCCGTCAGCGCCGCCAGGCCGGCATATGCCGCGGCGACGTCGTTGCGGCCGCGCCGGAAGGCCTTCTCCGCTGTCGCCAGCGTCGCCTCGAACTCCCGGAATCTCGCTTCGGCCGCCGCCCGCATGGGGTCGATGGCCGCCTGCGTGTCCGCTTCGGTCCGTGTCCTCGTCGCCGTCGCGGGAGACATCATGCGCCCCCCTCAGGATGCGACAGCCGCCGGACGGGCCGGTGACTGGGCAAGCGCGGCTTCGGCGGTCGCGGGCGAATGGCGCCACTCCGCGGTCTCATGGAAGACGCCATAGGCGGTCGATGACAGCGTCTCATCGCGCACATGGAAATGTCCGATGATCTGCGCCGCCAGCATCTTGCCGATCCCGCGCTCCCGCACCGAAACGTTGGCCAGGTAGAAATCCGATGTCAGCCGGATCGGCGGCGTCTGCACGACGATCTCGCCCTCTCCGTCGAGATGGGGAATTGCCGCCCCCGTATCGGCAAAGGTGGAGAAGGTCATGCAATGCAGGTCGTCCTGCCGGTCGAGACTGACCCGGATATCCGGCATCTCGATGCGCCGTGTCGTGGAGTAGCGCAGGCGGATGGTCAGGCGTTCGCCATGGTTGATGATGCCGGTATCCTGGCCCGAAGCGTCTTCGAGCCGGCCTTCGGTGAACCGGATCGGGCGTTCGTCGTCCTCGCTCCAGAACCAGTGCGTGTCGGCGAGGCGGCTGTCGTCCTCGTAGAGCTTGAGACCCTCGTTCGTCGGCCCGTCGAAGACGATCTTTCCCTTCTTCAGGTAGATCACCCGCTGGCACATCGTCTTGATTGAATACATGTTGTGGGAGACGAACAGGATCGTCGATCCCTTTTTCTCCAGAGACCGCGCGAAGTTCATGCATTTG
>CAZTMG010000026.1:5663-9566 GCA_964614815.1 uncultured Rhizobium sp. | reverse complement strand
CGGCGTCGCCGACCGCCAGAACCTCATCCAGCAGCAGGATGTCCGGATCGAGGTGCGCCGCGACCGAAAAGGCCAGGCGCACATACATGCCCGAGGAGTAGCGCTTCACCGGCGTGTCGATGAAGTCGCGAATCTCGGCGAAGTCCACGATGGCGTCGAACTTCGCCTCCACTTCGGCGCGGGTCATGCCGAGGATCGAGCCATAGAGGAATGTGTTCTCGCGCCCCGTCAATTCCGGGTGAAAGCCCGTGCCCACCTCGAGCAATGCGCCAAGACGCCCGTTGATGACGGCTTCGCCCGCTGTCGGGGTGACAATTCGCGACAGCACTTTCAGCAGCGTCGACTTGCCGGCGCCGTTGAGCCCGATGATGCCGACATTCTCGCCTTTCCGGATGTCGAACGTGGCGTCAGACAACGCCCAGAAGTGATCCTTCTTCCTGCGCCGGAGGCCGAGGGTCAGCAGCGTCGCGACCTTGTCCTCAAGCATGTCGCGAAGCGAATTGTGCTTCGGGCCGGCATTCCGGACATAGCGCTTGCCCAGGCCGCGCGCCGAGATGGCGAGGTCGTCCGTCATGTCAGATCACATCCGCGAAGTTGCGTTCCTGGCGCTTGAAGAAGACCAGGCCGACGATCAGCATCCCTGCGATCACGGCGAGACCGATGCCCAGCGCCCCGAAATCCGGATGGCCGCGATCGAACACGGCCCAACGGAAGCCCTCGATGACGCCGACCATCGGATTGAGGCTGTACAGCGTCTTCCACTCGGCTGGAACCTGGCTCAACGGATAAACGATGGGCGAGGCGTACATGCCGATCTGGAGCATGAAGGGAACGGTGTGCTTCACATCACGGAATCGCACGTTGACCGGCCCCAGCCACAGTCCGATCGACAGGGCGAACAGGCCTGCGATCAGGACCAGGGGAATGATCGCCAGCAGCTTGACGCTCGGCATCACGCCATAGAACGCCATCATCAGCAGGAGGACGCAGAAAGCGATCGCGAAATCCACCAGCGGCGCGGACGCCTTGGCCAGCGGGATGATCAGGCGGGGGAAGTACACCTTGCGGACCAGCTCGGCGTCGTCCACCAGCCCCGTCGACGAGCGGCGGGCGGCTTCGGCGAAATACGTCCATGGCAGCACCGCCGCGAAGGCGAAGATCGGATAGGGGATGCCGTCCGAGGGCATCCTGGCGAAATTGCCGAACACCACGGTGAACACGATCACGGCGAACACGGGCTGGATCACCGCCCAGGCCACCCCCAGCGCCGCCTGCTTGTAGAGGATCTGGATATCGCGGAGCATCAGCGTCAACAGCAGTTCGCGATACCGCCAGACATTCCCGAGTTCGAGATCGAACAGGCCGCGATGCGGCCGGATCACCACCTGCCGGGCGGCGCCGGCCGAGACGGCCCTGCTTACGGCGGAATTCATGGCTTCGGCTCCGTACACGCCTTCAGCGTCCCAACAACCAATTCGATATCCTCCAGCGTCATCTGGGGGTAGAGGGGCAGGATGATCGTCCGGTCCTGGCACCATTCGGACTGCGGCAGGGCCGCAGGCCGGCGGGAGCGGTAGCCGTCCTCGCGATGCGCGCACATGACGCCGCGCCGGGTGGCGATTCCGGCGTCCAGCATGGCCTGCATGACGCCGCGCTGATCGACATGGTCGGGCAGGCGAACGGCGTAGGACTGCCAGTTGGTCCGGGCCCAGGCCGGTTCGTGCGGCGCGCCGATCCACTGCGCCGACGCCAGCAGCCGGCGATAGGCGTCCGCGATCGCCCGCCGCCGGGCCACCATCCCCGGCAGGCGACGCAACTGCTCGCGTCCGACCGCCGCCTGGATGTCGGTCATGCGGTAATTGTAGCCGAGCACCGGATGGGTCTCGAAGATGACCTCCTTCGACCCGTGACGCACCGTGTCGGGAACCGACATGCCATGCTGCCGCAGCAGCCGGAACGTCGCATTCCAGTCGGCGTGCGGCGTCGTGATCATGCCTCCGTCTCCAGTCGACATGACTTTCCGCGGGTGGAAGGAGAACACGCAGGCGTCGCCCCGGCAGCGCCCGATCTTCTCCCATGCGCCGTCCCAGAGGATCTCCGATCCCGCCGCGCAGGCCGCGTCCTCCACGACCTTCAGGCCATGGGCGCGGGCGATCGCCACGATCGCCGGAAGGTCCGCCGGCATTCCCATCTGGTGGACCAGCAGGATCGCCTTCGTCTTCGGCGTGATCGCCGCCTCGATCAGCGCGGGGTCCATGTTGTGCGTCAGCGGGTCGACGTCGATGAACACCGGCTCCGCATTGCAGTAGCGAACCGCATTGGCCGTGGCGATGTAGGAATGGCTGACGGTGATCACCTCGTCGCCGGCGCCCACGCCCGCGGCGAGCAGGGCGAGGTGAAGCCCCGTCGTGCAGTTCGAGACCGCGGTTGCATGCGCGGCCCCGACATAGTCCGCGAACTCCCGTTCGAAGGCCGCCACCTCCGGGCCTTGCGTGATCCAGCCGGACAGGATGGCGCGGGCGGCCGCGTCCACCTCTTTCTGGTCCATCAGGGGGCGCATCAGCGGGATCATCGGGGGTCCTCGGGAATCATCGGTCAGGCGGGGAGAGACCAGTTGCGATGGTCGGCTTCCAGCAGTTCCGCCGGGTTGGCGTAGCGCGCCCTGAACCAGCGGACATAGTTGCCGATGCCGGTCGGGAAATCGACCTTCGGCCTGAAGCCGAGAAGGTCGGCGGCCTTGTCCGTGCGCGCGATCAGCGTATGGATGTCGCCCGGCCGCTCCGCCGCATGCTCGAGCGACAGGTCGTTCCGCCCGCACTGGCGCAGGATTTCCTCGCCCGCCTCCTTGACCGAGACCGCGCGGCCCCAGCCGAGGTTGATCACCTGGCCGGCCGCCCTGTCGTTCATCGCCGCGCGCCACAGGCCATCGGCCGTGTCGGTCACATAGGTGAAGTCGCGGCCGTTGGAGCCGTCGCCGAACACGATCGGCGCCTTGCCGTTGAGAACCCGGATCACGAACCGCGGGATCACCTCGGCCAGCACGCCCTGGTCGTGCTCGCGCGGACCGAAGGCGTTGAACGGTCGGACCACCGCCGTCTCCATGCCATAGGTACGCAGGTAGGCGAGGGTATAGAGCTCGCCCGCCAGCTTGGAGGCGCCATAGACCGTCGTGGGCTGGCATATCGTCTCGTCCTCGCTCAGCGCGCTGGACGAGGCGTTGCCGTAGACCTCGGAAGAGGAGCAGTAGATGAAGCGCCTCGCCTTGTGGCGGCGCGCCGCCTCCAGCGTCATCAGCGTGCCGGTGGCGTTGGCGTGGTGGTTGCCGACCGGATCGCCGATCGACTTGCGCACGCACTCCACCGCGAGGTGAAGCACGACGTCGACATTGTGCATGGCCTGATCGAGATCGTCCGCGTCGAGGACGGACCCTTCGATCAGGCGAAGCTTGCCGGTGGCCTCCGCTTGTTCGAGATTCGACCGCTTGCCCGACGCAAAGTTGTCGAGCACGACAACCTCATGCCCTTCGGCGATGATGCGGTCGGTGAGATGGCTTCCGATGAAGCCGGCGCCGCCAGTCACGAGAAATCGCATGGGAAGGAGTCCTTCTCGTCGGTCTGTCATTCAGGCCGGTTGCAGCTGCTTCTGGAGTTCGACCACGGCCGCGACCACCTCCTCCTGCTGCACTTCGGTCAGCTCGGGATACATCGGCAGCGACAGGACCTCCGCGGCGGCCTTCTCCGCATGCGGGAACTGTCCGGCCCTGTAGCCCAGGAAATCGAACGCCTTCAGCGTATGCAGCGGGAAGGGGTAATGGATGCCCGTCTGGATGCCCTTTGCGGCGAGCGCCTCGATCCAGCGCTGCCGCTCCTGCGTGCGGATCGCATAGATGTGGTAGACATGCCG
>CAZTMG010000026.1:2559-5644 GCA_964614815.1 uncultured Rhizobium sp. | reverse complement strand
GCCAGCGCGGCCGGCGTCGCCACGCCCGTGCCGGCGAACATCGCATTGTAGCGGGCCGCCGCCGCGCGGCGCATTTCGGTCCATCTTTCGATGTGTTTCAGCTTCACGCGCAGGACGGCGCCCTGGATGCCCTCCATGCGCATGTTGTAGCCGATGATCTCGTGGTGATACTTCTTCTCCGCGCCCCAGTCGCGCAGCATGCGCACCTTGCGGTTGATCTCGGCATGCCGGGTGACTGTCATGCCGCCTTCGCCCGCCGCGCCCATGTTCTTGCCGGGATAGAAGGAGAATCCGGCCGCATCGCCGATGGAGCCCGCGCGCCTGCCCTTGTATTCCGCGCCATGCGCCTGGGCGGCATCCTCAAGGACAAAGAGATCGTGCTTCCTCGCGATCGCCATGATCGGATCCATGTCCGCCATCTGGCCGTAGAGATGGACCGGGACGATCGCCCTGGTGCGGGGCGTGATCGCGGCCTCGACGGCGACCGGGTCCATCGTGAAGGTCGCCGGATCGATGTCGACGAAGACCGGCCTTGCGCCGGTGTAGTGAATGGCCGAGGCCGACGCGATGAAGGTGAAGGGAACCGTGATCACCTCGTCGCCGGGCCCCACGCCCGCCGCCAGCAGCGCGAGATGAAGGGCCGATGTGCCGTTGTTCACGCCCGCCGCGAACGGCGCGCCGGCATAGGCGGCAAAGTCCGTCTCCAGCTGCGCCACTTCGGGGCCGAGCGTGAAGGCGCAGGAGTCCATCGTGCCGATCAGGGCGGCGTCGATCTCGGCCTTGATGGATCGGTACTGGGCCTTCAGGTCAACAAACGGAACGGCCATGGACTTGGCTCACTTGCTGGCGTTGCGGGGGAGGTGAATGGTTTCGCCGCGGCCGCGCATGGAGCCGGTCGCAGCCTCGATCAGTTCGACCATGCGGAAGCCGAATTCACCGTCGGATGTCGGCGTCCTGCCGGTTTTCACGCACTCGACGAAGTGACGCGCCTCGACCAGCAGGGCCTCCGAATTGTCCACCTTGGGCGCCCACATGTCGCCCGTGCGATAGCCCACGCGCATCTCATGGATCTTGGCCGGGTCGCTCGTCATGGCGACACCCTTGTCGTAGATCTTCAGCTTCTCGGAAGGCTGAAGCTCGTCGAAGGTGATCATCTTCTCGGTGCCGCCGATCAGGATCGAACGCAGCTTCACGGGGGCCAGCCACGACACGTTGACGTGCGCGATGAAGCCGGAGTCATAGAACAGCGTGATGAAGGCGAGATTCTCCGGCGTGCCCGGGTAATGGTTGATGCCCGATGCCGAGACCGCCGTCGGATGCTGCCCGAACACGTAATCAAGGATCGAGAAATCGTGCACCGCCAGGTCCGCGATCACGTTCACGTCGCGCTGGAACAGGCCAAGGTTCACCCGCATGGAGTCGAAATAGAGCACCTTGCCGAGGTCGCCGCCCTGCACCAGCTCGCGCATCTTCCTGACCGGTCCGGTGTAGACGAAGGTGTGGTCGACATGCAGCGTCAGCCCGCGCCTGCTGGCTTCCTCGATCAGCGCGCGCGCCTGCATGGACGTTTCCGTCATCGGCTTTTCCAGCCACACATGCTTGCCCGCCTTCAGCGCCGCCATGGCGAGCGAGAAGTGCGTCGCCACCGGCGTCGCGATAGCCACTGCGTCGATCTCGGGGTCGCGGATCAGCTCCATCGCGTCCGTGGTGACTTTCGTGGCCGGATAGCGCCGCGCCACCGTCTCCAGCGCCTTGGGATTGAGATCCGCCACCGTGTGGACGCGCGCCTCGGCAAGCTCCGCGAAATTGCGGACGAGGTTGGGGCCCCAATAACCATAGCCGATCACGCCGATGTTCAGCACATCACGCTGGGTTCCTGATCCGGTCACGGCTCCACCGCCTTTTCCGCGACGACGTTGACCGTCGCCTTGTTCTTGTCGGCCGCCATCTGGCGCACATCGCCGACCACGCGGGCCGGGCACCCGGCCACCACTGCAAAATCCGGGACATCTTTCGTCACCACGGCGCCGGCGGCGACCAGCGCGCCCTCGCCGATCGTCAGCCCGCACAAAATCGTCGCATTGGAGCCGATCGAGGCGCGCCGCCTGACGCGCGTCGGCTCCAGCGTCCAGTCCGCCTCCGTCTGCGTCGACCCGTCCGCATTGGTCGCCCGCGGGAAGCGGTCGTTGGTGAACATGACGCCATGGCCGATGAAGCACTCATCCTCGATGGCGACGCCCTCGCAGATGAAGGAATGCGAGGAAATCTTGCATCGCTCGCCGATCACCGCGCCCTTCTGGATCTCGACGAAGGCGCCGATGCGCGACCCGTCGCCGACCTCGCAGCCGTAAAGGTTCACGAGCGTCGGGTGGAAAATCGTCACTGAGCCCTTCAGCCTCACGCTGTCTGAAATCGGCATCTGGCGGCTCCCTGGAGGGTCTGACCTGACGGCAGGGTAGCAATTAAGGGGCCGTAATGTTTGTCGCCAGCGCCTTCGGCAGCGCGTCATTTCGCCCGCAAGGCGAGGGAAAAGCCCCAGTGGCGCTCGCCTGTGGGCTATGTCCGGGACAGCCGCCCGGAAAATGTGTGCAAAACCGGAACGCGTGGCCGGACCGTGCTACCGGACCCGTTCGGCGACGGGTCCGGGGGCCTCCAGCTGGCGCTGCACGCTGTCCTCGCCCGCCAGATGGGCCGCGCCGACCGCCATGAGGAAAACCCCGGTCTCCGCGACGAGAATGCGGTTGATTTCCGCCGCCCAGGCCGCATTGCGCCGGGTCAGCAACGCCTCGCCCGAAAATCCCGCATTCCGGATGGCCGCATCCGCCAGCACCACCGCCGCCATCCAGGGTTCGCAATGAACCGCCCCTGTGACCCCGAGGGCTGTTTGGCTTGGGTCAGGCTGCAACGGCCTTTCCTCATCGTGGGCCAGCAGGCAGGGTCGACCCGTCCGCAGCGCGCCTCCTTACATATGCACTCGCCGACGCAGACCGCAATTTCGTCCTGTCGTCGCTACTTCTTTGTGGTTGCTGTGAGCGAGAATTCTCTGTTGCGAGAGGTCTCACACCGTTGACGCCGGAAAGGCCAT
>CAZTMG010000026.1:0-2513 GCA_964614815.1 uncultured Rhizobium sp. | reverse complement strand
TCGCCACGCACGACGGCCTCCTCCATCGGACCGACACAACTGAGACGGAAGGTGGGGCCTTTATCCGCCAGTCATTGCCGGTACGCCTGCTCTGACGCCATGCGATTGCAAACCATACGCATGCTCAGATCCGCCCGTCCCTGCGGCTAGGTAATTGCATAACTCATCGACCTGATCCTTGCTTGAACGCGAGCTTAATCGAAACCGGAGTCCGGATTTCAGATTCATTTCAGCTTGAGGTCCTAATGCTTGCCGGACTGTTGGGATGCGCGAGCCATGCATGTTCTCCTTGTTGAAGACGATGACGAACTTGCTGCGCGGGTAAAGCGCGGCTTGACTCAGGCCGGATTTGTCGTCGAGCGCGCTGTGGACGGGGATGACGGGCTCGAGCTGGGCATGCATTCCCACATCGACATCATAGTCCTTGACTTGGGCCTGCCAGGAAAACCCGGACTTGAAGTCCTGAAGGAATGGCGGACGCGAGGCGTCGCCACGCCTGTGCTTGTGCTGACGGCAAGGGGGACATGGATCGACAAGGTTGGCGGTCTGAACGAAGGCGCGGATGACTATCTGACAAAGCCCTTCCACATGCCGGAGCTTGTGGCGCGACTGAACGCATTGCGCCGGCGAGGGTGGGGACGCGCATCCAATCTTCTCACCCACGAGGACCTGACAATCAATCTCGGCACTGGCGAAGTGTATCTCGGCGACAAGTCGATCGATCTCACGTCGCTTGAGCTTCGCATGCTCAAATACTTCATGAACCGGCCGCGGCATGTAGTCTCGCAAACGGAGCTGATGGAGCATCTCTACAACATAGAGGAAATGCGCGAGTCGAACACGATCGAAGTCTATATCAGCCGGCTTCGCCGCAAGATTGGCGCGCACAGGATCAAGACGCTCCGCGGCATGGGCTACAGGTTTGGCTGACCATGCGCGTGCTGAACTCCCTGCGAGTCCGCCTGATCGTGGCCGCCATCGTCTGGCTGGGCGTGTCTCTCACCGCAGGTTACTTCGCGCTTTCGTACATCTTCCGCAGCCAGGTCGAAGCCCAGTTCGACGAGGAACTGCAGGTGCACGCGCAGGAGATCGAGCGCATAACACGGTTCAATCGCCAGGGCGCCGCTGTTCAGAAGCTTCCATTCAGCGATCCCCGGTATGAAGATCTCAACTCCGGCTTCTATTGGGAGGTTCAAGGGCCGCAGGGCGTGATGTTCGCCAGTGGTTCTCTCGGCGGCCGCAGTCTGGGCAGGTTGCCCCAGGATGTCATGTGGGGCAGTGCGCCGCGTATCGAGACTGTTGAAGGACCAACCGGACCGATGATCGTCATCGCCCGGTATGGGCCATCCGAGGAGGGCGCATACCGCTTTGCCGTAGGCACCGACCTGCGGCACGTGGAGGCCGCCATCCACGAGTTTGACGACACCTTGCTGCTCGCGCTCGGGGGGCTTGGCGCGATGCTGCTTGCGACTGTCCTTGGCCTGATCACCTTCGGCTTTGCGCCCTTCTCGCGGCTGGCCAATGCGATGCGTCAGGTGAGGTCTGGCGCGACGCAGTCGGTCGTGGGCATTTACCCCACTGAAGTTCAGCCGCTTGTCACGGAACTTAACTCGCTCATCAAGGCGCAGCGGGATTCTCTACAGCGCGCACGCGCCCAAGCCGGTAATCTGGCTCACGCGCTCAAGAGTCCGCTCGCGATCACGGCGGACGAAGCCTTTCAGCTCGGTTTGAGAGGCGAGAAGGAGTCTGGAAAGGTCATTGCGGATCAGTGCAAGGCGATGCAGATGCACATCGATCATCATATCGCACGCGCGCGCGCCCAGGCCGTGTCCCGTTTGCCAGGGACGCGATCAAACATGGCTGAGTGCATCGCAAATGTGGTCAGCGCCCTTGCGCGTCTGCACGTGCAGCGCGGTATCCAGGTCGAGCAACAGCTCGATCGCGAGCTTCAGGTGGCCATGGATGGTCAGGACTTCGCAGAACTCATCGCCAATCTCATTGACAACGCCTACAAGTACGCGCGCAGTCGTATCGTCGTGACTGCTCGCGCGCAGGACGCGGAGCATTGTGTTGTCACGATCGAGGATGACGGCCCTGGTCTACCCGCCGAAATGCGCGAGATTGTTTTCGCGCCCGGCATTCGTCTGGATGAGACACGACCCGGCACCGGCCTCGGCCTGTCGATTGTCAGGGATCTGCTTGAGCTTTATGACGGCAAGATCGAGCTTAATGTTGCTTCGATTGGCGGACTGGCCGCAGTCCTGAAGCTGCGGCGACACCGGTGAAGTTGCTTTTCTGAAATAGAAGAAAATAGACAAAGGCCCGCCACGGCGCTTCTTGCAGATCCTGCCCTGCAAGGCTGCCGAGATTCTGCATTTGAGAAGCGATACGCGCCTTACGTCATTCCAGGCGCCTGAACGGCCGAGCGCAAGGTACGCCCAGAGCATGGCTCCTGCTCCGTGAGGCGCCCCCTTCGGGTCCCGCACCCGAAAGTAGAGTCAACGCCTTCTATC
>CAZTMG010000025.1:0-21124 GCA_964614815.1 uncultured Rhizobium sp. | reverse complement strand
ACCCTTCCCCCCGCGCCGCGTGCATCAGCAGCCACGCCGCGCCAGACCCTCCGTCGCCTTGCTCTCATGGCGAGCCGGCCCGCAGGGCCGCGCCGAACCATGCGCCGATCGCCTCCCACGGCCTTCGTCGGGGGAAGCCAGTGTGGCCTCTCTCTCAGCCCGGATGCCGAGAGGGATGTCCCGGCGACGGGGCTCTCACGCCCGCACAGGCGCGCTGCGCCCGTCGCGCGTCATGGACATGACTGTCCTGTCTTGTCCTCACACAACCTGAGCTGACCTCAGGCCCCTGATTCATCCGCACCCCTCGGCCCGGCCGCAGGGAACGCGTCTGCTTGCCGGGTTCCGCTTGTCGTCATTCCGCCTTACGGTCCCGGCGAATCGCCCGGGAAGCTCCCATGTCCGTCATCCGCCGCCGCACGAAGATCCTCGCCACGCTTGGCCCCGCCAGCGAGGGCGCCCTCAAGATGGAGGAGCTGCTGCGCGCCGGCGTCGACCTTTTCCGCCTCAACTTCTCCCACGGCGGCCACGCCGAACACGCCGCCCGCATCGCCGCCGCCCGCGAAGCGGAAAAGGCCTCAGGCCGTCCGGTGGCCCTGCTCGCCGACCTGCAGGGGCCGAAACTGCGCGTCGGCGATCTGCCCAATGGCCAGGTCGATGTCCGCATCTCCTCCGAACTGCGCCTCGTCGCCGCCGCAAGCTCCGCCGATCCCGAGATCATTCCCATCCCCCATCCCGAACTCGTCGCCTCCCTGCAGCTGGGCGACAAGCTCCTGATCGACGACGGCAAGATGATCCTCCACATCGTCAAGGTCGACGGCGCCGACCGCATCGCCCGCCCCGTCGCTCCCGGACGCATCCTGAGCCGCAAGGGCATCGCCGCTCCCGGCCGCCCGATCCCGATCCCCGCCCTCACGGAGAAGGACATCGCCGACGGTCGCTTCGCGCTTCAGCACGGGGTCGACTACATCGCCCTCTCCTTTGTCCAGCGCGCCGGCGACATCCTTCTCGCCAAGCAGACCTTCGGCGACCATGTCCCGATCATCGCCAAGATCGAGAAGCCGGCCGCGCTCGACGACCTCGACGCCATCGTGCAGGCGACCGACGCCGTGATGGTCGCGCGCGGCGACCTCGGCGTCGAACTCTCGCCCGAACAGGTGCCGATCGCCCAGCGCCGCATCGTCCGCACCGCCCGCGCCCATGGTCGCCCGGTGATCGTCGCCACCCACATGCTGGAATCGATGGTCGAGGCCCTGGTCCCCACCCGCGCCGAAGCAAACGATGTCGCCACGGCCGTCTACCAGGGCGCCGACGCCGTCATGCTGTCGGCCGAATCCGCCGTCGGCCGCCACCCCACAGCCGCGGTCGCTATCATGGACCGCATCATCCGCGCCATCGAAACCGACCGCGATGCAAACCCCTCCTTTCCGGTCGCGCCCGTCGACGGGCTCTCGACCGCCGACGCCTGCGCGCGCGCCGCTTCAAAGCTGGCCGACGACCTCGATTGCCCCCTGGTCGTCTTCACCCGCTCGGGCGCCTCGGCCCAGCGTGTCTCCGCCACGCGTCCGAAACAGCCGATCCACGCCCTGACGCCGTCCATGCCCACGGCGCGCAAGCTCTCGCTCGTCTGGGGGGTCAACGCCGATCTCGAACCTGAAGAGCCCAAGAGCTTCGACGACATTCTCGACGCCGTGACGCGGCACGAAGCGGCCTCCAGCTTCAGGCGCTTCGTCATCACCGCCGGCTATCCCTACGCCAGCGACAATTCGACAGACACGATCAAGGTCGTGGAGAAGAAATAGCTATGCGGCGTCCGTGTCGCCCTTGCGGCGATCCTCGCCCGGTCGCATGTAGCGATCGCGGCGGCGGCGGTCGGGCCCGAAGAATTCCGGCGCCGTCACGAAGCGGCGGCGGGCATTGATCACGGCGGCGAGCTTGGCCCAGATCATCCGCGGCGAGACCGGCTTGGTCAGGATCTCGTCCGCACCCGCATCGCGCAGCTCCCTGACGGTGCGCGGCGTCGTGTCGGCGGTGCATGCGATGATCGGCACGAAACGGTCGCCGGTGAAATGCTCCGACCGGGCGAGCCGCGTAAACTCCGCGCCGTTCCGGGTCCCCATCAGATAGTCGGCGATCACGATATCGAAGGTCTGCGAGGCGAGGAGCCGCAATCCCTCATCCACCGTCAGCGCCGCCGTCACGCGGCGCACGCCGAGCCCGTTCAGCATCAGGCGAAACACCTGCTGCATGAAGCGGTGGTCATCGACCACCAGGATTGACAGGTCGCCCACGTACAGCCGCACACGGTCCTCCGGCCGGCGCAGCCTGACAGGAATGGGGTTCGACGAGGTGAACCGGCCCCTCGCAATTCTCGCGGCGCCGGCAATCCCTTGCTAATCCTCCGTCCGGGCGCCAGCCGCGCCCGCCTATTCGAATTCCGGTTCGTCGGCGAAGACGCCGGCCGGAAAGTCCCGGGCGACCGTGTTGGGGAAATTCGGATCGCGCTTCTGCATGAAGCTCTCGATGCCTTCCTTCACGTCCTCCGACTGTCCGCGCAGCTGGATGCCGCGACTGTCAAGCTTGTGCGCCTCCATGGGATGCGCCGCCCCCATCATCCGCCACATCAGCTGGCGCGAGAAGGCGATGGAGACAGGCGCGGATTTCTCGGTCAGCTTGCGCGCCAGCTCCAGGGCGGCGGGCATCAGGTCCTCCGGCGCATGCAGCGACCGGACCAGGCCGGAATCCTTCGCCTCCTGCGCATCGAACACCCGGCCGGAATAGACCCAGTCGAGCGCGGTCTGCATGCCGACAAGGCGCGGCAGGAACCAGCTCGAACACGCCTCGGGCGTGATCCCCCGCCGCGTGAACACAAAGCCGAACCTGGCTGCCGTCGACGCCAGCCGGAAATCCATCGGCAGCTGCATGGTCGCCCCCACGCCCACCGCAGCTCCGTTGACCGCCGCGATCACCGGCTTCAGCGAGCGATAGATGCGCAGGGCGACCCGCCCGCCGCCGTCGCGCCGGAAGCCGTTCTTGATGATCTCCTCGCTTGCCTCGCGCCTGTTGTAGTTGAAGGTGTCGGCTCCCGCGATGCCCAGCTCGGCCCCGGCGCAGAACGCCCGCCCCGATCCCGTCACCACCACCGCGCGAACCGCATCGTCCTTGTCCGTCGCGTCGAAGAGCTCGATCATCTCGCGCATCACGACAGGGGTGAAGGTGTTCATCTTGTCCGGCCGGTTGAAGGTCGCGACTGCGACGCCGTCCGTGATCTTTAGGTCGAACATGGTGAAATCGGTCATGTCGGCTTTCCGTGAGGCTTGGGTGTCCATCAGAGCTTGAAGGGCGTGGGCAACAGGTCGGCGAGCGGCCGCGAACCGATCCCGTCGATCCAGACCGGCGCGTCCGGCCGCATGAATTCCATCATGACCTGACGGCATGCGCCACAGGGCATGCGGGTGTTTTCGCTCTCGTGTCGGAAACCGTCGCCGCCTGCGCTGACCGCCAGCGCAACGATGCTGGCGGATGGGTATTGCGTCTTCGCCGCGAACATGGCGACTCGTTCGGCGCAGCAGGTCAGGCCATAGCTGGCGTTCTCGACATTGGCGCCAATGAGGGTCTGCCCGTTGTCCAGCAGGACGGCTGCGCCGACAGGGAATTTCGAGTAAGGCGCATGGGCGTTGGCGCGCGCGGCGCGTGCGGCGTGGGCAAGTCTGGCGAGTGCGGCGGCGTCTGGCATGGGCAGGCCCTTCGTGGGCCGGGCAATCTGGAGAGGGATGGCGTGCAAGGCAAGCGTGCAGTCGCATCGGTGGAGGAGGCAATGGCCTTCATTCGCGCCAACACGCGCATCGCCCCTGTTCCGGGCCTGCCCATCCGCCTGCACCAGGCCGACGAGCTGACGCCCATCTGGGAAGCGACCGAGAAGGACCTCGCGGCGGCCAATATCGCCCCGCCCTTCTGGGCCTTCCCCTGGGCAGGCGGGCAGGCCCTGAGCCATTACATCCTCGACAATCCTGAAACCGTCCGCGGCAGGCGGGTGCTGGATGTCGCCTGCGGCTCCGGCCTCGTCGCCATCGCCGCCGCCCTTGCCGGAGCCGCCGGCGTCGTCGCCAACGACATCGACCCCATGTGCGAGGCGGCCGTCCGTCTCAATGCGGGGCTGAACGGCGTCTCGGTCAGCTATCATGGCGGCGACCTGCTCGCCGGCGAAACGCCCGACCACGACGTCATCCTCGCCGCCGACGTCTTCTACGAGCAGACGCCCGCCCGCCTCTTTCGCGCCATGCTCGAGCGCGCCCGCGCCAACGGCGCGACGATCTTCGCCGGCGACCCCGGCCGGACCTACTTCCCGCGCGACGCCTTCCGGCTGGTCGCCGAGTATGCAGTCGAGACCTCGACCGAAATCGAGAGCAACCCGGTCAAGACCGCCCGCGTGTGGACGCTGTGACCGCCCTCACGCCAGCACGAACCTTACCCCGCACAGCCGCACATAGGGCTCGCCATGCGCCTCCCCGACGAACGCGCCATGGCGCTCGGCGTTCGCAAGGATGGCGTTCGCGTCGCGGCACGACAGCCTGACCGACGCCAGCCCTTCGCCGCGATCATCCTCGATCGGACCGAACCGGGCGCGGGCGTTGTCCAGCTCCATCGTCCATGTGTTGCGATCGTTCCGCTCCACCGGCCTCTCCAGAAGCTGGCTCCAGCGGGCCGCAACGGCGGCGGGATCCTCGCATTGCATGCGCGCCCCGCTGATGGCCCGCACCGTGCGCGACCGGTCATGCGCGATCCAGTCCGGTCCCGCCCATTTGTAGGAGCCTGCGAGGCTCTCGCCATCCGGCGAATGGCGGTCGACCGAAAGCAGGCAGCCGCCGGTGTCGCGCGGATGCAGGTGGAGCGCCTCGCCCATCAGCGACGCATCGCCCGATTTCAGGTCCTCGACCAGCCGCACGCCGTTCCTGAGGAAATGCGCGCGGCAGCGTTCGAGATCGTCGCAGTCGACAATGTACATGTAGCCGCCATCGCCCTTGCGCCTGTCGATATAGCGCCCGGCCGCCGTGCCGGGCTGCGTCGGCGAGACGACCTCGAGAAAGGTCCCGCTCATTGCGAACAGCGCATTGTGAAGGCCGTACTTGCCGACGCCGGGATCGCGAAAGCAGAGTTCCAGCCCCAGCACGTCGGCGATCTGCCGCTCGACGGCGGCGAGATCCGCCGCCACGAGACAGATCTGGCGCAGCCTGAGATATCCCATCGCGTTCTCCCCATGCGTTCCGCCGCTCCGGCGCGGCTCATCTGGCCGAGGTCCGTCCCTCGATCATATGCCGGAGGGCGGATGTGCGCGAAACGATGAAATCGTTGAAGGCGCGCACATGCGGCAGGTTCCGCATTTCCTCGCGCGTGATCAGCAGGATGGCGTAATCGGCCTCGTCAAAGGTGAAACAGAGCTGCAGCTCCGGGTCGAGCTCGCCCAGCATGCACGGGATGCCTCCGACGCCGAGACCCGAACGGATGGCGCCGGCGATGTTGAGGATCGAGGAGGACGCTTGCCGGATGACGGCCCCCCTGGCCTTGGCCTCCTCCAGGAAAGCCGGTTCAAAGCGGGCAAGATCGCCGGAACCGGCGATGATCGGATGCTTGCCCAGCTGGGCTGCGCTTGTCGGCAGCCCGTTCTCCGCTGCATAGGCGCGCGAGGCGTAGACGCCCCACTTGCCCGTCGCGAGGCGGCGGACGAACACCCCGTCGCCGATCGGCGCGCCGCGGGAGGTGACGGCGCGCAGCGCGATGTCGGCCTCCCCGCGCGACAGGTCGAGCTGACGGTCGGTGATCAGGGTCTCCACCTGCACGACCGGGAAGCGCTGCGTGAACTCGCGCAGCCAGGGGGTCAGGAGACAGTCGGCCAGCACGTCATTCGTGGTCACGCGGATGATGCCGAGCAGCTTCCGGCTGCGCTGGGCCACCATGCGGGCGAAGCCTTCGACCTCGGCCTCGACGCGCTCCGCATTCTGCACCATCGCAGAACCAACCTCGGTCAGGCGATATCCGCCAGCCGTCCTGTCGAACAGCTTCTCCCCGATGGCGTCTTCGAGGGCTGCGATCCGGCGGGCGACCGTGGTCTGGTTGACGCCCAGAATCCTGCCTGCGGACAAGGTGCTGCCGCTCCTCGCCACGGCCAGGAAATGTCGGAGATCCCCCCACTCGAACATGTCTTATTATGCAGAAATGCAGAACGGTCTGCAAGAATTCGGATTGAGCGGGGGTGCGACAATGCGTACATCCCCCCTCACGGACGAGATGTCAAAGACACCGCCGAAGCAGAAGACCACTCAAGAAGACGAAGCCAAATCGTACGAGACCGCCTCTCCCCATGACTCCCCCGGCCCCTTCCAGGAAAGCCTCCCCTCCCTCTCCCAGGAAGGCGCCGGGACTTTTGCGGCTACATTACGATCCTGCATCCACGACCTGCCGCCCGGTCATCCTCTTCGCCTCCGAAAACGACATTCCCATTGACTACCAGCTGGTCGACCTGTTCTCCGAGGAGAACCGCACCGACTGGTACACGCGGCTCAACCCCAACCAGGCCGTGCCCGTGCTCCAGCATGATGATTTCGTGCTGACCGAAAGCTCGGCCATCCTGAAATACCTCGCCGAGCTGACCGACAACCCGGCCTATCCGAAGGACATGCGCAAGCGCGCGCGGGTCAACGAGGTGATGGATTTCTTCAACACCTATCTGATGCGCGACTATGTCTACGGTCTCGTCTATGCGCGCGTGCTGGCCCATTATCGGCTGGCCGGCCCGGCCCAGGCGCAGGCGATCGCGCTGCACGAACCGCGCGCCGCGCGCCGACTCAAGGCGCTCGATGCGTGGATCGGCGCAAAGCCCTTCATCTGCGGAGACCAGATCACCCTTGCCGACTATTTCGGCTCGGGCGTCGTCACGGCCGGCGAGCTCATCGGCTACGATCTGCGCCCATGGCCCAATGTCTGCCGATGGCTTCACACGATGAAGTCCCTTCCGACCTGGGACCAGGTGCATGCCGGATTCTACGGCTGGCGCAGCGCGGTGGAAGCCCAGGCCAGGGCCGTGACCTGACACGGCAAGGAGTCACAAGGAGGCGCACAGAGAGGAAACGCAAACCAGAACGAGTCCGGATCAACCGGACCCACGCAACAGACCGGCCCTCCCATGAAATCCGGCCGGCGACGCCTGAAACGAGCAACGCCAAACCACCAGAACGACCGGCGATCCACGCCGGCGAAAGGAAGCACATGACCTTCTATCGGAACTCCCTGCGCGCCCACGCGGCCTTCGTCGCCGTGGCCGCCCTTCTCGCGCTGCAGGCCTGCAGCGACCCTGCCAGCGCCAGGCCGTCCGCCGTCGCGGCGGACGCGCACCCGGAACATGTCCGGGCCGCAAGCGATGTCGAGGCCGGCCGCTATCTCGTGAAGATCGCCGGCTGCAACGATTGCCACACGCCCGGTTATGTCGAAGGCATCGCCATGACCGGAAGGGCCATGCCGGAAGCCGACTGGCTCCAGGGCGGCGACGTCGGCTTCTCCGGTCCCTGGGGCGTGAGCTACCCCTCGAACCTGCGTCTCGCCGTCCAGAACATGACGGAGACACAGTTCCTCGAACTGGCCCGTGCAGGTCAGGGCCGCCCGCCCATGCCCTGGCCGAGCCTGCAGGCGATGAGCGACAGGGACCTCAAGGCGATCTACGCGTACATCAAGTCGCTCGGCCCCAGGGGCCAGCCTGCTCCGGCGGCGCTCTCGCCGGATGTGGCGCCCGACCGCCCGCACATCGTGTTCGTTCCGCAACCGCCCGCCAGCTGATCGCGGGCCCGGCCGACCTCCCCCGGCGACACGGAATGCTCCGGCGCCGACAACAAGAAGAAGGACAACTTCTCATGACTGACCACCTGCCTCTCCCCTCGACCCAGATCGCGAACCGCAAGCCGCCGAGAATGCGGTTCCTCTACCCGCTTGCCGCCGCGTGCATCGCCCTCGTCTTCCTGTCGCCGCCGCCCGGCGAGGCGCAGGCCGGCGCCCGGCTGCGTCCCGATCAGGAACGCGCCATCGAGATGATGCTTCGCGACGTCGACCCCGCCATGCGCCCGATGGCCCGCGAGCAGCTGGTGAAGAGCTTCGCGCACTTCACCGAATCCCAGATCGCCATGGTCGTCTCCCGGATTCAGGCCAACGCGGCATCCGCCCCGTCGGCTCCCGCGCCCGCGCCGGAGGTCGAGACCGTCGCCAGCCCGGAAGACCTGGCCTTCAACGAGGCGCTTTTCCGCCTCAGCACGGTCCTGGAAGCTGGCCTTCAACAAGGCGCAGTACGAGCCGGTGATCCGCCAGCACCACGCCGCACAGAAGACGTTCGACGTCTTCGCCAATGCAAGGATCGACGCCTACTGCCCCGGCCGGGACCAGTACGCCCGCTTCGGGTCCGGCTGGCGGTATGAACAGGGTCAGTTCACCCAGCCGAGCGCGCTTGCGACCTGGAATGTCGAGACCAACGTGCAGGTCGCCGACGAGGCTTACGCGCCGAAGGATGGGCGCTACAGGTTCGATTTTTCCGGGGTGCGGCTGACGTTCGACGAGAACCGGGTCGATGCGGCCATCAGGTCGGTCTGCGACAAGGTTCATGCCGCCGGGCGCGACTTCCTCGCCAAGATCGATCCTGTGATCGCGCGCAAGGACTGGGACGGCGCCTTCAGGCTGGAACAGTGGGCCCAGGGCCGGCTTGAGCCCCTCCGCGCCGAGCTGAAGGCGAAGGTCGGCGCCCTCATGCCGGGCGATTTCACCGCGATCCAGCTGGCCCTGATGCACGGGACGAGGATCGGATAGGAGGCCAACCCGATCGGGCGGTCGCTCCATCCCCCCGGAGTTCAAGAGCCGGACGAAGAAGCCGGCAGACCCCCAACGAACCTCGATGCGCAGGCCTCCGTCCCTGGGGCCTGCGCCTTTGTTTTTCCCCGGACACTCGCGCCTACATGAAGCTGTAGGGCTCGACATCGAGCGTGATGCGGGCTGCGGAATGCAGTTTCACGCGTTCCTTCCAGGCCGCCAGGAACGCCGACAGGTCGATATTGCGGTCTGAACGGACCAGGAAACGCCTGCGATGGCGTCCGCGCAGGATGGTGATCGGCGCGGGCGCCGGACCCCAAACGTCGATGCCGGGGGAATTGGGCTGGCTCGCGCCCAGCGCGTTGGCGGCGGCGTCGGCGAGTTCGGCGCTGGGAGCGGAGACGATGACGGCGCCCAGCCGGCCAAAGGGCGGCAAACCCACGAGACGGCGCTGGTCCAGCTCATGCGCGATGAAGGCGTCGCGGTCGCCGGCGGCCAGCAGTGCGATGGCCGGACTTTCGGGGGCATAGGTCTGGATGATGGCGCGGCCCGGCTTCTCGGCGCGCCCTGCCCTGCCCGCGACCTGCAGGAGCAGCTGGAAGGTGCGCTCCCCCGCGCGCAGGTCGCCGCCGCGCAGGCCGGCATCGGCGTCGACCACGCCCACCAGCGTCAGCGTCGGGAAGTTGTGGCCCTTGGCCACGATCTGCGTGCCGATCAGGATGTCAATCGCGCCGGCCTCCATGCGGGCGATCAGGGCGCGCAGGTCTTCGGGCGAGGCCACGGTGTCGGAGGACAGCACCTCCACGCGCGCGCCCTGGAAGCGGGTGTGCACTTCCTCGGCCAGGCGCTCGACCCCGGGACCGACGCCCGTGAGCGATCCCTTCGCGCCGCAGCTGGGGCACGTCATCGGCTTGGGCATGGTGAAACCCGTCAGGTGACAGACCAGCCGCCCGGAATAGCGGTGCTCCACCAGCCAGCTGTCGGTGTCCGGCGCCTTCAGCCGCTCGCCGCAGGCGCGGCAGATGACAAGCGGCGCATAGCCGCGGCGGTTGAGGAAAAGGAGCGCCTGCTCCCCGGCCGCCAGCGTCTGCGCGACGGCCTCGGCAAGCTGCGGCCCGATCCAGCGATTGTGCTCGGGCGGCGCGGCGCGGAGATCGGCCAGCTGGATGTCCGGCAGGCGTGATGCGCCCGGACGCGCATGCAGGCGCAGGTGGGCGTAGCGGCCAGTCTGTGCGTTGGAGAGCGTCTCCAGGGAGGGCGTCGCAGACGCCAGGATGACGGCGCAGGGTTCTGTCGAGCCGCGCAACACGGCGAGGTCCCGTGCGTGATAGCTCACGCCCTCTTCCTGCTTGTAGGACGGGTCGCGCTCCTCATCGACCACGATGAGACGCAGCTTGCGATACGGCAGGAACAGCGCCGAACGGGCGCCCACGACGATGCGCGCGCGGCCTGCCGCAACCTCGCGCCAGACGCGCCGCCGCGCCGGAGATCCAGCGGCCGAATGCCATTCCGCGGGCGCAGCGCCGAATCTCTCGGCGAATCGCGCCGTCACCGCCTGCGTCAGTGCGATCTCGGGCAGCAGCACCAGGACCTGCGCTTCCGGGTCCTTCAGCGCTTCGGCGATGGCCTCGAAATAGACTTCGGTCTTGCCTGAGCCCGTGACGCCATCGAGCAGGGCGGTATGGAAGCCGCCCCCCGCCACGACGCGGCGCAGATAGTCGGCCGCCTCGCCCTGCTCGCGGGTGAGATCGCGCGAGGGCAGCGTGTGGTCCGGAACCGGGAAGGGGGGATCGAGCGGGCGCTCCACCTGCTGCAGCGCGCCGGCGTCGAGCAACCCCTTCACCACGCCCGGCGAGACGCCAGCCGCCCGCGCGAGGTCCGCGCCGGACATCGGATGTCCGGCATGCGCCAGAACCCTTTCGCGCGCCGGCGTCATGCGGTCGGGGACTGCGCCTGTCGCAACGACCAGTGTTTCCGTCGGCGGGGCCTCGAGTCCTTCGCGGGAGCGCATCGCCATCGCCAGCACATTGCCCCTTGGCGCGCAGACATAGCGCGCGGCGCGCTCGATGAAGGCGCGCATCGGCGCGGGAAGCGGCGGGGCGGGCAAGACGCCCCGCACGGCCTTCAGCCTGCGGTTCGACGGGGCGCCGCGTTCGGCCCAGATCACCCCCGCCAGCTCGCGCGGCCCCAGCGGCACGACGACGTAACTGCCGACGCCCGCCTCCAGTCCCTCGGGCAGTTCGTAGTCGAACGGCTCCGGCAGGGGCTGCGGCAACAGCACCGAGACGATTCGGGGACGAGGCGGCATGGCCGCACAATGGCTGGGCGCGCGGCGGCGTTCAACCTCGGGCGCTGGACGCGGCGCGAGTCGGCGGGGGCGGCCGGAAACCGCCCCTTAACGGCGGACGGCGCAGGCTTGCCCCATGAGCCAGGCGCATACGGCCCGCGAAGCCCTTCAGGAGTTCTCGGTCTGGCTGGAGACCGAGCGCCGCGCCTCGCCCAGGACGGTCGAAGCCTATCAGCGCGACATCGGCAATTTCATCGGCTTCCTTGTGGAGCATCTCGGCTGCGAGCCGCACGTGTCCGATCTCGTGGGCCTGTCGCGTCACGACGTGGTCGCCTGGCTGGCGCGGCGGCGGAGCCAGGACAACCTTGCTGCATCGTCACGCGCGCGCGCGGCCAGCAGCCTGCGCGCCTTCTTCAGGTTTCTCGACCGTCGCCTCGATGCGCCCAACGCCCGGGCGATGATGTTCGAGAGCCCGAGACGACCGCTGCGTCTGCCGCGGCCGCTGCCGGAGAAGATTGCGCCGCAAACCATCGAGATCGCTGGCGAAGGCGATGGCGGGGACGTCGCCGAATGGGTGCTGGCGCGCGACGCCGCCATCCTGTCGCTGCTCTATGGGGCGGGGTTGCGGCTCTCGGAAGCTCTCGCCCTGACCGGCCGCGATGTTCCGGCCCCCGAAGCGCTGCGTGTCTACGGCAAGGGACGAAAGGTGCGGATCGTGCCGTTGATCCGCGCGGTGCGCGAGGCGGTGGATGCATACGCCAGGCTGTGCCCCTTCGCGGCGGCGAAGGACGAACCCATCTTTCGCGGCGAAAAGGGCGGACCGCTGAACCCGCGCATCGTGCAGCGCCTGATGGAGAGGCTGCGCATCCGTCTCGGCCTGCCGGAAACGGCAACCCCGCACGCGCTGCGCCACTCCTTCGCCACGCACCTGCTGGCGAATGGCGGCGATCTGCGCGCGATCCAGGCCTTGCTGGGCCACGCCAGCCTGTCGACGACGCAAATCTACACCGGCGTCGACGCCGCACGGCTCATGAAGGTGCACGCCGAGGCGCACCCGCGGGCGTGAGCCTGTCTCAGGACGCCGGAAGCTCCGCACATTTCATCATCGCCGTCGGATCTTCCGCTTGCTTTTCGACCGGCGTGCTCTTGCACCATTCGGGAGAACCGGGCGCGGCCTCCCCGCTGCAGGCGGCGGCCAGGAGCATCGCGGCGACGGACAGGCTGGCGATGGAAAGGCGCATGTAATTCCCCTCGAACTGACGAAGACGCCAAGGTGCGGCGCACAGGGCCCGAGTCAACCGCGTCGGCCGGATCGTCCGGGCTCAGCGGGCGCGGGCGCAGCCCTGCAGAGTCTCGCCCTTCCAGTCGACCGTGACTGTCCACGGACGCGGCGTTTCGGCGAGGCCGTCATAGCATTCCTTGTGCGTGAAATGCATGGCGAAATCCCCCTGCGGCGTTGCGGAAGTGAGGATGATTTCATCCCCCTTGCCCCTCGTCTTCACGGGCAGCTGCCCCTGGACCGCCGGCTCGCCGACGATGGAAATCGTCGTGCGGTTCTCCCCTCGAACCACCTCGAACGTCCAGTAGGGATCGGCGGCGCCGCCCTCCAGATCGCCATCGAGTGCGGCGTCAGCGGCGGCGCAGGCCGCAAGGCCGAGGGCGGCGACCGCAACAAGCGAGCACGGTTTGAGCATGGACAGTCTCCTCACGTCATACCTAGGGCGACCCAGGCCGCGAGGGAAGCCGTCTTCGCATGCGCAGGATGGCGCGAGCCGGCCCCGGCGCTACAGTGTCCGCCATGAACAGCATGACAAGCATTCACCAGATGACGGCCGCCCAGATCGTGGCGGGCCTGAGGAAGAAGGCCTTCAGCGCAGTGGACGCCTGTGAGGCCGCGATTGCGCGTATCGAGGCGCTGGATGGGCGCGTCAACGCTGTTGTGGTGCGGGACTTCGAGCGGGCGCGCGCCGATGCGCGCCTGGCCGACGCGGCGATCGCGCGCGGCGAGATCAGGCCGCTGACCGGCGTGCCAATGACCGTGAAGGAAAGTTTCGACCTGCGCGGCCATCCGACCACCTGGGGCTTCGAGATGCACCGCGCGCACCGGGCCAGGGAAGACGCCCTCGCCGTGCAGCGGCTGAAGCAGGCTGGCGCCATCGTGCTGGGCAAGACCAATGTGCCGCCGGCGCTTGCCGACTGGCAGAGCGAGAACCCGATCTATGGCCGCACGCGCAATCCGCATGCGCTGGAGCGTTCCGCAGGCGGCTCGTCCGGCGGAAGCGCGGCGTCGGTGGCGATGGGCTTTGCGGCGGCGGAGCTGGGGTCCGACATTGGCGGATCGATCCGCGTGCCGGCGGCATTCTGCGGCGTCTATGGGCACAAGACGACCTACGGCGTGATTCCCATGAACGGGGGAACAGCGGGCGGCATACTCGCGGCGGCGCCGCTGCTGGCCGTCGCAGGGCCGCTGGCCAGATCGGCGGAGGATCTGGCGACGGTTCTTGATGCGGTTGCGGGACCGGATGCGGAGGCGGCCGCCAACAGGCTGATCCTGCCCCTGCCCCGGCATGGGCGGCTGGCGAGTTATCGCGTGCTGGTCCTCGATCATCATCCCGTGGCACGGGCGGACAGCGACCAGCTGGGCGCGCTGGAGAGCCTCGCGGACGTCCTTGCCAGGGAAGGCGCCAGCGTAGCCCGGCAGTCGAGTTTCCTGCCGGACATGACGGCCGCCTGGCGGACCTACCGGTCCATGCTGCTCACCATCATCACGCGCGGCGACGCCGGCAATGCGCGACAGCCGATTTCCGCGCATGACTGGTTCAGTCTCCTCGACGACCAGTTGCGCATCCGCCGGCAGTGGGCGGATTTCTTCCGCCATTTCGACATTGTCCTCGCGCCGAGCTTCGGAACGCCGGCCTATCCGCATTCGAGCGAGCCGGAATGGCGCAACCGGGATTTGCCCATTGATGGCGAACCGTCGAAGTTCGGCGACCAGCTGGGCTGGGCGGGAATAGCAACGGTGGCCAACCTGCCGGCGACGGCCATTCCCATGGGCGTCAACGCGGAGGGCCTGCCGCTGTCGGTGCAGGCGATCGGGCCGCATCTGGAAGACAGGACCACGATCGCCTTCGCCGGGCTGGTCGGGCGCGAGATCGTCACGCCTGCAGCGGCGCTCTGATCACCATGTCCGGGCGCCGGCGGTGCGGGTGAGACGCGGCTTGGCCAGAAGCCAGACGCCGAGAATGGTGAGCGCCATCGAGGCGAGATGGGGCCAGCCGAAGGGCTCGTGCAGGATCGCCACGGCGGCCCAGGCGGCGACCACCGGGCCGACCCCGCCGACCGCGCTCATCGGACCGGGGCCGATGCGGGCGATGGCGGCCGCAATCATGAAGCTGGGAATCACCGTGCAGAAGATCGCCAGCGCCAGCGAGAGCCAGTAGCCGTTGGCCGTGACCGGCGGGGGCGCATGGGCAAGCATCTCGACGCCGCTCTGCGTCAGGAAGGCGATGGACGCCACCGACATGCCGAAGGCCGTGAACAGCATCGATCCCATGCGGGCGATCACGGGTTTCGAGGCGGTGACATAGATCGCGTAGATGAAGGCGCCCGCAAAGATCAGCCCGCCGCCAAGCCAGGCGTTCGGTCCCTGATGGCCGATCTCCGCGCCGAACAGGATGGCGACGCCGGCATAGGCCAGCACGAGGGCAAGGACATGCCGCCCGGTGATTCTGTCCTTGAGGAAGATCCACGCCATCAGCGCGACCATGGTGGGGTAGATGTAGAGAATCAGGCGTTCGAGCTGGGCCGAGACGTATTTCAGGCCCTCGAAGTTCAGCCAGGAAGACAGGTAGTAGCTCATGAGCCCCAGGACGCCGGCGGCGGCGAAGAACCGCTTCGGCGGGCGCGGCTTCATGCGCGCGAAGGCGACGATCCCGATCGCGAGATAGACCGGCAGCGAGAACGCCATGCGGAGCGTCAGGAGCTGCGACACGCCGACGCCTTCAGCATAGGCGAGCTTGATGACGACGCCCTTGAGCGAGAAGAGCGCAGCGCCGGCCGCGGCGAGCATTACGCCGATGGTCCTGTTGCGGGCTTCGGCCTCGGCCGGAAGGGCGGTCATCTTCTGTCTCCGCTCGTCCTTCGTGCAGTTGCGGAGAGGTCGGTCGGGACGAGGGTCGCCGGCGTCGTCCGCCGCCGGCCTGCCGTTTCAACGACGCGCCGGCGCAGGCCGTCTGGCGGCCTGCCATTTGAGTCGAAGGATGCGGGTCCGGCTCGTCATCGGCGGCGTGGATAGGCCGGTTGCGATAAAGGCGCAAGCCCGGACGTTGGAGCCGCCGGCCCACGCGGGCGCCGGTGACGCCTCAATTCCCCACGATTCGCGTCCGGGGCTCCAGCGCGCGATCGAGACCGGCCGGGTCTTCCATTCCCGCCCGCCGCATCGCCTCGCGCACGTCGCCGCGCAGGACGAGGACGCTGATGTCTGTCGGCGCCAGCTGCATCGCTGCCTCCACATCCGCCCATGCAGCCTCAAGCTGGCCGAGCTTCATCCGCGCGTGTCCGCGCATGCGATAGGCCTCGACATCGCCGGCCGAATACAGCATCGCCCGATCGAGATCGGCCGCCGCATCGGCCCACGCCCCCAGCGTCAGATATGCCCGCGCCCGGTCCTTGTAGAGTTCGCCGTCATTGACCCGCAGCTTCAGCGCATTGGTCAGCGTCACCACCGCCGCCTCCGGCGCGCCGGCCATCAGCCAGGCATTTCCCGCCTGCGCCAGATAGACGGCCCGCTCCTCCATCGTCCCGCCATCGGCCGCATTGGCCAGTTCTTCCAGCCGCGCGGCGCCCTCGGCCTCCTCGCCCAGCGCGATCAGCGCCAGCGCCGTGCACTGGCGCGCCATCGGCCGGTTGCCTCTGGAGAGCCAGGTGAGGCCGTCCTGATAGGCCGCTTCAGCATCCACATCGATCTTCTCGATGCAGCGCCGCAACTGCTCCTGCTCGCTCTGGGCGAAAGCAGGCCCGGCGCTGGCCAGCAGGATCGGCGCAACAAGAAGGAAACGCATTCTGGACGGCTTCCGGGCTGGCCCTCGGGGCGCGAGGGCCCTAAGCCCTATACCCGACCACAAGGCAACATCATGGCCGCAATGCAGCTCTTCGCCTTCGGGTTCGGCTATGTCGCAACCGAACTGGCCCGGCGTCTCTCTGCCGCGGGCTGGGCCTGCGCCGGCACGGTCCGCACGGCCGAGACCGCCAAACCCCTTGAGGCACAGGGCTTCACCGCTCATCTCTGGCCCGGAACCGACATCGTCCCTCAGCCCGGCGCCGCCTGGCTGATCTCGGTCCCGCCGGACGACCGGGGCTGCCCCGTCTTCCGCAGCTTCGGTGATCTCGCTGGCAACGCAAGCTGGATCGGCTACCTCTCCACCACCGGCGTCTATGGCGACCTCGCCGGCGGCTGGGCGTTCGAGGAGACCCCCCTCAATCCGCAAAGCCGCGAAGCGAAGAACCGCGCCGCCGCCGAAGCCCAGTGGGCCGCCGCCGGCGCCCGACTCTTCCGCCTCCCCGGCATCTACGGCCCCGGCCGCTCGCAGCTCGAACGCGTGAAGGAGCCCGGCGCGCGCCGCATCGTGAAGCCCGGCCAGATCTTCTCACGCGCCCACGTCACGGACATCGCAAGCGCGCTTCATCTCTCCATCGAAAGCCCCGCCACCGGCGCTTTCAACATCTGCGACGACGAACCCGCCCCCGCCGACGACGTCCTCGCCTACGCCGCCCGCCTCCTCGGCCTCGATCCGCCGCCCGCGGTCAACATCGAAGACGCCAACCTCTCTCCCGCCGCCCAACGCTTCTACGCCGAATGCAAACGCGTCTCGAACGCCAGGGCGAAAGCGGCGCTTGGCTGGCGGCCGGCGTTTCCGACCTATCGGGAGGGGTTGCGGGATTGTCTGGCGAAGCGACGCTGAGGCTGCACGCGTTCCTGAACCGATGCGCGACTCACGATCTGTCCGCCATCTCCGCCAGCTCCAGCACCGTCCCCACCATCCGCTCAATGTCCTGCGGCCGCGACAGCCGGTGGTCGCCGTCCTTGATCAGCGACCACACCACATCCCTGCTCCGCAGCTTGTCGGCAAGATCCAGCGAGTGCGTCCACGGCACGTCGGGGTCGAGGCCGCCCTGCAGGATGCGCACGGGAACGTCGATGCCGATCTCGCCATCCAGCACATTCCACTCCCGTCCCTCGACGATCAGGTCGCGCGTGACCGGATAGCCGGCGGGGTCATACTCCGAAGGCCGCGTCCATGCGCCCTCCTCCATGATCTGCCGGCGCTGGCTCTCATCGAACCGGGCCCACATCAGCTTGTCGGTGAAGTCCGGCGCGGGCGCGAGCAGCACGAGGCCCTTCACCCGTTCCGGCCGCGCCAGCGCGACAAGCAACGCCATCCACCCGCCCATCGACGAGCCGGCCAGCACCAGCGGCCCCGTCGTCAGCTGGTCGATCACCGCCAGCGCATCCCCGCGCCACCGCCCGATCGTCCCGTCCGCAAACGCCCCGCCGCTCTCGCCATGGCCGAGATAGTCGAAGCGCACGAAGGCCCGTCCCGCCGCACGGCACCTTGCATGCAGCACGCTCGCCTTCTCGCCCAGCATGTCGGAGTGAAACCCGCCGAGCCAGACGATACTGGCCTTGCCCGCGTCGCCTCCGCTGCGCCGGTAGGCGATCCTCACGCCATTCACGTCAAGAAACTCTGGCACGTCGCTCATGCCGACCCTTTTGGCCCGTTTGCGTTGGCCTGAAAAGCGACTAAGGGGGGCCGGGGCGGGACTCACTTCGAACGCCGGACTTGGGAATCACTCTTGCCGCTTCGCGGGGCCACGATCCTGCAGGTCATTCCGCACCTCGCCGCCGGCGGGGCCGAACGCACGACCATCGAGGTCGCCGAGGCGCTGGTCGCCGCTGGCGCAACCGCGCTGGTCGCAAGCGCAGGCGGGCGGCTTGAGAGCGAGCTTGAACGCGTCGGCGGCGAACTGGTCCGCATCGACAGCCTGCCGACCAAGAACCCCCTCGCCATCCACGCCAACGCCGGCGTGCTCGCGAAGATCGCCAGGACGCGCAAGGTCGACCTGATCCACGCCCGCTCCCGCGCCCCGGCCTGGAGCGCGCTCTGGGCCGCACGCCGGTTGAAGCTTCCGTTCGTCACCACCTATCACGGCGTCTACAATGCGAGGAGCGCGCCCAAGCGGCTCTACAATTCCGTGATGGCGCGCGGGGACGTGGTGATCGCCAATTCGGACTTCACCGCCGCCCACGTCCGCGCCGAGCATCCCTGGGCCGCCGGCCGCCTTGTCGTGATCCATCGCGGCGTCGACATCGCCCGCTTCTCGCCCCACGCCGTCTCGCCCCAGCGCAAGGCCGCGCTGGCCGAGGATTGGCGCCTGCCCGTCACGGGAGAGACGACGATCCTGCTGCCCGCCCGTGTCACCGGCTGGAAAGGCCATCGCGAGGCGATCGCCGCCGCGGCCCTGTTGAAACAGCAGGGCGTTTCCGGCTGGCGCATGCTGTTCGTCGGCGACCCCCAGGGGCGCGAGGGCTATGTGCAGGAGCTGAAACAGCTCATCGCCGCCGCCGGCCTCGACGCGCAGGTCCGAATCCTTGGCCATTGTCCGGACATGCCGGCCGCCCTTGCCCTTGTCGACATCGTCATCGCCCCTTCGAACGAGCCGGAAGCCTTTGGCCGGGTGGTCGCCGAGGCCGGAGCCATGGGCCTTCCCGCCATCGGCTCCAGCATCGGGGCCCAGAAGGAGATTGTGGTGGACGGCCAGACCGGCCTGATCGTTCCGCCCGCAGACCCGGCCGCCCTCGCCGACGCCATCGGAAGGCTCCTGGCCATGGGCGACGCCGGCCGCCGCAGCATGGGAGAGGCCGCCCTTTCGCGGGTGCGCGCGCGCTTCACCACTTCTGCGCTTCAGAAGGCGACATTGTCGGTTTATGACAGTCTTCTAGGTCGAGTGACATGAGCGCGCCCGAGTCGTACGTCCCGCCCCCCAACCCCGGCGACACGCTGCGCCGGGTGCTGGTGATCAAGCTCGGCGCCCTGGGCGATTTCGTCCAGGCGCTGGGGGCCATGCGCGTTGTCCGGGCCACCCATCCCTCCGCCCGGATCACCCTGCTCACCACGGAGCCGTTCGTGGCCTTCGCGAGGGCCTGCCCCTATTTCGACATCGTCGAGGGCGATGGCCGCCCCCGGGACATCAAGGGCCGCACCGACCTGATCCGCCGCCTGCGCGCCGCCAACTACGACATGGTCTACGATTTCCAGAACAACGACCGCACGTCGCAGTATTTCTTCGGCCTCTCCGGCAAGAAGCCGCTATGGTCGGGCGCCGCAAAGGGCGCCTCCCACCAGCACATGAATCCTGACCGTGCCGAGATGCACAATTTCGACCGGCTGGCCGAACAGCTGATCCATGCCGGGCTCGGCCCCAAGCCTCCGGGCGATCCCACGGGCTGGATAATCGGCCAGGACGTGCTGCCTTCGCTGGACTGGATTCGTCCGGCCTTTCGCGATCCGCCGCGCTTCCAGCCGGCCTTCTTCGGCCTCAACGGCCCCTACGTCCTGCTGATCCCCGGCTCGTCCGCCGACCACCCTGAAAAACGCTGGCCGCAGGAGCGCTTCCTCAAGCTGGCCAGCTGGTTCGCCGACGGCGGTTTCACCCCCGTCATCATCGGCGGCAAGGACGAGGGCGATATCGGCGCCCAGATCAGCCGCAAGGAACCGCGATCCAGGAATCTCGTCGGGCGGACCGACCTGTTCCAGCTGGCGACGCTGGCCGAGCGGGCCACGCTCGCCATCGGCGGCGATACCGGCCCGATGCACATGGCCGCCGCCGCCCGGACGCCGGGCGTCTGCCTGTTCGCGCAGGAATGGACGCCCGAGATGCAGCAGCAGCTGCATACCGTCTGGAGCCCCAAGACCCGTCTTGGCCGGGCCGCCCCCCGCGGCGGTCCCGTGATCGTGCTCCATGCGCCGGCGCTCGACGCCCTCAACCTGTTCGACGTGCAGCAGGCCGCCTTCCGCCTTGGCGTGCTGCCCGCCGCCATGATGCCGGCCCCGCCTGCGGCGCCGTCGCAGGAGGCCCGGCCGGACGGCGATCCGGTCGTGGCGGAGGCGCCGCAATCGGCGGCCGAAGCGCAGCCGTCCGGTGCAAATCCTTGAAAAATCCGTTGTTGGGCGGCATATTCCGCCCCTCGAAGCTACCAGGGAGTCGATCATAGCTCAGCGTCCGCAAGCGGCCCCGCCGCCCAAGAAAACCGGCCCTCGTGTTAACGAGGATATCCGTGCGCCACGTGTCCTCCTCATCGACGAGAAGGGCGAGAAGCAGGGCGAGATGCCCCTTGACGCCGCGCTCGATGCCGCCCGCGAGGTCGGGCTCGATCTGGTGGAGGTCGCCCCCGACAACGATCCGCCTGTCGTGAAGATCACCGACTATGGCAAGCAGCGCTTCGCCGAACAGAAGAAGAAGGCTGAGGCCCGGAAGAAGCAGAAGTCCGCCGATCTGAAGGAGATCAAGCTCCGCCCGAATATCGACAAGCATGACTATGAGGTGAAGGGCCGCTCCATCCGCCGCTTCTTCGAGGAGGGCGACAAGGTGAAGATCACCCTGCGCTTCCGCGGCCGCGAGATGGCGCACCAGCACCTCGGCATGGAGCTCCTTGCCAGGGTGAAGGCCGAATTCGCGGACATCGCCAAGGTCGAATCGGAACCGCGTCTCGAAGGCCGGCAGATGGTGATGGTGCTGTCGCCGCGCTGAGCGGGGCGGCTTCGGCCCGGTCTGCGGCGACTGCCGGATACCCGGATACAGCGTTTGACATCTGGAAGCTTGATCGGCGTCCGCTGCGGCCTACTCTCGGGATTATGAAACACACCTGCCTCGCCCTTTTCGCCGGCGCCGCGCTCATGGCGTGTTCGCCGACATCCGAACCGGCCCCGGAAAGGCCGGCGC
>CAZTMG010000024.1:6891-21619 GCA_964614815.1 uncultured Rhizobium sp. | reverse complement strand
GCAATGCGCAATGCAGTCAGCCTGCTTGGCGCGCCGCCCGAAGACGCGCTGCGCATGGCAAGCCTTACGCCGGCGGAGCTCCTGAGGGTCGACGCCCAGCGCGGCCGCATCGCGCCCGGCGCCCGCGCCGACCTCGTCCTGCTCGGCCCAGATCTCGACGTGCGCCGGGTCTGGATCGCCGGATCGCCCCTGCCCTAGCCGCGTCCGATCTCTTCAAGCGCTGCGCGCAGATCGCCGCCATGTCGCGCGATAAGGGCCCGGGCGCTCGCAACCTCCATTCCGTAAACGATCATCACCGCCGTCTTGATTTCACCGCCCGCTTGCCCGAGCGCGTCAGCCGCATCGGATGGCGCACACCCCGTAATGTTCATCACGATCTGCTGCGCCCGTCGCCGCAGCTTCTCGTTTGTCGGGCGCATGTCGACCATCATGCCGCGATAGACCCGGCCCAACTGCATCATCAGCGCCGTGGAGATCAGGTTCAGCACGACCTTCTGGGCCGTGCCGGCCTTCAGGCGCGTGGACCCCGCCACCGGCTCCATGCCGGTCTCGATCAGAATGGGATGCTCGCAGACCGCGAGCAGCCGCGAGCCGGCATTGCTGGCGACGCCAATCGTCAATGCGCCGCGCGCACGCGCCGCCTCCAGCGCCGACACGGTGAAGGGCGTGTTCCCGCTGGCTGCGACGCCGATCACGACATCATCGGCGCCAAGGTCGAGTTCGGCGATGCGATGCGCGCCGGCTTGTCCGGAATCCTCGGCATTCTCGACAGCCCGCAGCAGCGCCGCTTCCCCTCCCGCAATCGCAAACGCCACGCGATCGGCGGGCCAGCCGAAGGTCGGGAGTAGTTCCACGCCATCCTGAACGCCGATGCGCGCGGAGGTTCCGGCGCCGACATAGACCAGTCGACCCGCTGTCCGGAGACGCGCGGCCGCCTGTTCCACCGCCGCACCGATGGCCGAAATCGCCGGGCCCACGGCCAGCACGGCCTCGAGCTGGCTCTCATGAAGCGCCTGCGCCTGGTCGACCGCCGGCTTCACGTCCAGATCGCGATAGCGTGGGCTGACGTCCTCCGTCCGCATGCGTGGTCCCGCATCTGTGGCAACCGCAGCATTGAATGGCATGCGAACCGCGCTAGACAAGTGACATGATGGACGCGCTGTATCTGGGCGTTGACGGCGGCGGAACGCGCTGCCGCGCGCGGCTGGAAACCGCAGACGGCCGCGTACTGGGCCATGGCGTGTCGGGACCCGCCAGCATGCGTTTCGGCATACAGGCCGCGAGCGAGTCGATCCTTGCCGCAACGCGTGAGGCATTGCAGCAGGCTGGCCTCGGCGAAGATGCGCTGGCCCGGACGCATGCCGGAATCGGCCTCGCCGGAACGGGCCATATCGGCGCGCGGCAGGCCCTCGAAAGCTGGCGCCATCCGTTCGCCAGCGCCTGGTTCGAGGGCGATGGATATCTCGCCTGGCTCGGCGCCTTCGGGGGAGAGGACGGGGGCATCGTCGTCTGCGGCACCGGCAGCATCGGCATCACATACAAGGGCAAAACCATCCGCGTCGGCGGATATGGTTTTCCGGTGTCGGATGAAGGCAGCGGCGCCCATATTGGCCTCAACGCCATCCGCTACTCCCTGCGAACGCTGGATGGCCGCGCCAGACCGACCGCCTTTGCGCAGGAAGTCCTCGACCATTTCTCGTCGGATCCCGCCATCGTCATCCGCTGGTCGGAAACGGCGAGCCCGACCGACTACGCCGCCTTTGCCGCAATCGTCATCAAGCACGCACAGGCCGGCGAACCCGCCGCAAGCAACCTCCTCCGCGACGCCGCCGTCCACATCGCCGGCCTCGCCGAAGCCGTCCTCGCGCGCGGCGCGCCCCGTGTTGCGCTGGTCGGCGGCCTCGTCGAGTTCATCCGCCCGCACATTCCGCCGGCGACCCTGGCCCGCATCACCGAACCGCGGGCGGACGCGATGGCGGGCGGCATCCTGCTGGCGAAAATGCGCCTCGCCGCCGGGAATGTCCGCTGACCATGCGGGTAAGCGCGGGAAGCGCAGCATCGGCTGCGGGACAGCCCTGCAATCCGCATAGCGCTGGCGCAGGCGACAAGCGGCGCCCCCGGACGAGCTGCGCATGCGTGTCGGGTGAACAGCCCTCTCGCCGGCCTGCAACGCACGCGCGTGAAAAGCAAGCAGGACCGGGTTTGGTCAGCTAACCATTCGCATCGCCGGAAATCAGGGACCTGGCGCGCCCCGGCGAGCGGGCCGGGCGCATCGACCGTGAGAGGACTTGTTGGCCTCGAAATTGCGAGCCAATGTCGAACTGCCTGGCTTATCCCATGGCCGGGACACCCGAGTGGAGTCGCCCATGCGTCGTCTCATGCTGTCCGCCTTCGCCGTTCCGGCCCTGATGGCCGCCCCGGCCTTGGCCGAACCTGCGATCAAGACGGAAATGCCCGTAATCAGGGCGACGCTCGCGGGCGACACGCTGGGCGTGCGGCTGGATCAGGGCGTCCTGGGAACCGGAAGAGGCCTCGAAGACCGCACGGTCATGATTGTCGCGCGCGATCGGGAAGGCCGCGTCGTCGCGGAAGAGACGGCCAGGGTCCCGCGCCGGATGACCTATGCGCAGATTCCCTTGTCGGCCGCCGTCATGGGCGCCAGTTCGGCGACCGTCACCGTCCGCTGACGCCTGCGGCTCTCCCCGCTCAGCCGAACTCGAGCGCGAGGCGGGCGCCAAGGACCATTTCGGAATCGCCTCCTGTACGTACGTCCTGCAGGCCAAATTCCAGCACGAGCGACTCCGCAACCGCACGGCCAACCGACACCTCGATCTTGCGGATATCCGCATCGCCGGCCGTGGCGTTTTCGTTCCAGCCGGACACGATGCCGTTCACAAACCAGTCGCCCAGACCCAGCGTTCCCCCAACCGTGTAGAGGTCGCGATGCGCGCCCGCGACGCCGTATGCGTCGCGCGATGCGGCCACTTCAGCCATCATGGCGAGGTCGAGTCCGGAGTCTTCGGGCCATGCATAGCTGATTCCGGCGACAACCGTGGTCTCATCCGCCTCGCCCGGCGCGCCGGCGGCGAGCTTGCGATAGCCGAGCGAATAGCCAAAGCCGCTGGCGAACGCGCCATCCAGACTCAGAGCCCAGGATTCCAGGGATTCCGTGTTGCCCACCCCGCCATCGGCAAGGCGCAGCCGCTCGCGCCTTCCGGCCAGCGATCCCGACAAGGCCGAACGGTCGGCGGCAAACAGGGCGGCGGAGAGCACATGCTCGTCCTCAAGGCCCAGGAAGGACGACAGCAGGAGGTCGCCGCCAAGGCCAAGCTGTTCGGTGATCTGGTATTCCTCTCCCGCTTCGACGCCATAAAGGCCGGGCGCGAGGTCGGCGGCCGAGCCGAAGACCGGATTGATCTTGCCGGCATAAAGCGTGAACGCTTCACCCGCATACTGCAGCGACAGCGTTTCGACGAAGGCGTCCTGATCCTCGAATGACGCGTCCCCCGCCGGATCCCTGACCGGCTCCAGCACGGCGTCCATCTGCACGGTCCAGCCATCGGCAAGGCGCGCCGCCAGACTGTACTCGATCGTCACGGCCAGAACGTCCTGGCCCGATTCCGCATGATCGTATGTGAGTTCGACGACGCCTTGCTGGCTGATGTCGGTCTCGCCGCCTGCATCCTGGGCGAATGCGGCCGGCGCCAGCAGCAGGACGGCGACGCCGAGGCTGGAAAGGCGGGTCGCACGGCGAGGGGAGTTCCAGAGCATGCTGCTTCCATCGGTCAGAGCGTCGATGTCAGCTTGCTATCAGCATTCAAATAACGCCTCGCGCAGGACGGGTTCGTAACCTGCGGAGAAACCTTAACCCCCGCGAAGTTGTCGTTAGCGAGGCCCTAACGCGCGACCTGGCGTCGCCAAACGAAAGGGGCCCCGTTTCCGGCGGCCCCTTCCCGCTTCTCCCGGTGCGGAGCGAGGGCGGATCAGGCCGCCTTGAGTTTCGTGAGGAAATCGCTCGCAATGCGGCTGAGATTCTGCGCCAGATCCTCGACGGCGCGCGCGCTGGCCTGCACGGAGTCGGTGGCTTCGCGGGTCTTGGCCGTCACGCTGCTCATCGCAGCGACGCTGCTGCGCGCCTCGTCCGAACGGCTGGCGGCCGAGTTGACGTTTTCCGCGATGTTGTTCGTGGCGGCGCTCTGCTCTTCCGCCGCCGCAGCCACTGCGACGCTGAGCTGCTTCATCTGCTCGATGAGCTGAACCATCTGGCTCACCTGTTCCGTCGAGCGGGCGCTGATCCCCTGGATTTCGGCGATACGGCGCGAGACATCCTCCGTCGCACGCGACGTCTGACTGGCGAGGCCCTTGACCTCGCTGGCGACGACCGCGAAGCCCCGCCCCATCTCGCCGGCGCGTGCGGCCTCGATGGTGGCGTTGAGCGCAAGCAGGTTGGTCTGCTCGGCCACGCTGCCGATCAGGGAGACGATCTCGTCGATGCTGCGTGCGGCGTCGGCCAGCTGCTGGGCCGTCATGCCGGCGGCGGCGCCCTGCGAGGAGGCCTGCTCCGCCGACCGCGCCGACTCCGTCATCCGTGACGCGATTTCCTGGATCGAGGCGCTGAGTTCGGTCGTGGCCGCCGCGATGGTCTGGACGTTGGAGTTCGCGCCGGCCGTGGCGTCGATGGCGGTGCGGGCGCTTTCGTTGGCCTCGTCGCACACCTCCTCGAGCAGGGATGCGTCCGACATCAGGCGCGTCGATGACTCACGCAGGGTGGCCAGGCTGGCGGCCAGCTGATCGCCAAACGCCGAAGCCAGCGCCTCGACCTTGCGGCTGCGTTCGGCGCGTTCGGCCTCCTGCTGGCGCTGGGCGGCCTCCAGGGCGATCCGGTTGATTGCGTTCTCACGAAACTTGGTGAGGGCGGCGGCCATGCGGCCGATCTCGTCCGCCCGGCGACGATGCGGAGCCTCGACATTGGTGTCGCCGCCGGCCAGCCTGTCCATGGCGGCTGTCAGGTCGACAATCGGGCGGACGATGCTGCGGCGCGCCGCCAGCACGATTGAAACGACCGCGCCGACCGCCAGGAGTCCGGCCGCCAGCATCGCGATCAGGGCGGCCATGCCCAGCGAATTGGCCTGCGCGACGGTTTCGTCGGCCGTCGCTGCAATCCTGTCCGATGCTTCCGACATCGCCGTCTCAAGCGCGCTGAAACTTTCAAGGAAGCCCGGCAGCATGGCCAGAGCGGCTGCGTGGTCGGTCTCGGCCGTCTCGACCAGCGACATCGCTGTGTCGATATAGGTCTCCAGCGACGGCTTCACGGCGGCGATGACCTCGCCCAGGGCGTTGTTTTCGGTCATTTCCGTGTTGCTGTCGATCATGTTGAGGAAATGGGCGGCGTGTTCCTCCAGATCCTTCTTCACGCCGACCATCGAAATGCCGTAGGCGGGGTCGCCCGCGGCCAGCGCGGCCAGCACATCCGAACGCAGCGCGTCATGCATCATGTCCGACTCGAGGTGGTTGCGGAGCACGTTGCTGATCGTGTTGTTGCTCGCGATCTGCTGGTTCAACACCCAGATGGCGCCGCCCCCCACGGCCCCGGCCAGGATCGCGCTGCCCAGCACGGCGCCGCCGGCCTTGACGACCATGGAGTTGATGGACCGCTGACGCACGGGTGATCCCCCTGAAGCCGCCTGCCCTGTCCCGGGGGCGGGCTGTTGAACGTGGAGATCAAAGTGCAGCAAACACGTTAAAGTTTGCTGTATGCAAATTAAACGTCGAAAACACGATATGCTTCAATGAAATCATGAAGATATGAAGTCATCCAGGGTAAGCGAATCTGTCCTCCATCTTACGGGAGTCGTGTTGTCAGCGCCGAGTCTCGCAAGCCTGATTCACCGGGCGCTGGACATTCCCGTCGCTCCCGAGATCCAGGCTTTCGTGACCGGCTATCGCGCGCTTGCAGACGGGCTTTCGGCTGTGATCCACGCCCCGCTCCGCGGTCTTGCGCTTCCACCGCCCCCGGCTTTGATCGACCTGCATGTCCTTTCCTTCGCCGGAATGGGGATGATGACGAAGGCGCTGGAAACGCCGGGAGAGAGGCGGGATATATGGCACGCCACGATCTGGGCCGCGGTCGCGGTCGTGCTGGGTTATCTGCTTGTCGGGATATTCGTGATCGGCGCCATCCTGGCCGCCTTGATCGCCAATCCGGCCAAAGCCTTTCACTCGGACGCCTGGATCGAGACGACGCCGATCCTCGAAGGGCCCCATGGCCGCCTCAGGCGCGAACGCGCCTATCGCCTCGAACGCGACCTTGTGCGAATCATGGCGATCACGCTGGCGATCGTCGCCGGCCATTTTGCGCTGAACGCCCTTCTGATGAACGGCGGATGAACCGCATGATGGCGTTGCAGCAACAATCCGCGCCGCAACGCCAGACCGCCACATGCCGCCCTTGCTTCGCGCTTGCCGCGCCATGTCCGCGCCCCATTTGGGATTAGGACTCCGCCACGCGTCTGCTGCATACTCTTGCGAGCACTGGACGCATCAACGACCAGGAAAGGTCAACCGAGATGAAACGCCTTGCCCCCGCCCTGCTTGCCGCAACCATGATGGTCGGCTGCGCGACACCCATGGCCATGGCGCAGCCTCCCGCGATGGAGAATCACGCCATGGCGCCGATGAGCGCGATCCAGCCCGAAACCACCATCACGCTGAGCGGCCGGGGTTCGGTCGAGCAGACGCCCGACATCGCGATGATCAGCGTTGGCGTGTCCGTGGAAGCCAAGACCGCCGCCGAAGCCATGGCGCAGCAGGCGACCCAGATGAACGGGGTCTTCGCCGCCGTGAAGGCTTCCGGCGTCGCCGACCGCGACATGCAGACCGGAAACATCTCGCTCAACCCGGTCTACGAATATCCCAACAACGCCCGCCCCCGCCTTACGGGCTATCAGGCGACCAACACGATCAACGTGAAGGTCCGCGATCTCAGGAATCTCGGCAAGACGCTGGACGCCATCGTCAAGGGCGGCGGCAATACGATCAATGGCGTCACCTTCTCCGTCGACAAGCCGGAGCAGCACCAGAACAATGCCCGCATCGCCGCCATCAAGGACGCCGCGGCCAAGGCCGAGCTCTACGCGCAGGCCGTCGGCTACAAGGTGAAGCGGATCGTGACCATCCACGAGGAAACCTTCTATCCGCAACCTCCCATGCCCGTGATGATGCGCATGCAGGACATGGCCGCCGAGGCCACGCCCATCGCGGCCGGCGAAGTCTCGCTCGTGCAGACGGTCAACGTCGTGTTCGAGCTGACAAGGTAGGTCCCCTCCGACGGACCGAACCGGGAAGCGCCGTCCGCTGATGCGGGCGGCGTTTCTCCATCACTCAGGAAGCGGTGTGGTTCAGGCGATGCCGTTGACGATTTCGTTCCGCTCGTTGAGGCGCACGACCCTCGGCGTCCATCGCCTCGCCTCGATCTCGTCCATCTGGGCGAATGCGGCGATGATCACGCGGTCTCCCGTCTGGAAATACCGGGCCGCGGCGCCGTTGACGCCAATCGTTTTCGAGCCGCGAGGCGCCTCGATGGCGTAGGTGGAGATGCGCGCGCCATTGGCGACATTCCAGATATCCACCCGCTCATGCGGCAGGATGTTGGCGGCCTCCAGCAGGTCGATGTCGATCGAGCACGACCCTTCATAGTGCAGGTCGCACTGTGTGACGGCTGCGCGGTGCAGCTTGCCCTTCATCATGGTGAGGATCACGGGGACTTCCTCCTTGCGCCCGGCCGTTCCAGCGAACGGGAGCGGATCGTCGCGCCTCTCGCAGCGGCTGGGTGATGCCGGGCCGTTAGCGGTGCGCTGCCTTCGCGCCGGCTCGCTCCGGGCCAGCGGAATCCGCCTTGGCCCACGCGCCAGCTTGGTTAAGGTGCGGACGGCCCAGACAGGGTCCGGCTTTGCCCGCAAGCGCAACCGATACATACGGTCGCCAAGGAGCCCCTTTTATGGCCCACGAGTTCCGATACGTCCAGTCCGGGGACCAGTCCATCCGTGTGGCGGTGCAGGGGTCCGGCCCCCTTGTCCTGATGGTCCATGGCTGGCCGGAAAGCTGGTACTCCTGGCGCCACCAGCTGGGCCCCATCGCCGCGATGGGCTACACGGCCGCCGCCATCGACGTGCGCGGCTATGGCGGCTCCAGCAAGCCCCATCCCATCGAAGCCTACGACATGCAGTCCATGGTGGCCGACAACCAGGCCGTGGCCGATGCGCTGGGCGGCGGCAAGGCGATCCTCGTCGGGCATGACTGGGGGGCGCCCATCGTCTGGAACTCCGCCCTGATCGACCCGCAGCGTTTCAGCGCCGTCGCCGCCATGGCCATTCCCTATCTCGGCCAGGGCAAGGCGCCCTTCATCGAGATTGCGCGCAAGCTGTTCACCGACAACGGCCTCTTCTTCTACCAGATCCGCATCCAGGACGAAGGCGATGTCGAGGCCGAATGCGAGGCCGACGTTCGCGACACCCTGCGCAAGATCTACTATTCGATCTCGGGCGACGCCCCCGATGGCGCCTGGCCGCTCGACAAGAAGCATGGCGACGGGCTGCTTCACCGCCTCGTCAACCCCGAAAAGTTCCCGGACTGGCTCAGCGACGCCGACCTCGACTATCTCGTGAAGGAGTTCGAGGGCTCCGGTTTTCGCGGCCCCTTCAACCGCTATCGCAATTTTCACCGCGACTTTGCATACCTGTCCCGGTTCGCGGACCGCAAGATCGAACAGCCTGCCCTGTTCATCACGGGGGAGAAGGACATGGCGACCCGAATGTTCGGCCGCGACTACGCCGCGAAGATGCGCGAAGCCGTTCCCAACCTCTCAGGCCCGCACATTATCCCTGGCTGCGGCCACTGGACCCAGCAGGAAAGGCCCGCCGAGGTGAACGCGATCCTGCTTCCCTGGCTTAAGAGCGTCGCGGGCCCGTAAGGCCGGAAACACATCCCTGACGGGGCTCCCCGGCTTCCATCCCCATGACCGGCTGCGGGCCGTTAACAACCTGTCTATCCGGAGCTGAACTTTTTGCGGCGGCGCGAGCGGCGTCTTAACCCTGAATCCCTATGAAGGCATGTCGTCTTTAGGGGTGAAGGCAGTCATGTCCAGCCGCAGCGGGCCTCCGACGTTCCTGGTGGCGGATTCGGATCCGCACTCGCGCAACATGCTTGGCGAGGTGCTGCGCGCCGCCAACTATTTCCTGATCCACACCGTCCGCGACGGCAACGAGCTTCTGGAGCGCACGGCCGACCTGCATCCACGTGTGATCATCACGGCCTCGCGCATACCCGGTATCTCGGGACTCGAATTCACGCGCATGATCCGCGCCGGCTATCGCGACGTCGCGCGGCAGACCTCCATCATCGTGATGACCGACACGCCGACCAAGGCGTTCCTCGACGCCGCACAGCAGAGCGGCGTCGACGAGATGCTCGCGCGACCCTTTTCGTCGCAGGCCGTTCTCGTGCGCGTCAAATCCGTGCTCGAACGGCCCCGCGAGTTCATCGACTGCGCCGTGTATGTCGGCCCCTGCCGCCGCCGCCGCATGATCGATGACTATGACGGCCCGCTGCGGCGTTTCGTCGATCCGGTCGGCGGATCGGAAAACCTCGCCCCGTGGGAGCTTGAACCTAACCGGGTGGCCGTGCGCGCCTGCGTCAGGAAGATCAGCGAGCTGTCGGTCGGCCTCACTGCCGGCGACCGCCGCAAGCTGCGCGAGATCTATTTCGCCGTGAAGGAAACCGAGTCGCTGGCGGATGAGTTCAAGGACGCCGTGATGGGCGAAGCCGCGCGGTCGCTGGGTCGCTACATCGCGGCCATCGGGGCCAATGGCGTGCCGGACCCGGAAGTGCTCACCACCCATATCGACGCCATGCATACGCTCGGGGTGCTGACCGGCGAACATCACGACGAGCGCGAAAAGCTGATCGCCGGCCTCAGGAAGGTCGTGGACAAGCGACTGGGCCGAATCCGGGCGGCCTGACCATGTCCGTCTGCCGGAAACCGCGCCATCCACCGGCAAATCGGGGCGGGGCCCATCCTCGCCATTGACGCGGCCCCATCCTCGGGGGCAGATGCTCCCGACGTCCGGGCCCGTCGCGAGGCGCGTCCGAACGGCAACGTCGATCGATCCCCGCGGGAGAGAATGGAGCATGCTCCATCGCCGAAGGCGCAACCGCCCCGGAAACGCTCAGGCAGAAGGGCCGCGAGGGTGACGACAACGCTGGAAAGCGCGGGATGAGCCCGCCGCCGACGGAGTAAGCGGTCGCCAGTCCCGAAGGCTGGCCCCGTGAATCTCTCAGGCACATCCGACAGCGGGGGCGCGGGTCGCATCAGCGCCGCCGCGTATCTGTCGGAGTGGTCATGTCGGACGTTTCGCATGGTTCCCTGAAGAAGACCCCGCTGCATGCGATGCATGTGCGTCTTGGCGCGCGCATGGGGGAGTTCGGCGGCTACGACATGCCGATCCAGTATGCCGACGGCATCCTGGCCGAGCACAACTGGACGCGCGCCCAGGCCGGCCTGTTCGACGTCTCCCACATGGGTCCTGGCTTCCTCGCCCTGCCCCAGCTCGGCGGGGGGGATGAAGCTCACCGCAAGGTCGCCGCGCTGGTCGAGAAGCTGGTTCCGTCGGACATCGCCGGCCTCGCCCCCGGAAAGGTCCAGCTCACCGTCCTGCTCAACGAGAACGGCGGCATCGTCGACGACCTGATGATCGGCCGCCCTCCGCATGAAGATCAGCAGGGCAGCCTCTATATCGTCGTCAACGCCGGGACCAAGGAGAACGACTTCGCCCTGATCCAGCAGGCCGCCGCCGGAGAAGCGGAACTTCACCGCGCCGACGACCGTGCGCTCATCGCCTTGCAGGGACCGGAAGCCGAAGAGGTGATCGCCGGCGTCTTCCCCGAAGCCGTCCCCCTCACCTTCATGACGTTCAGGCAGATCAAGGACACGCCCTACGGCAATGTCATCGTCACACGCTGCGGCTATACCGGCGAGGACGGCTTCGAAATCCTCGTGCCAGCCGGACATGGCGAAGCCTTCGCCAGCCGCCTGCTGGAAGATCATCGCGTGAAGCCCATTGGCCTGGGCGCGCGCGACAGTCTGCGCCTCGAAGCCGGTCTTTGCCTCTACGGTCATGACATCGACACGACAAAGACGCCTGTCGCCGCGTCGCTGTCCTGGATGATTTCAAAGGTCCGCCGCGAACGCGGAGATTTCCCGGGCGCCCAGCGCATCCTGCGCGAACTCAAGGAAGGCGTTCCTTCGAAACGCGTCGGCATCAAGCCGATCGGCCGCGCCCCTGCCCGCGAGGGCGCCGAAATCCAGAATGCCAATGGCGAGACCATCGGCGTCATAACGTCCGGCGGCTTCGGCCCCACGGTCAATGGCCCCGTCGCGCAGGGCTATGTCGACGCCAGCTACGCCAGGGCCGGCACGCCCGTGAAACTTCTTGTCCGCGGCAAGCCGCTGGATGCCGAGATCGTCACGCTGCCTTTCGTTCCTGCGCGCTACAAACGCTGAACCAGACAAGCTGAGAGGGTGAGATGACCACGTACTATACGAAGGAACACGAATGGATCAGCGTCGAGGGCGACATCGGCACTGTGGGCATCACGGCGTTCGCCGCTGAAAAGCTGGGCGATGTCGTGTTCGTCGAGCTGCCGGATATCGGCAAGTCGGTGAAGAAGGAGGCCGACATGGCCGTCGTCGAGTCGGTGAAGGCCGCCTCCGACGTCTACGCCCCCGTCTCGGGCGAGGTGGTGGAAGGCAACCAGGCCATCGTCGACGAACCCGCCAAGGTCAATGAAGACCCTGAAGGCGCCGGCTGGTTCGTGAAGATCAGGCTCGCCGACAAGGGCCAGCTCGCCGGCCTGATGGACAAGGCCGCCTACGACGCCTTCTGCGCAACTCAATGATGGCTTGAGATGTACGCCCAGCCCGCCTTCCGCATGGACGATCCGGCAGAGATGGCCGCCTTCATCGAGGCGCGCCATTTCGCAACGCTGGTTGTCTCTGGCGAGGCGGGCCCGCAGGCGGCGCACATCCCGATGATCCTGAAGCGCGGCGCCGACGATCAGCTGCTCTCGGTCGAAGGCCACGTCGCGCGCGGCAATCCCATCGCCGCGCTTGCGACCACACCGGTCCGCGCCCTCGCGATCTTCAGCGGGGCCGACGCCTATGTGACGCCCTCGCTCTACCTGTCCAAGCGCGAGCACGGCAAGGTGGTGCCCACCTGGAACTACATGGCCGTCCATGTCTCCGGCACGCTCGAAACCTTCAGCGACGCCACAGCCCTGCGCGACCAGGTCAGCCGCATCACCGACATGATGGAACAACCCGCCGCCGTTCCATGGAAGGTCAGCGACGCACCCGACGACTACATCGCGAAGATGCTCAACGCGATCACGGGCGTCCGCCTGACCATCGATGCGATCGAGGGCATCGCCAAACTGTCCCAGAACCGTTCCGAGGGCGACCGCACAGGCGTTCACAACGGCTTCCTCCATTCCACCGACCCCGCCGCGCGCCAACTCGCGGCCGAGATGACGAAGAAGGTCTAGTCATGCGCTACCTCCCTCTCACCGCGGATGACCGCGCGGAGATGCTCCGAACCATCGGCGCCAGATCCGTGGATGATTTCTATGGCGACGTCCCGAAGGCTGCGCGCCTGCAGGGCCCCGTCCCCGGCCTGCCGAACCATATGGGCGAACTGGAGGTCGAGCGCCACATGACGAGGCTGTCGAAGAAGAACCGCGCCGCCTCGGACGGCCCGTTCTTCGTCGGCTGCGGCGCCTACAAGCACCACATCCCGGCCAGCGTCGATCACATCATCCAGCGCTCGGAATTCCTCACCAGCTACACGCCCTACCAGCCCGAGATCGCGCAGGGCACGCTGCAGGCGATGTTCGAGTTCCAGACGCAGGTGTGCGCGCTCACAGGCATGGAGGTCGCCAACGCCTCCATGTATGACGGCTCGACTGCCTGCGCCGAGGCCGCCGTCATGGCGTGCCGGGTGACGAAGCGGGCGACTGTCGTTCTCTCCGGCGGCCTGCATCCGCATTATGCCGACACCACGCGCACGCTGTGCGAAGCCGCCGGCATCAAGGTGATCCAGCTTCCTCCCGCGATTGATGGCGAACTGGATCTCTCCGGCCACATCGACGACACGGTCGCCTGCGTTATTGGCCAGTCGCCCAACGTGTTCGGCACGGTTACGGATCTCACGCCCGTCGGCGACGCCGCCCACGCGAAAGGCGCGCTGCTGGTCACGGTGTTCACCGAAGTCGTCTCGCTCGGCCTCGTGAAGACGCCAGGCGAGATGGGCGCGGACATAGCGGTCGGAGAAGGCCAGTCCATCGGCGTTCCCCTCGGCTTTGGCGGCCCCTATGTCGGCCTCTTTGCCGCCAGGTCGAAATTCCTGCGCCAGATGCCCGGCCGTCTCTGCGGCGAAACGGTGGACGCCGACGGCAAGCGCGGCTTCGTGCTCACGCTTTCGACGCGCGAGCAACACATCCGCCGCGACAAGGCGACCTCCAACATCTGCACGAACAGCGGCCTCTGCATGCTGGCCTTCACCGCTCACATGACGCTGCTGGGCGACAAGGGTCTCACCCAGCTGGCCACGCTCAATCACGAAGCCGCCTGCGACCTCGCCGACGCGCTGGAGAAGGTGAAAGGCGTGAAAATCCTAACGCCCCGCTACTTCAACGAGATCGCCTTCGAGACGCCAAAGCCAGCCGGCGAAGTCCTCGCCGCCCTCGAAAAGCGCGATGTGCTCGGCGGCGTCCGCGCCTCCCGCCTTTTCCCAGGCGCAGGAATGGACAACGTCATCGTCGCCGCGGCGACGGAATGCTGCACGGCTGAGGACATCAACGCCTATGCCGGAGCGCTCGCCGAGGTGCTGAAATGACCATGAACTCCACCGGCCGTCCCACCTCGCCCAGCGCCGCAGACGGCGCCGCGATCACCAGAACGGTCTCCGGCTCCCACGGCCTGCTTCAGGCCGAAGGGCTGATCTTCGAGATCGGCTCGACGGACAAGACCGGCGTCGACCTCGCCCAGCCGAAAGGCGCGAAATCCCGCCTCGGCGGCGTCACGCGGTCTGCGCCCCCCGGCCTCCCCGGCCTCACTGAGCCTGAAGCGGTGCGCCATTATGTGCGCCTGTCGCAGCGCAACTACGCCATCGACCTCGGCGTCTTCCCGCTCGGCTCGTGCACGATGAAGCACAATCCTCGGCTGAATGAAAAAGTCGCCCGCCTCCCCGGCTTCGCCGACATCCACCCGATGCAGCCCCAATCCACCGTGCAGGGCGCGCTCGAAGTGATCGAGGAGCTGGCCGGCTGGCTGATGAAGCTCACCAACATGCCCGCCGTCGCCATGAGCCCGAAAGCCGGCGCGCATGGCGAACTCTGCGGCATGCTCGCCATCCGGGCGGCGTTGATCGCGAAAGGCGAAGGCCACCGCAAGCGCGTGCTTGCGCCTGCATCCTCGCACGGCACAAACCCCGCCACCGCTGCGCAGTGCGGCTTCACCGTGGACGAGATCCCGGCTGCAGCCGACGGCCGCGTCGACATGGAGGCGCTCAGGGCCAAGCTGGTCGACGGCTCGGATGTCGCCGGCATCATGCTGACCAACCCGAACACCTGCGGCCTGTTCGAGCGAGACATCAGGGACATCGCCGATCTCATCCAC
>CAZTMG010000024.1:6598-6861 GCA_964614815.1 uncultured Rhizobium sp. | reverse complement strand
CGAACTTCAACGCCATCGTCGGCCGCGTCCGCCCCGGCGATCTCGGCGTCGACGCCATGCACATCAACCTGCACAAGACCTTCTCCACGCCCCATGGCGGCGGCGGCCCCGGCTCGGGCCCCACCGTTCTCTCCGCGGCCCTCGCCCCGCATGCGCCGGTGCCCTTCATCGTGAAGACGGCGGACGGCCTCCGTTTCGTGGAGCATCATTCGGAAGCGCCCGGCTCCTTCGGGCGCATGTGCGCCTTCCATGGCCAGATGGGC
>CAZTMG010000024.1:2740-6492 GCA_964614815.1 uncultured Rhizobium sp. | reverse complement strand
CCTCAGCGGCGTCATGTCGCCCGCCTTCCCGGGCTACTGCATGCACGAGGCGCTGTTCTCCGACGCCTTCCTGAAGGACACTGGCATCGAAACGATCGACATCGCCAAGGGCCTCATCGATGAGGGCTATCATCCGATGACGATGTATTTCCCGCTCGTCGTCCACGGCGCCATGCTGATCGAGCCGACCGAGACGGAATCGAAAGCCGAGCTGGACCGCTTCTGCGACGCCCTCGCCTCCATCGCGCGACGCGCCGCACAGAAGGATCCGTCGCTGAAATCCGCGCCGCACCTGGCCCCGTCCCGCCGCCTGGACGAGACCCGCGCCGCCCGTAGCCCGCGCCTCAAATGGACGCCGGAGCCGCCGGCTCTGAAGGCCGCCGAGTAGACGGCCTCACCCCGCCCACGTCATGTGCCGCCCGTGCGGGTCGACCTCGGCCAGCGTCGCCTCCCGGCGCTGTCCGGTCGCCCACGTCACGGCCTTCAGCACATACCGCTTCGACCCGGAGGGGCCGCCAACAAGACTCTCGGGCTCGAAGCTGATCCAGGCAAGACGGCGCATGTCCGTGGTGCGCGCGCCGGCCGCCGCGATGGCGGACACGATCGCCTCGCGCGCCTCGTACGGCGGATATTGCAGGAAGACGGAATGATAGACCACGGAGGTCCCCTCCGGCAGCTCCCCCGCCAGGCGCGCGCGCACCCACGCCGCCGCATCCGCGCGATCCACACGCACGCCCGCGCGCTGCGCCGTCGCCATCGCCGCATTCAGCCGCTCCAGCCGCGCGGTCTGGTCCGCCCAGACATAGGCGCGCAGCCGCACCTGATCGTCCGGGCGGCGGACATCGAGCGGGTTCTGGTCGCAGGCCGCACGCGATGCGATGCTGATCCCGCGCCAGGCCGGCGCATCGCCGCGTATCTCCGTCGGCATCATCGGCCCGTCCACGTCCATGCGACTCCACGGCGGATGGGCGAATGCGAACCTGTCCCAGTACAGGTTCAGCCCGGCGCTCGCGCCAAGCTCCAGCATGTGAAAGGGCTGGGGCGAGCGTTCCGCCAGCCACATGAATCCGCATGCAAGGCCCGTCGATCGCGCCGTCTCGTTGGTCTGCGGCGGCGAGGTCATGAAATCCCGCACCCAGGCCTCGTCGCGCGCCACAAGATCGCGCGCCAGGGGCCACACGCGATCCATCGACCAGTCGCCCCGCGATTGCGGATATTCCGCCGCCAGCCGGTTGTCGCGCCCCGTCAGCACCGCCGCATGCAGCGCTCCGGCAAACCGCAGCGACACCGCATCCGCGCGTGGATTGCCCGGCCATCCCTCCGTGATCCGCGCAACGACGCCGCCCGCCTCGATATCCTCCGCCGCCCGCGCCAGAAGCTGCGCCGTGAACGGCGAGCCGAACTCCGCACAGAAGCGCGACTGGAGATGGAATTCCTCAACGACGGCGACCATCACTGCTCCCGGTCAAGGCGTCATCACCACCCGGCCGATCACCTTGCCGTCGCGAAGGTCGTTCAGCGCTGCATTGATCTGGTTCAGCGGACGCGTCGCTACCGGAACGTCGGGCGCCCCCTTCGCATTCACCAACGCCAGCAGTTCCGCGATCTCGCCCAGGCTGCCGACATAGCTGCCCTGCACGCTCAGCGCCTTCATCGGCAGGAACGGCGTCGGAATCGTCACGTCGCCGCCAAACAGGCCGACGACGATCACCTTGCCGCCCTTGATCGCCGTGTCCACGCCCAGCTTCACCGTCGGTCCCGCGCCGACAAAATCGATCACGGCCCAGGCGCCGCCGCCCGTCGCCGCCCGGATCTGGTCCGCGACATCCTTCGCCGCCCCATCGATCACATGCGCCGCGCCCGCCTTCAGCGCCGCCTCGCGCTTCGCCGGATCGATGTCCACCACGATCGCGCGCTTGCCGCCCATCTTCCCGTGCAGCGCCAGCGCCATCAGGCCCACGCCGCCCGCACCGATCATCACCACGGGCTCATCAGAAAGCGTGTCGCTCACCTTCCTGAGCGCGCCATAGGCCGTGACGCCCGAGCAGGCCAGCGGCGCCGCCCGCTCCGGCGCCAGCCCGCCAATGCCGAACAGGTAACGCGGATGCGGAACCACGAGGTGCGTCGCAAACCCGCCGCCGCGATGGATGCCCACGCTGCACGGCTTCACGCAGAGATTCTCCTCCCCGCGCCGGCACACCACGCACTGGCCGCACCCCATCCACGGATGGATCAGCCGCACATCGCCAACCGAAACGCCCTTTGCCTCGGGACCGACGGCAATCACCTCGCCGACATTCTCATGTCCCATCGTCAGCGGCAGCTTCACGCCGCGATCCTGCAGCTTCAGCTTCTGCCCGCCGCCAATGTCGTAATAGCCGTCCCAGATGTGCAGGTCGGAGTGGCACACGCCCGCCGCGATCACCCGCAGCACGACTTCACTGCCGGAAGGTTTCGGGGTCTCGCGTTCAACCCGCTGCAGCGGCGCTCCGCACTCACAGACGTCATAGCTGAGCATGAAGGTCTCCCCGGGATCCGTGTCCGCCAGCCTAGGCTTTCAACGCCTCCCGCGCCAGCCTGTCGGCGCGCCCCACCAGCGTGGGAATGCGATGGGCCCCATGCATCCGCTTCACGGCCGCTGCGGCCTCGTCCAGCCGAATGCCCGCCGCCGTCACATAGAGCGGGCTCTCGCTCGCGCCCCGGCGCACATCCGCCGCCCAGTAGCTCGCGCCATGGAACTTGGTCTTGGCGATGCCGATGATGGCGGTCTTCCCGCCCAGCGCTTCATGCAGATGCGCGCCAAGCCCCTTGCGGTCCTCGACGCCCAGCCAGACATAGCCGTCGATCACGATGGCGTCCGGCTTGCGCGGCAGCATACCCAGAACCGACATCAGCAACGGCAGCTCGCGGCGATAGAACTCGCCTGGCTGATAGTCCGCCGCCGGCCCGTCGCGATGCGTGTACTCGCCCAGCAGGTCAGCCGATTCCCAGGCCGCCGCCGTCACGCAGCCCGCTACCGATGCATCATCCCCATACGCCGCGTCGAGAATCGCCAGCACGTCAGCGCGACACCACCGCGTCGGCCTCGACCTCGACCAGCCAGCCGGGGTTGATCAACGCGTTCGTGCCCAGGAAGGATGTCGCCGGCTCGATCTCCTTGAAGACCTCGCCGTGCGCCTCGCCCGCTTCCTTCCACCGGCTCATGTCGGTGAGGAACACGCGCGTGCGCACCACATGCTTGATATCCGATCCGGCCTGCACCAGCGCCGCCTCGATGATTTCGAGACAGCGCTTGGTCTGCGCCTTCATGTCGCCCGGCGCCGCCACCGAACCATCCGGCGCGATGGGCGCGCAACCCGATACGAAGATCATGTCGCCCACGCGCACCGCGCGCGAGAAGCCAAGCCCCAGCTTCGACCCGCTGGGGATTTTCACCACATCGCCCGCCATGCGTCAGGCCCGCTCGATCGCCATGGCGATGCCCTCGCCGCCGCCGATGCAGAGCGCAGCCACGCCCTTCTTCGCGCCCTTCTGCTCCATGGCGTTGATCAGGGTCACGACCACGCGCGCGCCCGAAGCGCCGATCGGGTGGCCGAGGGCGCAGGCGCCGCCGTTCACATTGATCTTGTCGTGCGTGATGCCAAGCTCCTTCATCGCGATCATCGGCACGACCGCAAACGCCTCGTTGATCTCCCACAGATCGACGTCGGAGGCTTTCCAGCCGGCCTTGTCGAGCGCCTTCTGCATCGCCG
>CAZTMG010000024.1:630-2700 GCA_964614815.1 uncultured Rhizobium sp. | reverse complement strand
GGCTCATGGCTGTGCGAGGCCGTCGACACGATCCTCGCCAGCGGCTTCAGGCCGCGCTTCTTCGCCTCGGATTCCTTCATCAGCACCAGCGCTGCGGCGCCGTCAGATATGGCCGAGGCGTTCGCCGCCGTCACCGTGCCGTCCTTCGAGAAGGCGGGCTTGAGCTGGGGGATCTTTTCCGGCTTGGCGTTGCGAGGCAGCTCGTCCGTGTCGATCGTGACGTCGCCGCCCTTGCCCTTCACGACCACCGGCGCGATCTCGCGTTTGAACCGGCCTTCCCGGGTGGCGGCCTGCGCGCGGCTCAGCGTTTCGAGCGCATAGGCGTCCTGCTGTTCGCGCGTGAACTGGTACTCCTTCGCGATCATGTCTGCAAAGTTGCCCATCGCCCCGCCGGCATAGGCGTCTTCAAGCCCGTCCGTCGCCATGTGGTCCCTCAGGCTGGCAGCGCCATACTTGTGACCCTTGCGCAGGTCGATCAGGTGCGGCGCGTTGGTCATGCTTTCCATGCCGCCTGCGACAACCACGGTCGCCTCGCCCGCCAGGATCGCATTGCGTCCCATCACCGCCGCCTGCATTCCCGACCCGCACATCTTGTTCACGGTCGTGGCCTGCGCGCCCTTCGGAAGCTTGGCCTTGATGCTCGCCTGGCGCGCAGGCGCCTGGCCCTGTCCGGCCGGCAGGCAGTTGCCCATGTAGACCAGGTCCACATCCTCGCCCCGGACGCCGGCTTCCTTCACGGCGCCTTCAATGGCGATCGCGCCAAGCTCATTGGCGGAAAATCCGGCGAGCTCGCCGAGCAGGCCGCCCATCGGCGTGCGCGCCATGCCTACGATGACGACGGGATCGGATGCGCTCATGGGGAAAGCCTTTCTTGTCGATGTGCGCTGCACAATCCTCCACCCCTGCCCCAAGTCAAGCGGCGGGGAACGGGCGAAGGCTATCGGAGTTGCGCTGGAAAGATAGCGTGGCGCGCCGCTGATGTCAGGTCTGGCGGCCGCCTTGGCGTCGGGTGCGCGCCAGACGGGGCAAAAGGCCTTGTTCTTCAGGATGACGACACGGGAGGCGGACCTGCGCCCTGTCCTGCAAGGGGCGGCTCCCGCCTGACGCTCGCAAGCCGGGGCGGTCGCGCAGGCGCCGGTCGCACCGCAGGCGCGCATGGACGGGCAGCGTCGCCAGCCGCATACTTCGCCCTCCTGAGGGATGGGAGCAGGCCGCATGCAGGCGAGGTGGGTTACCGTCGAGCGGCAAGGCCGCACCGCCGTCGTGCGCTTCGATCGCGGCGACAAGGCCAACGCCCTCTCGCTCGAGGCCATCCGCCAGCTCACCGACGCCGCGCGCAGCTTTCATGCCGATCCGGACATCTCGGCCGTCATTCTCACCGGCAATGGCCGCAACTTCTCGCTGGGCGCCGATCTCAAGGAGCCCGCCCGCGCGAGCCAGACGGCGCAGGGCCTCGCCCGTCGCCGGCTCGCCCTCCGCGCCGGACCGGAGATGTGCGAGGCGTGGGAAAGGATCGACGCCCTCACGATCGTGGCCATAGACGGCTGGTGTGTCGGCGGCGGCGTTGCGCTGGCGGTCGCCTGCGACCTTCGCGTCATGGCGGCGTCAGCCACCATCTTCGTGCCCGAGGTTGCCCGCGGCATGAACATGAGCTGGGGCGCAATTCCACGCCTGACGGCGCTCATGGGCCCCGCCCGGACCAAGCGCCTCGTCGCGCTGTGCGAGAAGGCCGATGCGAGGACCGCGCTCGCCTGGGGACTTGCCGACGCCGTCACCGACGATGGCGCGGCCCTGGCCGGCGCGCTGGAGTATGCGCGCATCGCCGGCGGTCTTCCCCCCACGGCGCTGAAGATGGTGAAGCGCGACGTCAACATTGCGGCCCTGGCGCTCAGCCAGGCCGCCGGCCACCGCGACCTCGAGGCCTTCGCCCTGATGCAGCAGAGCGCCGACTATGCCGAAGGCGTTTCCTCCTTCCTCGAAGGCCGCGCCCCGAAGTTCACGGGCGACTAGGCTGCCTCGCCCTTCAGCCCGGCGCTGACGCGGAACATGTGCCCGTCGGGATGGCGCAGG
>CAZTMG010000024.1:0-620 GCA_964614815.1 uncultured Rhizobium sp. | reverse complement strand
ACTCGCGCACGCCCCACGGCTCATCCGTCGGCGGATAGGTCACGACCAGCCCCTGCTCCAGCGCGCGCGCATGCAGCGCATCCACCTCCGCCGGGCTTTCCACCCACCAGCTCATCCACACGCCGTCTGTCTCGTCGTCCCCCGGAAATCTCGGCATGATCGCGCCGCGCGATCCCTGCGCCCCGACACAGAGGAATATTTCCGCCGTGTCCGTGCACACGCTGCCAAAACCCGGCTCGCCCCCATCCGGCCCCCACGCGAATCCGGGCCGCCAGCCAACCTTCGCAAACCACGCCTGGCTTGCAGTCACGCTGGAAACATTGAGGATCGGCGTCACGCGCTGGACCTGCATGGGCGCTCGCTTCAGCAAATGACGACGCCGGGCTTGGCCGCCGCGCTCACCGTCGTCGCAATGAACCCGCCGCCAAGCACTGTCCGCCCGTCGGGCGCAGCATAGATCACGCAGGCCTGCCCCGGCGCCACGCCTTCTTCAGGCGTATCGAAGGCAAAGCCCGGCGCGCCGTCAACAAGCGTCATCCGCCCCGGCGCGGGCGCCCGCGTCGAGCGCACGCGCGCCAGCGCTCGCACGCCCGCCGCGCATGCCTCCATCAGCGAGCCTT
>CAZTMG010000023.1:21804-22037 GCA_964614815.1 uncultured Rhizobium sp. | reverse complement strand
CGCGGCCGCGCATGGACGCCGGCGATGGGCGAGCCCGCCGCCCATCCGAACGCCCGATTCGCCTGCCCGGCGGAGCAATGCCCGATCATTGCGCCCGAATGGCAGGACCCGAAAGGGGTTCCGATCAGCGCCATCCTGTTCGGCGGACGCCGCGCTTCGGCTGTCCCGCTGGTGACGGAAGCGTTCGACTGGGAGCACGGCGTCTTCATGGGCTCGACGGTCGCCTCCGAAGG
>CAZTMG010000023.1:21120-21717 GCA_964614815.1 uncultured Rhizobium sp. | reverse complement strand
CGGCTACAACATGGCCGACTATTTCGGCCACTGGCTGAGGATCGGCCAGAAGGCCGGAGCGAAACTGCCGAAGATCTTCTTCGTCAACTGGTTCCGGAAGGACCGCAACGGCAAGTTCATCTGGCCCGGCTTCGGCGAGAACAGCCGCGTTCTCAAATGGATCTTCGAGCGGACGGAAGGCAGGGCGCAGGCCGTCGACACGGCCATCGGCCGCGTGCCTGCGAAATCTTCGCTCGACATCTCCGGCCTCGGCTTGACCGACGAGCAGATGGAGACGCTCCTCACCGTCGATCACGAGATCTGGCGTGATGAGGCCTCGAAGATTCCCGAATTCTTCGAGAAGTTCGGCGACCGCCTGCCGCAAGCTCTCTGGAGCCAGTATGACGGGCTGGTGAAACGCCTCGGCTGACGACCCGCGACGGGCGGGCGGACCGCGCCCCCTTGCTTTCATCCCGGGCGAGATCCGGGAAACATTGTGAAAGCTCAACGGCCTCTTGGCCGCGCCCGGGGCGCGCCAGCTGCGACCGCGATGACAGGCCGGACGCGTTCGATCCGAACCGATCCCGCCCAAAGTCCCATCGTCTCGGGCGCATCCCC
>CAZTMG010000023.1:11074-21110 GCA_964614815.1 uncultured Rhizobium sp. | reverse complement strand
TGACGCCGGTCAAGCGGCCTTCGGCGCGCCCCTGCTACCGTATTCCAAATTGACCCGCCTGCAGCTGCTGGAAGGCGTCCATGAGTTACCGCAACATCCTTGTCCTGGCCGACGACACTGCCGCCTCGCAGTCGCGTATCGCCGCCGCCGCCCACATCGCCGCCCGGTTTGGCGCGTCGCTGACCGGCGTGTTCCTCCGTTCGGACCATGTTCCCGGCTTCGTCGTCGGCGACACATTCAGCGCGGCTGTCACGGTGGAAGCCTGGGTCGAGGAGCGCGATCACAATCTGGCTCTCGCCTGCGCCGAGGCCCGCACCGTCTTTGAAACCGTCCTGTCGCGGCACGACCTGGAGCCGCACTGGATGGAGATCAACGGCGATGACGATCTGGCCGTCCTTGCGGCCGTACGCCGCTTCGACCTCACAATCTTCCCGCATGTTGCTACGTCCGCTTTCGGCGCATACGCCATCAGCGCCTCGCATGTCGGCATGGGCGCCGGCGGGCCGGTCCTGGTGCTGCCGGAGCGCGGCTTCCCGCTTCCCTTCGGCAAGCGTGTGATGGTGGCGTGGAAGGAATCGCGCGAGGCCGCCCGCGCCCTGCGCGACGCCTGGCCCTTCCTGACGGCGGCGGAGGAGGTGCACTTCCTCTCCGTCTCGCCGGACGCGCCGGACGATTTCGACGGTCTGATGAGACGCAATCTCGAGGCCCATGGCTGCCGCACGGCGCGCATGCATGTCGACCGCAATGACGACATGGAGACGGCCAGCATCATCCAGCGCCATGCCGGCATGCTTGGCGCCGAGATGATCGTGATGGGGCTCTATGGCCATTCGCGGATGCGCCAGCTCCTGCTGGGCGGGGTCAGCCGGGACATTCTCGGCGCGCTGCCCCTGCCGCTTCTGGTGTCCCACTGAGCTTGACGAAACCGTTGCGACGGCGGCACATGCGGCTCGCCCAGAAGGAGCCCGCCATGCCGCAGAAGGAAATGCGCATCATCCCGAAGCCCCCGGCCGACGCCATCGTGCTCGCGCCCGAGGCCGGCAGGCTGGCGCTCGAAGGCCAGGGCGACACCACCTACCGTTGTGGTGCCTGCAAGACCCGGCTCATGGACAATGTGAGCCACATGGACGTTTTCCATGGCGAGCCCTTCGACGCCGTGAAGTGCCCGAAGTGCGGCAAGTACAACCAGGTCCCCGACGAGGATCACCACCATTAGGCGCCTTGGACCGGAGAGGGAGATGGGGCGGGTTCCGCCCCCGATTCCGGTCTGTTCCCGGTCCGATTCGGACCTGTTTCGGCGTTCTGTGAATAAGCAAAGACTGTGGAAAACTGCGGAACGGATCAGGCAGGGGCCAGCACGCCCTGGTCGCGCCGCAGCGACAGATCGACCCGAAGCGCCGCGCGGTCCGGATCATGCCCTGCGTCCGGCGGCAGGTACCGGTCATGGCAGAGCACCATGTCGGCCGCGACCCCGTCCGACGACATCGGGAGACGAAGCCAGTAATGATAGGAGCCGTCGGGGAGGCGGTTGACGCCTGAGACCGGGACGCTGCGCAGGATCGCCCGTGTCGCCATTTCCCCCCACATCAGGCCGCCGCGACAGGCTTCGATGTCGTCCGTGGTCTTGCCGCGCGCTTCGCCGCCGAACACCGGGTGCAGGCCCGTGCCCGCCAGACGGAAACGGAAGCAGCCATCCTCGCAGCTCAGCACGGACACGTAGGCCAGTTCGCGATTGATCGCCGGGATATCGATATCTCCGGCCGTGATGAAGGCGCGCCCGCGCAGACGCTTGCGCCACGCCTCAAGCACCTTCTGCTGCCCGCTGGGGGCAGCATGCTTCTGTTCAAACGACATCTCTCAGCCCCTAAATCCAGACGGTGCAGGCTTGGACCCGCATCCGGCAAGGACTCTCCATTGTTGTACGGGACCTGCTCCGGCCAGCCCGACCTGCAGGTCCTACTTACTGAGGGAGCCGCTCCCCGCACGTACGCGCAACTCGTTGCGGCCCGGTGATGTGCATCACTGTACGCAAGCGTGATTCGGTTCGCGGAGTCCGGCAAGGGGCTTGCGCAACCAAATCTTCATCTGCGTCAACAAAACCCAAATGTGTGTCTTGTTGCGGACACGGTCCGAAGGCGCCGCATTTTCAGTGCGAACTGGAGTCATTCCAGCAAGACACCCCGGGTGTTTGCAGCTACAGGCTGTGCTGACCGTCGGCTGGAGACTCAACCTCTGGTTGGGTGACCCGCCGCCTGCCGCCGGAGCGCCCGCGGCGCCGTGTCTGCCCCGCCGGTACGAAGCGGCAACGGCTCGCGCAAGCGTGAGGAAGGTGACAGCAGGGAGAGCCGGACATGGCGTGTCCGTTCCTACTTCCGCTGCAGTCCGAGACCCATCTTTCGGGCGAGGTCCGACCGCTGCCGCGCATAGTTTGGCGCGACCATCGGATAGTCGGCCGGCAGGCCCCACTTCTCGCGATATTCCTCCGGCGACATGTCGTAGCGCGTGCGCAAATGGCGCTTCAGCGACTTGAACTTCTTGCCGTCCTCCAGACAGATGATGTGATCGTCCGTCACGGATTTCTTGACAGGGACAGCCGGTTTCATCTCGTTCCGGGGTTCGGGCGCAGCCCCCCCTCCGATTTCGAGCAGCGTGGCGTGAACCCGCTCGATCAGGCGCGGCAGCTCCGCCGGCGGAACCGGATTGTGCGCGACGTAGGCAGACACAATGTTCGAAGCCAGCTCGATAAGATGAGATGCAGGTCGGGAACCGGATTCCATGTGCAGCGGCGCTTTCCGATAGCAATGATTCGCAGGATGCCCACGCAAATACTGTCTGGATATTCTGGCAGTTCTCCAACGCTGTAAATACCGCGCGGATTCCGCCGGCTATTCGCCCCCGGATTGCTGGGAACGTCTACCCAAGGAGAGAAACAGCAAGAACAAGCGCCAGTATTGCGAGGCTTGCTCCCGCCGTTGCGGTCAGCGGAAGCCGCGCCGCAACCCAGCCGTCGGCTGCGAACACCTGCCGGGCCAGGGCCTGAATCCCGCCGAGACTTTCCGCGACCAGGCCGGACACGAACCGTCCCAGGCCCCGCGCGGGCCGCGACAACGCCGCGCCAAGCATTGGCGCGCCCCGCCGCCACACCCATTCCACATCGAGGATCAGCCCCGGCTTTTCGGCCGGATAGAGCTTCCACCACTGCAGCAGCATGAAGGCGAGTGTCGCGAAGACGAGGAGTTGGAACTGCTGCAGCACATGGGCCGGGGTCCACAGCTCCGTCGACAGATAGTCGAGCGCCGCCTCCTGGTAGGGCAGGAACTGGTAGAGCCAGCCCGGCGAGACGCCGATCAGGATGCACAGCGCCGCCGCCGCACCCATGGCGAGCAGCATGTTGAACGGCGCCTCCTGTGGACGCCGGCCGCTGTCGTGCCCGAAGAAGGCGAAATATGGAATCTTGATGCCCGAATGCTCCAGCACGCCTGCGCTCGCAAAGAGCAGCATGATCCACACGACGAACAGCGAGGCATCCGCATGGCTGGCCGACATCACCATCGACTTGGCGACGAAGCCGGAGAAAAGCGGCAGCGCCGAGATCGACGCCGCGCCGACAAGACAGAAAAGCGTCGTCCACGGCATCGTGCGATGCAGGCCGCCCAGCTCGCTCGCCTTTGTCGTGCCGGCGCGCATCAGCACGGCGCCCATGCTCATGAAGAGCAGCGCCTTGTACATGATATGCGCGAAGGCGTGGGCGGCGGCGCCGTTGACGGCCAGTTGCGTTCCGATGCCCACGGCGCAGACCATGAATCCGACCTGATTGTTGAGGCTGTAGGCCAGAACCTTGCGGAGATCGTTCTCGATCACGGCGAAGAAGACGGGAAAAACCGTCATCACGGCGCCGATCCAGACCAGCCAGTCGAGCCCCGCGAAATAGCGCGCCAGCGCGTAGACGGCGAGCTTGGTGGTGAAGGCCGAGAGCGCCACGGCGCCGGTCTCGGTTGTCCTGGGATAGGCGTCCTGCAGCCAGTTGTGCACCATCGGGAAAGCCGCCTTGATGCCGAACCCGGCAAGGATCAGAACGGCCCCCGGCGCGTTGATGTCCATCACGCCGACGGGCAGGCCAGTCATGCTCGGAGCGATCAGCGCGAACTGCGTCTTGCCCGTGGCCGCAGCAAACAGACAGACGCCCGCCAGTACCAGCAGGCCGGATGAAACCTGGAAGACGAGATATCGTACAGCCGCCCGTCCGCTCTCCTGCGTGCGCGGCGCCAGCACCTGGAAGACGGACGCAATCGCCGTCAGCTCCCATGCAATGAACAGGCTGACGAGATCGCCCACGAACACGGCTGTCACGGCCGCGCCTGCATAGATCATCGCCGTGGAATCCTGCAGCGCATCGCGCCGGTGGAGGGAATAGATGCCGATCAGGGCCGCAGCGATGATGAAGGCGAGACCGAACACGAAGGACAGGCTGTCGGGCCGGTAGAGAACCAGCTTCAGGCCAAGGAAGTCGACCGTCTGCAGATTGATGCTGAGGCCTTGCGCCGAGACAAGCGCGACCAACGCAACGACCGGGCCGCCAACCATCAGGATTCCGCGCGATGCGACATCCCGCGCAAATGGAACCAGCAGCCCGGCGACAAGGATGAAGAAGCCTGGATTGGCATTGGCCAGAAGGTCGGCAAGGCGCTCAGCGGTCACGGCCAGCCTCCCCGCTTCGCGTGTCGTAATAGTCTTCGCGTCGGCGAAGCAGCTTGCCGAGCGGCCAGCCGCTCAGCACCGCCACGGCGAAGGCGCCAAAACCGAAAACAGCCTGGAAACCCGGCAGGGACGTCGCGTCCTTGACCGGCTTGGCGAGCCACAGGATTTCCAGCCCGATTGCGGCGGCGCCGACCAGAAGCAGCATGAGCGCAAACACGCGCGCGAACGCTCTGCTCCGCATCCACGAGAACAGCAGGACAGATAGCGGATGCTCGCCCGGCTCGCCCGGTTGCGGTTCAGGCTCCCTGATATCGCTCATGGCGCGGCCTCCACGAAACTCTCGACGCGAACCGGCATGAGATAGCTGGCGATTGCGTCGGCAAGGCCGAACAGCGCCACGCATCCCGCCGCGGTGACGACGATCGCCGCCACCGCGACGCCGGGTGTTCCGCCCGGCCGCACGAAGTCGCGTGGCGGCTCTGCGCCATGCGGCGGAAACAGCGCGCGAAAGGCGACCGGAGCGAGGTAGACGAGGCTCAGCAAGGACGAAACGATCAGCGCGCCGGCCGTCAGCCATTGCTCCCACGCGAAGGCCGCGGTGACCAGCAGAAGCTTGGACCACATGCCCGCCATCGGCGGCAGGCCAACAATGGCGAAACTTGCGGCGAGGAAGGCCGCGAACACCAGGGGCATCCGTCGGCCCAGTCCGTTCACCTGCGAGACGCGCGTCGCCCCGGCCGCGACATAAATAGCGCCGGCGCACATGAAGAGCGTGATCTTGGCGACGGCGTGGAACACCATGTGCAACCCGCCCGCCACCAGCCCGGCCGCCCATGGCAGCATCGCCGCAGACGTGATGTAGGCCAGCTGCCCCACGGTCGACCATGCCAGCCGGGCCTTGAGATCGTCCTTGGTCATCGCGACGAGCGAGGCGATCACCACCGTAGCGGCCGCAACCCAGAGAATCCACGTCGCCGCCGGCAGCCTGGCGATCAGCTCCGGTCCGAAAATGTACGTCGACACCTTCAGGATGGCGACGACGCCTGCCTTCACCACCGCCACGGCATGCAGCAGCGCGGAGACCGGCGCAGGCGCCACCATCGCCGCCGGCAGCCATCCATGAAGGGGCATCAGGGCCGCCTTCGCCGCCCCGAACACCAGCAGCAGAAGCAGCACGCTTCCGACCGTGTCATCCACGCGGCCCGCCAGCAGCCCGCCCGCCGAGAAATCCGTCGAGCCGGCATAGGCGGCGACGCCGATGATCCCCGGCAGGAATAGCACGACCGATGCGCCAACCAGGGTCAGGAGATAGATGCGCCCGCCACGCTGCGCCGCGGGCGTACCGGCGTGCGTCACCAGCGGATAGGTCGACAGCGTCAGAATCTCGTAGAAGATGAAGAGCGTGAACAGGTTCGCCGCCATCGCCACGCCCATTGCGCCCGACATGGCCAGCGCAAAGCACATGTAGAAGCGTGTCTGATGCGGCTCGCGCTTGCCGCGCATGTAGCCGATGGAGAAGAGCGTGTTCACCCCCCACAGCACGCTCGCCATCACAGCGAACAACGCGCCCAGCGGCTCCAGCCTGAATGCGATGTCGAGCCCCGGAAGGGGCTGGGCGATCATCATCTCCGGCGGCGATCTGGCGCCAACACGCACGAAGATCGAGATCGTCACGATCACCAGCGCAATGCAGGCCACCAGTGTCAGCGTCTCACGCACATCGGGCATGCGGCCCACGGCATAGGTCACGAGCGCCGAGAACACAGGCACGCCGATGGCTGCGAGAATCAGGAATTCGCCCGCGTTCATGGCGCGGCTCCGAGCAGCGCCGTGGCGCTCGCCTCGGCCAGAGACATGGGAAGCGACGCATCAATGCCGAACCACGCCGACAGGCCCGCCAACACCCACAGCGGCGCGAGCACGCCCAAGGGCGCTTCCCTTGCTCGCGGCGCGCCGGACGCCGGCGTGCGGAAGAACATCACCTCGATCATCCGCCCGACATATACCAGCGTCAGCAGGGAGCCTGCCGCCAGCACGGCGGCAATCCACGTCTGCCCCGCCAGCAGCGCCGCCTCGATCAACATCCACTTGCCGAGAAACCCCATCGTCAGAGGCACGCCCGCCAGGCTGGCTGCCGCAATTGCAAACGCCGCGGCTGACCACGGCGCCTCTCGGCCGACACCAGCGAAATCATCGAGTCGCCGTGCATGAAGGCTGATCGCAAAGGCGCCGAGCGCCATGAAGAGCGCGGCTTTTATCAGCGCATGCGCGAGCATGTAGAACGCCCCCGCCGATGCGCCTGTCTGCGTCATCAGCGAGAACCCCAGCAGAATGAAGCCGACCTGCGCCACAGATGAGAAGGCCAGGATCCGGCGCATCTCCCGCCCGAAGACCGCCTGCACAGAACAGACAATCGCCGCCACAGCCGCGAGCGGCGCGAGGATGACCTGCACGAATGAGCGGGCGAACTCCGCATCCTGCGGAAACACGTCGAAGGTGAACCTCATCATGAGATAGATCGCCGCCTTTGTCGCCGTCGCCGCGAGGAAGACGGAAACCAGACTTGGCGCGCCTGCATACGCCCCCGGAAGCCAGCCATGGAGCGGGAACATCGCCGCCTTCATCCCAAGGCCAGCCACGATGAAGGCGTATCCCGCCTGAACCGCCGGGTTATCGCCCAGCGTCAGCAGCCGCACCCCCATGTCCGCCATGTTGAGCGTGCCCGTCGCGCCATAGAGGAAGCCCACGCCGATGACGTAAAACGTGGCGCCGACCGTGCCCATGATGAGGTAGTCGAACGCCGCCGGCATGGCGCGGCGATCCCGGCTTTCGCCGATGGCGACCAGCGCATAGGTCCCGATGGAGGAGACCTCGAGGAACACGAAGGCGTTGAACGCATCCCCCGTCAACACCAGCCCGAGATAGCCCGCCACGCAGAGCAGGTACCCCGCCTGGAAAAGCGTGTGCTTTTCCGGGCGCGTCTCGGAGTCCAGCGCATGACCCGAATAGACCGCTCCCGCTAGCCCGATGGCCGAAATCAGCAACGCCATCATCGCGCCCAGAGCGTCGATGCGCAGCGCGATTCCCATCGGCGGCGGGAATCCGCCAAGCGCATAGTCGACCACGCCCCGCCGCGCGACATCGCCCGCGAGCGCCAGCGCCATCCAGAACGCGAACGCTGCTGCCAGCACGGAGACCATCCAGGCCATGCGGCCGCCCGGGGCGAGGGCAGCCGCGCAGGCGCCGACAAGCGGGCCGGCGATCACGAGGATCGCGGCATGCGCCGTCAGGGCCGGCGGCGCGGCGTGGAGCGCTTCGAACAGGATCACGGCGACGGCTCCGCCTGCGGACCTTCCGCATCCAGGCGCGACAGCGCCCTGATCTCGTCCGCCTCGACCGTACCGTACGCCTCGCGCCCGCGCACAGCGATGGAGAGCCCCACCGCCAGCGTCGCCACGCCGACGACGATCGCGGTGAGGATCAGCACATGCGGCAACGGGTTCGAGTAGACGACGCCGTTCACGCCGAACTCCGCCACGATGGACGGATCCAGCTCGGCCGCCAGCGCCTCGCCCGCCGCACTGTCCGCATCGAGCGTGATGGCCGCTGTGCCTCCGGCGACCTTCGCGAGGCTTATGTAGAAAAGCGCCGCCGAGGTCTGGAACAGCGCCAGTCCGATCATCCGCTTGATCAGGTTGCCGGTCGAGAAGACGACAAAGAGACCCGTCATCATCAGCACGACGACAGCGAAATAGTTGAAGTGCCCGAGGAGATCGCTCATCGCTTCGTCCCCCCGCCCTCGACCATGCGGCCGGCGAAGCCGTAGAAGATCGTCACGATGGTCGACGCCACCGTCAGCAGCACGCCCAGCTCGATGAACATGATGCCGAAATGCTGCCCCCAATGGTGCTCGCCATGCGGATCGCCCAGCAGGTTGGCGGGAATCATCGCCTCGACATTCGGCGGGAACAGGTAGTCATAGTCGAGGAAGCTCCCGCCATTGGCCATGCAGATCACGCCCACGCCCGCATAGAGCAGCACGCCCAGCGCGGACATGCCGCGCACAAACGTCACCGGAACCGCCGCCATCGTCTCGCGCAGCCCGAACACGAGTCCGTAGAGGATCGCCGCCACGGCGAGGATCACGCCGGCCTGGAAGCCGCCGCCTGCGCCAAGATCGCCATGAAACTGCACATAAAAGGCGAAGATCGCGATCATCGGGATCAGCATCTTCGCCGCCACGCGCAGGATGACATGATGATCGCCCATCCGGTCCGGTGTCGGCGGCAGCTGCGCGCGGGGGCCGAAACCCAGCATCAACGCCACGCCAATGCCGGCCGAAAAGATAACGACCGTCTCGCCCAGCGTGTCGAACCCCCGATAGCTGGCCAGAACCGCCGTCACCACGTTCGGCGCGCCAATCTCCGATGGCGTGTGTTCGAGATACAGCCGGCCGACATAGGCGTTGGCGGGAGAGGAGGGATCGCCGAAATCCGGCAGGCCGAGCGCCGCATAGGACAGCAGCCCGCCCACGAGAAGCGCCAGCAATCCAGGAAGGATCATCGCGGGCCAGTCGATCCGCGCCGTCGTCCCGCGCGTCAGCAGGATGGCGCCGAGCAACACGATCGTGGACGCTCCCGCCCCCACGACGGCTTCGGTGAAGGCCACGTCCGCGGCGTCCATCACCATCAGCCAGGCCGCGCTCGTCAGCGAATAGATGCTCATCAGCAGGATGGCGGACAGCAGGCTGCGCGTTTGCGCCGTCGCGAAACCGAGAGCCGCCAGCATCATAAGCAGCGCAACGTTCAGCGCAGCGCCTGTCTCAAGGGCGAGCCCGGCCGTCATGCTGCGCTCCCGCCGCCCGACCCGCCGCTTTCGGCGTCGGGCCCGCCGCCCGGAACGATCTGGAAGGCGCCGATGCGGGGCTTGTAGCCGGCACCGTAGGCGCCGTTCGCCAGCGCGTTCGACGCCGCCGGCGTCGTCAGCATGATGAACCCCCAGATGAAGAACAGCTTCAGGGTCTCGGGAGTCAGGCCCGAGATCAGCCCCAGTCCGAGCAGCGCCAGCGTCGCCCCGCCCGTGTCAGTGAGACTGGCCGCATGGATACGCGTATAGACATCGGGAAAACGCAGCACGCCCACCGCCCCCAGCAAGGTCAGTAGCGAACCGAGCACCACAAGCCCGCCCCCGATCCAGCCAGGCGCATCAGCCATCCTCGCCGCCTTTCTGGGGGCTGGCCGTGAGGGGAAGCGCCAGCGAACGGTAGCGGAAGAATTTCATGAGCGCGATCGTGGTCACGAAATTGATCAGCGCATAGACGAGCGCCACATCGAGGAAG